>JBAZPZ010000024.1:0-24992 GCA_041645495.1 Fidelibacterota bacterium | reverse complement strand
ATCTTTTACTGAACCTGCGGGGTTGTTCCCTTCAAGTTTTCCGAAAATTCTTACTTTTGGTCTTTTTATATTCAGATTAGTCAGTTCTACAATTGGTGTATTTCCGATGGCAGATAAAATACTCATAATGGCTTACCTCCAAAGATTGCGTATAACGGTTTCGGGCTTGCTGTCAGTGTCGGATTAGAAGTACTACACTTCAATAAACCACTACAGTTTGATAGTAGTTCTACACTTGAATTTATCACTGCACCCGCCATTGTCAGCAATACCATGTTAGCAGCTGGCATATTTTCTATTGATTAAGGCTATCCATTTGGGATTTTGTTTTCGTCTGTGATTAGTTGTAAATATGAAAATTTGACTCCATGACGTCCAAGATGTTTGAGTCCACATTTTCATCAAATTTACGAGCAAAGAGTGCATTACTTGCGAGTAGAAATGAAAGATCCTGTGTTATAAAAGTTTTTGGGCGTAGTTTGATTTTTCCACTTGCGATTAAAGATTTAGTGTCACTCTCCGTAAAGGTTTTCGAGCGAAATTTAATGCCTATGTCTGGTATCCAAATGATAGCTCTTTTGTCGTCATTTACTATTTTTCCGTTAAATGAGGTATTCATCATCACTGTCTGAAAGAACGATTCATCTGGTATTAACGTATGAAGATAGTAATCCTCAAACTTTTTCACCTCACCACTATTACAAATGAATTCACAACATTCCCTTGTCAAAATCATCCATTGTCCACCAATGTAGGAAATAACATGTTTAAGATAAGCCCTTTTGTAAGGAAATCCCGAAAACCCAGTGTCCGTTTCTACAAAATAATTTTCAATGCGGTTCATGGTTTCTGGTCTATCCGTAGCCTGATTTGCAATTTTAATAAAATTATTCTCCTTGTTTTTACCAAGAAAATCACGAATAAAATCTTGGGATTTAAGCGGAAAATCTTGTCCGCTAAGGTTGATAAAAAAATCCCATTCAGCATTGATATCTAAAAGGTATTTGATGCCACTTAATTCAGCTTGAACCATACTATATCCGCCCCAAACTACATTCTCACTCTCTAACATATATGCGTTTAAAAAATTCGCTAGAAAATCTTGAATGTCGTCATAAATTTCTAAGCTAGTTTTTTTGTCTAAATGGATTAAATAGTAATTTTCTGGGTGGTAAATGGCTTTAAAAAGTCTTTTAAACTGTTCGGGAAAGCGATGAACCAAAATGAAGTAGGCAATCCGTATTTGTCCACTTGGGGCGTCAAAATTTAATTTTTCTTTTTGTGTTGAAATAAGTTGTTCGGTCATATTTTCTTTTGTTAATATGTTGGTTTAGTGATGTGAGGTTCAAATGCTTGCTGCTCACGCTTGAATATACGCATTGCGTGTTTTGTCATGTTTTGGGATGTTTTACCCCGCAAAATGCGGGGTTTATTTCTCCTTTAGCCGTCCTTCCGTCTGATTTCTTTTCCCTAAAAGCCTTTTCCACGTTTAATCCTTTAAAAAAACACCGGTTCGCAATCATCATTAAAAAACAACAGTTTGAAAATAACTACATTTCGACTGAACCGCAAGGAAAATAATTGTCATCAGGCATCAGCATTGGTTTTCGATTACAGTTTGTTTTTGGGTTCTCATCATAGGTAAAATTTCCCCCCTGCCCCGACTCTCGTCAGGGCAGGGTTCTGTTGACACTCCCAAAATTACATCACTTTTTTTTCCACTCACTTCTCAACCTCAATCTTAATCTTAACCTCAACCTTTCTCTCACTCACCCTCTCATCCATTCGTTGTCGTTTCCGGTTCGGTCGGCGTTGTCGTTTTCCGGGACTTATTGTTCGGGATGATGCTCTTGAATTCCGCCAGGATGGTTTTGTTGTTGGCGAAGCAGACTGCGGCGCAATTGCGATAGTTGCGTTTCATCGCCTTGAGTTCCTTCACTGCGGCATCGCGTTCGGCGCGCAGTGTCTTCTGCGAATGTTTAGAGTCTTTCTGCTCTCTGTCGATCCGCACTAAATCGTCATTCTTTGAAATCATGCGATGCTGTGTTTCCGTAGCGTGATGACCAGGACGTTCGCGTCCTGAACTGTTTGATTGTTCGTTTCTGACATCTTGACCTCCATTTGTTAGACAATTTTTTTCCGTACCTTTCTGGGTACTTTCTATCAACGATCCAATTGATGGCGATATTTTTAATGTCGTCATGGCGAGAGAATTCCTGTCGGCGGTTCCTTTTATTGTGTCGGCAGAGCATGCAGAACCTTCGGCGGAGCATTTATGACTATCAGCGGAGTATGCAGAACCGTTGGCAGAGCCGAAATGTGTGTCGGCGGTGCAAAAGAGCGGTTTTGGTTGTCATCAGTCATGGGTTATTTGTCATTTTGCCGGGTTATCCGTCGGGTCAGGTCATTTTCAGAAGGTGGAACGACACGAAACCCGAAACACAGAATTCGCCTTTGGCAAACAGACCCGGAACCCGAAATTCATTCGCCTGTCAGGATTTTTCACATTGTAAAAGAGCGGAAAGAGAGAGCCGTTTTTACCTTAATCATTCATTCGGGTTGAATTTACGGCGCTTTTTGAACAGGCCAATGGTTTTTTTTAATGCCGGGAATGAGAAATGATATAATCGCACTTCAGATTACCATCTCAATTTTAAATAACATGTCGGTAGAAAGTGGAATTATCGACATATTACGGACCATACTGTAACGCTTCATGTCCAGCCGCTGGACATATTAAATTAATATGTCCAATAAACCGTGAATAGTGGACAAATGTTTGCTATATGGGCATTGATTGGACATGTTGATCGGCAAGCATATCATAAAGTTTTATGTTTAGATATAACTTTTCACGTCCAATAGGATGAGACCTAAGAATACCGATCTTTTCAAGTTCTTTAAGATAAATAGCGGCTGTCTTCCGCTCGGCGAGATTTGCCTCTACCAGAAATTGTGCTTTACAGTAAGGCTGATGGAACAGAATCTCGATCAATTCCTTGGAATACATATAATCCGGCAATTCGGTTTTGGCTTTTTCAATCGTGCGTTCCATCAGATCTCGTATATCCAGAATCCGTCTGCGACTAAATTTGGCTGTTTGTTCGACCGCATCCAACATAAAGAGTATCCATGATATCCATTCCTGTTTGGTAGTTACTGCCCGCAGAAGGCGGTAATAATCGCTTTTATGTTCGATGATATATTTACTCAAATACAATACGGGCAAGTTGAGCAGTTTCTGTTGTACTAAGTAGAGGATGTTAATAATTCTCCCAGTTCTGCCATTGCCGTCTGAAAATGGGTGAATCGATTCGAACTGGTAATGAATGATCGACAGTTTGATGAGCGGATCGATGCCGTCGTCAGCGTGAATGAATGTTTCCAGATTACCGAGTTTATTGCGGATAATGTTTTCGCCTTCCGGTGGTGAGTAGATAATTTCCCCGGTTTTGTCATTGCACAAATGTGTCTCGGTAGTTTTACGGATACCGGCGTCGTTCTGTTTTATTGTCTGCACCAGACGGATAAAAACATTTGTTGTCAGCAGATTTTGAGTTTTCAGAGTATTGTATCCTTCCCAGAGCGCTGACCGATAATGTAACACTTCTTTGGTTGCAGGATCAATTTGACCGGTCTTTGTGGCGAAGGCTTTGAACAGGGCATCATTAGTCGTGATAACGTTTTCAATCTCGGAACTGGCGCGGGCTTCCTGTAACGTAATGGAATTGATTAAAATGCTTTGATTGGGTATAGCATTTCCTAATCCTTTCAACTCTGCTAAAGCGCGTCCGGCGGAGATGGCCTTTTTCAGGATTTCCGGCGTTTCCAGATTACAATCAGGTGGTAAGAGTGGTAAATCGTTATAAGGAACATTTTGATTAAATTTCATTTAGTAATCTCTCCTATCAACCATCGTATATCAACGGAATAAATATCGTCACCCAAAACGATAGTTGCAAGTCGCATGTTTCCGTAGTAGATGTGCACGTCATCGATGTTTATTAGTGACGGAAAATTGGAAAATGCTAACATCGGGAATCAGTACATTTCGTATTTTGCCAATCGACCATCGAGCGCGCCGTTGACCAACGGTTTTTTCCATGTGGGTTTGAGTCCGATAAACTTCAGCAATTCCTTATCGCCGACATAGATATACGCCGTCGATCCTTTACATTTTTGTTTGAGGAAATCACCAATATAGGTGTAGAGTTTGGCGATCTCTTCCGGTTTCCCCTCGCGGATTCCATAAGGCGGATTAGCAACGATGACACGATTCTCGAGGTTGTCGATTTTCATGAAATTCATCATTTTGATCGTGACACGGTTTCCGGAAGATATGTGATTGACATTTTCGATCGCGTTTTTAGTCGCACGCCCGGAAACATCGCTTCCGGCAATAAGTCCTTCCGGCAGTTGCCGAAAGTCGTGATACGCCTCTTCCCTGACGGTTTCCCAAACGGTTTTGTCGAAATCCGGCAGAAACATGAATCCGAAGTTTTTCCGCAGATAACCCGCCGGAATCCGGCAATAAGACATCAACGCCTCGCAGAGCAAAGTTCCCGAACCGCACATCGGATCGTATAAAGGTTTTTCGCCCTGCCACTCGGTCAACCGAATGATTGCAGCGGCAAGCGTTTCCATCATTGGCGAAACGCCCGTTTCCGTGCGATAGCCGCGCCGGTGAAGCGAACCGCCGGAAGTATCCAGACTTAACACCGCATGATTGTTTTCGATGTGAATATTGATCCAGACATCCGGCGTAACCGGTTCGACATTTGGACGACTGCCGAATTTTTCACGGAAGCAATCGACAACGGCGTCTTTCACTTTGAGAGCGGCATATTGAGAATGCGTAATGTGGCTGTTGGCGACCGATGCGAACACCGCAAAGGTTTGATCTACGTGGAAAAGCGTCGTCCAATCGACGGACTTCGCCACTTTATACAGATAATCCGTGCTATGGCAATTAAACGAGACAAGCGGCGCGAGAATCCGCGTCGCCAACCGCGTCTGATAATTCAAAATGTATAACGTTCGAAGGTCTGCGTCGAATTGAATGCCGCGATATGAAAGTTTGACGTCCCGCGCGCCCAGTTCGGTGAATTCCTCCGCTCCGAGTTCTTCCATTCCACCCGCAATCAGCGCGAAATATTGTCCGCTTTTTTGATATTCAAACATTGGATTCGTCCACTCCTTCTTTCCTACTATTATCCCGAAGGACGACACCTCGTTTGGTCATCGGGCTTGGAATTTGATTTTCCAGAAAAGCCTGATGAACGCGGCGGTAAAATTCGTTCCGAATCGCGAATTGCGCCGTAAACTCTTTAACCTTGATAAAAACGTTGAAGTTGATATTTCCGTCGTTGATAGAATTCAAACTGATCGACGGATCGGCATTTGCAACGCCTACAGGAATCTCTTTTAAAACGTCCCGCGCGATTTGAACGACCAATTTTTCAACTGTTTTGAAATCAACCGTAAAATCGACCGACAGCGGCAATGCGACGGTCAGTTCCTTTTCCGGTTTATCGTAGTTCGTGATGATCGACGTCGAGATTTTCACGTTCGGAATAATGATCATATTATTCGATAATGACTGGATCGTCGTATTCCGCCAATTGATGTCTTTGACGATTCCCTCTTCGCCGGTATCGAGTTTTACGTAATTGCCCGGTGAAACCAACCGCGATGCGATGATGTGCATTCCGGCAAAAAGATTCGAAAGCGTATCCTGCAGAGCCAGTGCAACGGCCAGACCGCCAACACCCAACGCGGTCAAGATCGGTGTAATGGAAATGCCCAAATACTGAAGAATAATTAAAAATCCGAGAACCAGAACCGTTATCTTGGCGATGTTGGTAAACAGCGACACCGACGGGAACTGATTTTTGTGTGCGTAAAACCGGATGAAACCGACGGAAAGCCGGGAAATCGAAATTGTCGCGATTAAAATGATCAGAACGACCAGCACTTTATTGACGATGACAAAGATTTCGTGCCTGATCGGCATATAGGCTAACGCTCCGTAAATTCCGAGAATTCCCGCCAGAACCGTCGGAATTTTGTTCAATGAAATATTGACGATGTCGTAGGAATTCAGCTTGGTGCGCTGAATGATTCGTTTAAGTTTGTTTGAAATTATCCGTTCGACGAGAACGCCGAAGAAAAATCCAAATAAAACCATCGCGACCGGAATCAGCCAGTCGAAGATCGTTCCAGTCATTTGATTCATTCGTGTTTCCTGTTTTTGTTGGCTTGATCGACAGATGGAACGTTGTTCGATTCGCTCCATGTGCCCATTTTCCCGTATTTTTCGACTCGCATTCGGATCAATTCATCCGTCGGAACAGACTTCAACTCGGCGAGATATTTCAAAATCGCGGTTTTCAATATCAGAGCCGCTTGCTCAGGATTCCGATGCGCTCCACCCAGCGGTTCGGGAAGAATTTCATCGGAGATTCCCAGACTTTCCAGATCTCGCGCGGTAACTTTCATGGCTTCTGCGGCGACAGGCGCTTTGGAGGAATCATGATATAAAATGGACGCGCAACCTTCCGGCGAAATAACGGAATACCAAGCGTTCTCCAAAAGAAGGATTCGGTCGCCGACGCCGATTCCCAAAGCGCCGCCACTTGCGCCTTCTCCGATGATGATACAAATAATCGGAGTTTTGAGTCGGGACATCTCGAACAGGTTTTTAGCAATAGCTTCCGCCTGACCGCGTTCCTCGGCGCCAATGCCCGGAAAGGCGCCCTGCGTGTCGATGAATGTCACGACCGGTTTGTGAAATTTCTCCGCCAATTTCATCGCTCTCAAGGCTTTGCGGTAACCTTCCGGATGCGGCATTCCAAAATTCCGAAAAAGGTTTTCCTTGGTATTTTTCCCTTTTTGATGGCCGATGACAACGCATTGAAAATCATCGATCGTAGCAAAACCGGCGACGATCGCCTTATCGTCGGAAAAGTAGCGGTCGCCATGAATTTCGATGAAATCCGTGCAAATCCGGCCCAGATAATCCAATGTCGTAGGTCTGTTCGGATGCCGCGCCAGCTGAACTCTTTGCCAGCGCGTTAAACTTGAATGAATCCTGACGATTGTTTTATTCAGTTTCTCTTCGACTTTTTGAATATCGGCGCTCAGATCGATATTTTCGAGGGAAGACATTTCGTACATTTCCTCGATTTTTTTCTCGAGTTCAACGATCGGTTTTTCGAAATCTAAAACTATCTCAGACATAGTTTTGCCTATATATTTAACAGTGATTTTAAGATGATTTCCAGATCCAAAAACAGCGTATGGTTTTGCAGATAATAATGTTCGTAACTCTGTTTATCCTGCTCGTCTGGACGATGATTTCCCTGCAGTTGCGATAAACCGGTCAATCCCGGTTTACAACGAAACAGGCGGTCGGTGGGATTTGCCGTTGCCAGATCGTTCCCGACAAAACTCATATCGCCGTAAAAGATGGAAAATATCAACGGAAACCGCTCGATGAAAATACGGCTGCCGTTATTTCGTTTTTTTTGAAACAACAAGGCGTTGAATTGCCGATGTTCTTCCCGCAAAAACGCAACTTTCTGCAGGCGATACCCGCGCAACCAAGCGTAAGGAAAAACGAACGGTGTCAGCAGGAGTATGCCTATTGTTGAAAAGAGAATATCGAACAATCGCTTGGCGAGACGATTCCCGAATGAATACAGGTTATAATCCAGTTCGATCAGCGGAATGTCTTCGATTTTCTCGACGCTGGATTTCCCCAGAATGAAATCGAGATTTTTCGGCACGATCTTGACATTGACGTGCGATCCTTTGACATCGTCGATCACATTGAGAATGTCGTCGTTGCTGAAACGATCGGTCGTAAAAATGATCTCGTTGGCTTTTTGAATGCGGAGGATTTCCTTGAGGTCTTCCATCGTTCCGAGGAACGGAAAGCCGGCAATCTTTTCGTGAACGAACTTTTTATCGACAAAACCGAGAATCTCGAATCCGTGTTCGATGTGTGTCTGCAACTTCTTGGCGATGCGCTTCCCTTCTTCGCCGCAACCGGCGATGATCGTGCGACGCGACAGCAACGCTTTCGATAGCGAAGATGCCGGTCGGATAATATTTCTTCGCTGGAAAATGATCATCATCAGCCGCCATCCCGGAAGCAGAAGCGTCACGATAATGAAACTCCAAACGATCATTCGCGGCGAATAAACCAATTGCCTAAAAACGGAATTAAACAGAATCGACGCTACAAAACTCGTTACCGAAGCGACAATCGCCCGGGAATATGACAATTCTCGACGATCGTACAACCCGATGACGTACCCGGTTCCCAGCCACAACAGCAGATAAAAAACCAGCATGGAAATCAGCGTGGAATAATCCGGCAGAGGGCGCGGTTGCAGCTGGTGAGCGATCAAAATCGACAAACACAAGAGAAGCCCGTCAACAAACATCACGATCCGTTTGTGGATGAGTCGTCCGATGACGGAAATCAGGCCGCGGATCAGAATGCCGATGCGCAATGGAATTCCCAGAAACACCGAATATCTTTTCCGATAATTTTTTTTCACGAAAATGTTCATCGCCTGATAAAACGTGATAAAATTGTCGAACGTCGCCGACTTGGCGCTTTCTCCTTTATAATGAATGATCTTGGTAAAAGGTACGTAAAATATCTTCCACCCGGCCTGTTTGATCCGATAACAAAAATCAAGATCTTCACCATACATGAAATAGGTTTCGTCCAGATCGCCGATCTTTTCCCAGACCGCACGCCTGAACATTAAAAACGATCCGCTCACTGCGTCCACTTCTGCTAATTGTTCCGGATCGAGATAGGTCAGGTTGTATTTCCCGAACCATTTGACTTTAGGGAACAACCAGCTTAGCCCGACGATTTTTGGAAATGCTGTCATTGGAGTCGGAAAACTCCGACGACAGGCTTTTTGAAGAGAGCCGTCGGTGTTGAGAATCTTGCATCCCGCGGCGCCGACGTCATCGCGACTCTGGAAAAAGTCGATCATCGTAGTAATCGTATCTTCTTGAATGAGAGTATCAGGATTTAGGAGTAAAATGTACTGCCCTTTGGTGATTTTCATGCCTTGATTGCAGGCGGCGGCAAAACCGCGATTCTCCTTGTTGGCGATCAGTTTGAAATCCGGGAATTTGAACCGTACCATCTCGTCGCTACCGTCTGCGGAATTGTTATCGACGACAATGATTTCGCCGGAAATACCCTGCAATGATTTTATCAGTGAAACGATGCACTGATAAAGGAATTCCTTAACGTTGTAACTGACGATAATGACGGAAACGGTCATCAGTGCAACATCCTCAATAAACTTAGAATTTTCAGTTTCCAGACCATGAAAATGGCTTCCCATACGATATTGCGGGACATCTTCGATTTGCCTTCAGACCGTTCGACGAAAACGATGGGGATTTCCGTCACCTTGAATCCTCTGTCCCATGCGCGAAAATCCATTTCGATTTGAAAGGAATAGCCAGACGCTTTGATCCTGCTCAGGTCGATGCTTTCCAGCACGTTACGGCGAAAGCATTTGAATCCTGCGGTGGCATCTTTCAGCGGCATCCGCGTCACGAACCGCGTATAATAATTGGCACCGTAACTCAACAATAGCCGCTTGATCGGCCAGTTAATGACGTTGACGCCTTTGCAGTATCGCGATCCGACGACGAGATCGTAACCGGATTCGCATTTTTTGATCAACCGCGGCACATCATCCGGATTGTGGGACAGATCGGCGTCCATCTCTAAAATGAATTCGTAATCGCGTTCGAGCGCCCACTGAAATCCCATGACGTACGCGGTTCCGAGTCCCAACTTTCCCTGTCTTTCCAGCAGATAGATGTTTTCAAATTTCTGCTGAAGATTCCGTACGATCTGAGCCGTTCCATCCGGACTATTATCGTCGATGATCAGAATGTCCAATTGAATTCTCAGCGATCGGAGTTTTTCGATAACAGCCTGAATGTTCTCTTTTTCGTTGTAAGTCGGGACGATGACCAGCGATTTCACTATTCGGTTCCTTTCATAATCGTTAGCGCTTCCTTGATCGAGAAAATTTTAACGCCCAGTTCCTTTCTGATTAAATCCGTGATCAATCCCGCTTTAAAAGGTCGCGGCGCCAATTGTCCTAAAGTTCGTGTTGTGATCGGGCGGATGAATGTCGGATCGAGCGAATAGATCGAGGCGATTTCCAGCGCAAATTCAAACCGGTTGATGTAATCCGAACCGGCGTAGTGATACAATCCCGAAACCTGTTTGTCGATGATCTTGTCGATTGTCATCGCCAATCCGTCCGCCCAGGTTGGATTTCCGAACTGGTCGTTCACGACGCGAATGGTTTCCCGGTTGGTAATTTTTCCCAGAACCCAGCTGACAAAACTCGCTTCCTGAAAATTGGAGTCGCCAAAAAGGACATTCGTCCGGATGATCATCCACGAAACCGATGAACGTCGTATCGCTTCTTCTGAAAGTAATTTCGTCATCCCGTAATAATTGATCGGTTTTGGTTCGTCGGTTTCACGGTACGGACCGCGCGCTCCATCGAAGACATAGTCGGTGGAAATGTGAAGGATTTTCGCTTCGGTTTCCGTCAAAGCGGTAAGAATGTTTTTCACGCCGCCCACATTGACGTCATACGCAAGTTCCCGATTCTTTTCAGCGCCGTCAACATTTGTGTAGGCGGCGCAGTTTAGAACCAATTTCGGCTGAAATTCGGAAAAAATTCGCCTGACGGCTTCGCCATCGGTAATATCGAGAGACAAATATGGAATGGCGTTCGAGTAGGTTAATTTATCGGCAAGATCGGTCGTCAGGAGTTCGTGCTTTCCGGCAAGAATATCCGCGCATTTTTCTCCAAGCATTCCGTTAGCGCCGGTGATGAGAATTTTCATGTTATTTGAGTTTGCTCCCGTTTTTATGGAAGGCATCCAGTTTTTCCCGAAGTATCGGATCGGACAGCGCCAGAATTTTCACCGCAAAAATGACCGCGTTGACGACGCCCGCAGGGCCGATCGACATAGTTGCTACAGGAATTCCTTTCGGCATCTGCACGATGGATAGCAGAGCGTCCAGACCATTTAGCGACGAGGCGTTCAGCGGAACGCCAATAACCGGGCGCGACGTCAACGCTGAAACGATTCCCGGAAGATGTGCCGCCATTCCTGCGCAGGCAATAAAAACCAGCACGCCGTTCGTTTCCGCCGATCGAACATACTGCATCAATTCGTCGTGTTGTCTATGCGCAGATAACACTTTGATTTCATTTGAAATTCCGAAGTAGTTCAGGTATGCTTTGGCTTCTTCAACAACAGCAAGGTCTGAACTGCTTCCGACAATTATCGATATTTTCGTCATCGTCCCCATTAAATCCGTTCTAATTTACTTCCCGTTAATAATTCCAGTCAACGAGTTATTTTCGTACCACGACATCATCATAATAGTCATCTGTCATCTTTGTCGTAAAAGTGTTGGCCATGATTTCGACCTGCCGGAGCAAAACCGACGAATCTATTACCGGCGCGAACAATATGATGTCGATAACGAATGTTCTGTCTGTTTCGGGATCGTAAAAGGCGTATATGACGAACGGACCGCCTTTCGATTCTTTTGTATGATACCACAGGCCGGACATTCTCAGCGCATTCCATTTGCCGAATTGCGTAAAATAGGTTCCGAGAAACCGCTTGTCCGTTTCGATCTCCTGATAATACTTTCCGATCTCCTGCCTTTTTTCGAACAGTCCGTTAGCGGTCAGCCATTCCGTTTTGATCCCGTTTTCCCACGATACGGAAAGCCAGCGGTATGGATAGCCTCTTCCGATCCAGACGAATTTTCTTAGTTCCGATTCCCGGATGACGACATAATCGTGCTGAATTCTCATCGTCCATTGATATTTCTTCCAAAACGTTCGGGACATTTTTTTCTGTTCGTTTTTTGCGTAGATATCTGCCTTTTCGATCCGTTCGAAGGTCTGGTTGAACTTCGCGTACAACCAGCCTTTTTGCTCGAGAATATTCCGGCTCATCCGTTTTAAATCTTTTCCGGCAATGACGACGACCATTTGTCCGTCCACCCAAACATCTTCGATCGCAAAAATGAATATGCTGTCTTGTTCCGCCAACTTGTACTTTTCAGGTGGCAAAATCCCTTTGGCTATTTTCACGCCAAGGTCTGACTGATTCAAGTCGGCGATGACGATGAGGTTTTTGAATCGTATCACCTCAGGAAACGAGTCGAGAGGTTTCCAGACGGTTTTGAAGAATTTGATGAATTCAGGAGTTCTGTATCCGAACGAAAAGGTCGTATCGATAGCCGATCCGACGATTTTGCGGGTTTGTTCGTTGGCAAAAACGTAGATCGTATCGCTGGCGCCGATTCCATTCTGCCGATAGCCGCACATCGACATCGTCAGACACGCCAGGACAATCAAAATTCCAGATATTTTTCGGAACATCCCAAAACTCCATTAAAAAATCATTTCAAATCAACGAATGTTCTTGTGTCGATCAAATTTAGTCCGAATAAACTTTCCGCCCTAACCCTTTCTTTGGGTTCACTCACCCCACTCGAAGTCTATTGTCTTATCCGCAAGTGAAACGCTTGCGACTTTCACGAAAGTTTCGTCACCCATGCGAAAGACTCTTTTGCTCTTTCTACCGCGCAGTTGTCGTCTCTCTTCATCGAAGACGTAAAAATCGTCTTCAAGCGTTCGGACGTGAACCAAACCTTCGATTAAAAACTCACTAATCTCGACGAAGAAACCGTAGTCGAACACGCCGGTGATGACGCCTTTGTACCATTTGCCGATCTTTCTTGAAATGAACCGGATTTGTTTCACCTTTCGGTATTCGCGTTCGGCTTCCATGGCATGGATTTCCGCTTCGCTCGCCTGTTTTGCAATATGTGGAATTTGACGGCGATAGCGCGCGACGTCCATTTTGGAACATTCGGAAAAATATGCTTTCAGTAACCGATGAACGACCAGATCGGGATACCGTCGAATCGGCGACGTAAAATGCGTGTAATACTGAAAAGCCAGTCCGAAATGACCCAACGGCTGTTGCGAATAAATCGCCTTTGTCATCGATCTCAGCGCAAACTGTTCGATATAATTTTGGTACGGTTTTCCGGAACTCGCTTCCAGAATTTTCTGCATTTGAAGAGACGTCAATTCTCGCGGCTTTGAAAAGTTCAGTCCCAAATGCCTGAGTCCGATGAAAAAATCATCGACGTCCTTTTTCGACGGCGGCTCGTGAATCCGGTAGATCAACGGCAGACGATCTTTCTTACGATGAACGGCTATATGCTCCGCCACGCATTTATTGGCGAGCAACATGAATTCCTCGATCAATTCATGGCTTTCGAGACGAACGCTTGGCCGGATGTCCAGCGGTTCGCCATTTTCATTCAGTGTGATCACGGGTTCAGGAATCTGAAAATCGATACTGCCGCCCGTTTTTCTTTTGTTACGAAGGATTTTACTCAGTTCTCGCATCTTGAGCAAAGTATCGACGTGGTCGCCGGTTTGACGATCCAAAATCTTTTGAACTTCCACATAATTGAACCGGCGTTTGGAACGGATCACGCCGGGAAGAATTTCATACCGGAGCAATTCTCCCTTCGGCGAGATTTTCATGACAACGGAAAAAGTCAGGCGATCTTCATCAGGTTGCAGGGAGCAAATATAACCGGAAAGTCGGGTCGGAATCATCGGAACGAACGAGCCTGGAAAATAGACGCTGGTTCCCCGCTTTCGCGCTTCCAGATCGGTGGCGCTTTCACCGGTCACAAAATGACTGACGTCGGCGATATGAACGCCCAACTCCCAATTTCCTTCGGCGTCGGAAGTTAGTGAAACCGCATCGTCGAAATCCTTTGCATCTTCGGGATCGATTGTGAAAACTTCATCGTCACGGAAATCCTTGCGAACCGCAAGTTCTTTTTCGATATCCGGCAGAAGGATTGCATCGGTTTCAGCCATGACTTTTCGGGAAAATTCGTCCGGCAAACGAAATATCTTTTTAAGAATGATCAGATCGTCATTCGGATTGTCGGGCATTCCCAGAATTTGCCCAATTTCCGCACGAGGAGTCGTTCGGATATTTTCCCATGAAAATGAAACCAACTCTACCAGCATTCCATCGCGAATGTTCTGATACTCGCCGACGATTTCGATGCGAATACGTTGATTCGGCGACTCGGCAAAGGCGTACCATTTTGATGGCGCTCTCGATAAAACGGCAAAAATCGGCTCTTTCGTTCGACTGACGACGTTGAGGATTTTACCTTCAGGATTTCTACCGGATTGTTTTCGAAGTTTTTCGACGCGAACGACATCATGGTGAAGGGCCGTCAGCGTCTGTTTCTCCGGGATGAAAAACTCTTCACCGTTCGGTGTTTTCACAAAGGCAAAACCTTTACCGGTAAACGAAATGACGCCTTCCTTTTGCCTCGATCGGTCTGATTTCAAGACGGAATTTCGCCGTCCTTTTTCTATTGTTCCTTCCACCGTCAATTTCCGGAGCAATCGCTTGAAGTTCAAATAATCGGCGGACGGTACGCGGAGGCTTTTCGCCAACTTTTTCGGTCTGAAAACGGCGCCTTCGTTTTCCGCCAGATAAGCGAGAATTTCCGCTTCCCATCTTTTTTCCAGGTCGATTGGCAGGCTCTTTTTATGCGTCATTTTCAAAATTGATTCTCCAGAAAAACATGAATTTTTGCCGTCGAAAATGTGTCCTTTTCACCGAATCCGTAGTCGATTCCGATGACGCCCATTCGCGATTCCAGTCGCATGCCGACGCCAAACGAACTCGGAAAACCTTGCTCGGCAGGCGATTTCTGCGCCATCTTGTAATATCCCTGATCGAAAAAAACGTAAACACGACTTAAGTTACCGATTAGCCAACGGATTTCAAATGACAGCCAGCCGATTTCCGTCCCATGAAAGAAATCGTCCGAGTAACCTCTCAAACTCTTTGCGCCGCCGAACCAGAATTGATCCGCGTATGTCAACTGTCCCGATGAAATCCATTTCCCGGCGTATTGTCCGCCGATCGATGCGACCCACGGTCGATAAACCGGAAAAACACATTCGGCCGTGATTTCCGACTGATATTGCACGCGATGACGTACATCTTCAAGTTTCCGATCGCCGATCGATCCCTCCGCTTTCAGATGAAATCCGCGTGTCGGATTCAGCGGTTTGTCTCTCCGATCCGTCGATAGTTGAAGTCCTAGCGATGTCGTTTTCGCGGACGTTAATCCGAGCGTTGTTCGTCCGCTTAGTGTCGGTAATGTCGATTCCCGACCAAATTTCACCTGAAGATCACCGTTCGTTAAATACCTGCCGATGCCAAGTTCGATCTGACGTGTGACCAAAACGGTATCGCGCAAAACCTGCTGAAATTCGCCTTCGCCGAACAGCGATGTTTTCCAGATCCACGGCTCTGCGTAAGTCACGTAAAGTTCCTGCGAATACTGATTGATCTTCGACCAATAAATTGAAATCCGCCTGCCGGTTCCGGATAAGTTCTGGATTTTCAAATCGATCTGTCCGGTGAAATAGCCTTTTTGATCGTTTTTTTCCGGAACATAACCGATGACGCCCGTGAACCGGTTATCGGGTTTTTCCTGCATGTTAACGACCAATCCATAAACGCCTTCTTTTGTGCGGACGACCTCCGGCTGAGAAGTAATTTCCAGAAACGGATATTTTCGGAACGAAGTGCGAATTGCCCGGTTCATCGACTCGCTCCAGACCATTTTCTGGAATCGCTGGGTTTCCCGACTTAAAAGCCGACTACTCGTTTTTTCGTTGCCTTCAAAGTAAAACGTGTCGATCCTGACCTGCTCGCCCCAACCGATCCGGAAAAGCGGATTCAGATAGATTTTTCCCGCTTTTTCAAGAGGCGCCACGTTTGTCATTTCTACGATCGAAAAATAATATCCTTCTGAAATGGGAATGGATAACATCGCATCGGTCAGCCGCTTAAATCCAGTTGTATCGGCTTTGACATCATAAAATTCCTTCCGGATTTGGCCGACTTGTTCGGTTGTCATTTCTCGTTCCGATTCGATCCGGATGTCTCCGAAATATGTTGAATCTTGGGGAATTCCAGCCCAAAGTCGGTTCATA
Source organism: Fidelibacterota bacterium (assembly GCA_041645495.1). Classification (GTDB taxonomy): domain Bacteria; phylum Fidelibacterota; class UBA2242; order UBA2242; family UBA2242; genus 0-14-0-20-45-22. The sequence continues at coordinate 8,832 of JBAZPZ010000024.1, read as the reverse complement.
AAAATCACAAAAACCGTAATCGAAAACAAAACGGTTTTTTCCGTCATTGCGGCTCGAAGAAAGCGTTTGGTCAGGCTGAACTTCATCATCAAAACATAGCCCGGATTTCACCGCTACCGACGTGATAGACATCTCGGTCTGGTTCGTTCCATCCTTCGTAAACTGCGCGCAGGCTGACATTTTTCCCGATCTGATACTCGAACGAAGCGCCCCAGCCGATCGTCCATCCTTCGCGTTTGCCGCTGCCCATTTCCCAGGGAATCGCCGTGCCTTTCGGTGTGACTTTCATTCGATCGATTTCTGAAAAAATCCGCCATCTTCCTTTTCCCGTCATTTTTCGCTCATAACCGAATTTCGTTTGCGTCAGAAGAGCCACAACGGGATCGTCGCTGACGCTACGATCTCGGTTAAACGTCACGTCGCCGTCGATCAGATGGATGCGGTTCCACAGTCTTGAAATTTTACTTTGAAATGCGAGTGTCTGAATATTCCGCTCGCGCGCCGACCTGATTTCCGATTTTCGGACCAATCGTTTGCCGGAGAATGTCGCATCAAGTGTTGTGTTTTGCAGGAATTGTCCCTTGTATCGCAACGATGTTTCACCGTTCTGCGTATCTTCCTTGCCGCGCACATCGAGTTGGCTGATCTGGTCTATCTGTTGAACCCGAAATCGCAGATCGCCGCGCAGTTTTTTCATTCGATAGGAAACGTCCTGCTGGATCGACCGGTTGAAGTACGCCCAGTTTGTATCAACCGGCGCGGTTCGATATGTCCACAAACCGAGCGAGCCTTGTTTTTTGCGAATTTGCTGATCGAGCCGAAAATCCGTCAGTGTCGTCATTCTTGAGAGAATCGTATTCGCGAGTCGGCCCCGAAGCACATTTCCGGAAAACTGGAGTCGAACGCCATTTTGAATGCTGGTGACCGGCTCTTTGATGCCCGTCGGCAGAATTCGCAAAATGTAGTCGCCTTGCACATGCGGGACGTAATCTGCAAATGTCGAATCGTACAGATAATCTCCGTTCCCTTTTCCGACGTAATAATATCGCCGTTCCTTTTTGACCGTGCGCTCTTCTTCGATTTTCATATTCGTTTCCCAACGTAGCGGAAAGTTTCGCGGATTCTGCTGGATCATAGCCGAAAGAAGATAAAAATCGACGTTCGGCGTTGAATTGTCACCGTAATATTTCTTTTTCCGGTGAGTGACGTCCCACTTTGCCGAGAGCGTTCTCCAATCCAGCAATTCGCCGCTGAAGATCAGGTTTTCGGCGTTCGAATCCTTCACCCATTCGTTTTCTTTTTTATCGTCCGTTCGCACAAATCTCTCGATTTTCCATCGAAGTTTTTTCGCCTCCGACGATGTTAGACCGATCGATTTCGTCTCGAACCGAAACGACGCACTTTCTGACGAATCGTTTACGGAATTTTCGGAGTAATATTCAGCATACGGTCGAAATCCACGAATGTTGAATTGAACGCTCGCACGCTGACGAATCCAATCGCTGGTGGCAATGCGATGAGTTGACGAGTGAATTTCTTCATGCGAGATCGTTCCATTTTCCAGAATTCCATACCGAAACGAGCCGTTGGCTTTGTATCGTGCGGATTCCAAAGAATCGAGTGTTAGTTGTCCGCCGTCGAATCCGACTGTCAATTTATCTTTCAACTGCCAAACCATTTTTCCTTCGATCATCTGTTGACCGGAAACTGAATCTGAAGGCAGATTCCACTTTCGAAAATATTCGACTTCCTGATTTCGATCGATCGGATTAAACCGATCATCCTGATTGAGTAGTTTTCCGTTCAAATCGATCTTTCCGAATCTTTCCGTTGGCAACGACAGATTCGCCGAAACACTCACGGCGTTCCCGAAATTATCGCCATCGTCATATTTTGAAAATGTGTTCCGATCGAGTGATGACCGGGCAAATTCCGTTTTCAGATTGAAAAACTTCGACGGTTGCCAATCGCCGGATACATGATAAAGTCTCTGCTTTTCGGGCATTTTCAACGGTTTAACCGGGGAATAAACCGCCTCTTCTTTCACAGATACAGAAACGTCCGGATCCGATTTATTAACCCATTCATAATAGATCAAATCGGCGGTATAACGTTTCCGGTATTGTCCCGATGTGCCGATTAAGTAGAATGCCGCGGTGTGTGTTCCGTTTCCACTTCCGACGAACGCCAAAATGGAATCTGTCAGGATATATGCCCCGGCGCTGTCGGAAACTATTGTCGAACGAAATGCCACCGATTCCCGATCGCCGGCTTCACGGAGCGTTTTCTTCTCCGCATCGCTGAGCGTTAGGTCGATCGGATTGTCTTTGTCTGCCGATTCGTTGATCACTTCCGCCGAGAGGTGCAATCGATTCGAAAGTCCCGAAACCGACGCCTGCGTGAGCCAGATATTATTTTGATAAATCATGTCGGAATACTGGAAATCGACCGTGATTCGCGAATCGGACGTTATCAGTTGTCGTGTCGTGAACGTGATCTCGCCGGTGGAATAATCGATGACATAATCGGCGTTTTCTCCGCGGTTCATCGTTTTTCCGTCGATCCAGACTTTCTCGGTTCCGGCCAAAACGATAATGGCTGTTTCGCCGTTTTTTCCGGTCAGTTGGTACGGTCCCTGATTTCCTTCCTGACCCGTGAAATAATTGGAATAATATTCACCTTTGCTGACCGCTCCGGCTATTTTAGCCTGAACGTTTCCGTGTCCGCTTTCGGCGATCATTCCTTGAAGTTTTCGGCTGTAACTGCCGAATTGACCGTTTGTTAAAGATAACTCATAATCGCCGAACGTTACCCGTTCTTTGGGCATATTGACGGTGATGAAGACTTTGTCGATTTCATCCAGAGTTTGCGTGTTGCCTTCCGGCTGAATGGGAAGATTTTTGTCTGTCAACGTTCCGATGACGGCAATGTCGTCGCTCAGATTTCCCTGCAGTTCAAGGTTCAATCCGGATTGGATTGAAAGCCCGCTTTCGCTCCGCAAGGTCACGCCGCGATAGATCGTTCCCGATTTTAAAAAATCATATTCCGTCGAAGTTTTTAACCGCGACGGTTGCTGGACAGGTTTTATTTCAACTTTTTGCTGAGGAGATGGAACGTACAAACGCGGCGGCAAGTTGAGAATGCCTTGTGAAGGAAAACGAGCGTCGAGAAATTTGTATGAAATCCGGACTAACGCCGAATCGCGAACACATTGGTCGATCCGAAGTGTTCCATTCATGGCGTTCCCGACGCTGATGAAAATGGAATCTGCCGAACCATTTTCCGGATGAATTTGAATTGACGCCGGAATGATGAAACGATGGCGCAACTGAATCGTCGTGTCCAACGGTGAAATCCATATCAGATCGAATGCCGGAGTCTGAGATTCGAGTAAAACGGGCGACGTTAAAAGTATGCATAAAGCAAACCGCCAATGAACGACTTTCGTTAGACCTCTATTTCTGAAAAGTTCAACCATTCCGGTTCATTATTTCAGTTCGCTCAGGTCACAAACAAGAATCGATCCGGTTTGTGTGAGCAGATATATTTTTGATCCGAGAAAAGCCCCGGCGATCCATTTTTCGTCAGGATTGCCACCGATCAGTGCCGGCCTGTACCATTCATCGATCTGTTTCGAATATAAAATCGCTCCGGGTTTTCCGTCGAAAAAGATCAGGACGTTTTCGCCGATCAGCGTCATTCCGATTGCCGTTCCCTCTTCCGAAGACCTCATTTCAGTGAGAAACGTTCCGAATCTGTCGAAGATTAAAACCTTTCCGGATTTTTCCAGAACGTACAATTTTCCGGTCGAATTTGTCCGAATTCGGACAGGTTCAAGCAACGAATATTTTCCGTATTCGTAACCGGCAAACGGAGTTGTCTGGTCATTTAACGCATTGAATTTCAACACCTCGCGGTTTTCATTTTCCAAGACAAACATCTCACCGATCTCGGAAACGGCAACGCTCAATGGAAAAGGAATCGTTCGGTCATCACTGGTTTTCGGGAACGCCGTTACATAGTTCAAATCCCGATCATACAACGCGATCCGATGATTGTTCAAGTCCGTTACCAGCAATTCCAATCCCGATGAAACGCAGATGTCGGTTGGCGTGTCGAACTGTCCTTCGTTCCAGCCGAATCCGCCATTTATCTTCAAAACGAGTCCGTCGTTACCGACTTTATAGATTTCATGGAACTTGCTGTCGATCAAATATATATCGCTGAATTTGGAGACGGCGATTTCCGAAAACTGCGCGCCTTCCGGAACCGGATTAGGCTGAATGGTTTTTTCAAAAATCAATTGACCGAATAACGCACCGCACATCAGAATTAGCGAAATGAGAACTTTCATCGGATCAATCCTCGCTGTTAAAAGCCGACGAGATTTCGTTTGCCTGTGTTTTGGGTGAGACAGAATATAATTCAGCACCGGTTCGGGTGTCACAATTGTGTCTTCTACACCCGCTATTTTAATATTTGTTTGAAGACATTGACGGTTTCATAGATTTGCGGATTGGTGATGTCCAGATGCGTGACCGCCCGTAGTTTCTCGGAATTGACCGGATTCATGCCGATTCCGCGTTCCCGAAGCGCGGCGGAAAGTGACTCGGCGTTGAATTTCGGATGTCTGACGTAAATCATCACCATGTTGGTTTCGACGCTGTCCATGTCAACCTTCACACCCTGAATCTGGCTGAGGCCGAGCGCAAGTTCCTTCGCGTTTTGATGATCTTCCGCAAGCCGGTCGATGTGATGATCCAAAGCGTAAATGCAGGCGGCGGCTAAAATTCCCGCCTGACGCATTCCACCGCCGAATATTTTCCGGTAGCGTTTGGCTTTTTGAATAAATTCTGTCGATCCGCTAATTACGGAACCGACCGGCGCACCGAGCCCTTTTGAGAAGCAGATACTGACCGAATCGAAATATTCCGCCCACTTTTTTGCGGTAATTCCGGTGGCGACGACAGCGTTCATCAACCGCGCGCCGTCCAGATGCAACAAAATGCCCCGCGATTTCGCCAGCGCAGACAAACTTTCTATCGACGCAATCGGATAGATCGTTCCGCCTGCGCGGTTATGCGTATTTTCAATGGTGATCAGCGACGTTTTTCCGGCGTGAATATTGTCCGGGCGGATTGCCGACTTGACTTCTTCGATGTCAAGAACACCGGCGCGCCCTTTGATCGGACGGATTTGAACAAGCGAATGAAAAGCCGCTCCGCTTGCTTCATAGTTGAAGATGTGGCATTCCGACTCACAGATCATTTCCTGTCCGGGTTGCGTGTGGCTTTTAATTGCCACTTGATTGGACATGGTTCCGCTTGCAACGAACAGCGCATCTTCTTTCCCCAGCAAAGAAGCTACGCGTCGCTGGAGTTCGTTTACCGTCGGGTCTTCGTTATAAACGTCGTCGCCGACTTCGGCGCGGAACATCGCCTCGCGCATGCCGGGCGTCGGTTTGGTAACGGTGTCACTTCGCAGATCGATTACTATCGGATTCATTTCGCTCCATCCTTCATTCAAATTAACGTCACGCCAATTTAACCAAAAATATGAATTAATGAAAAAATCATCCTGTTAACGTTCGGCGACGTGTGTAGGTTTCAATTCTATCCGATATTCCGACAAATTCCTTGTTTAATTATTCAAAGAATTCTAAAATCCAGCCGTCATGGTGAGCAATACGAAAACGTCGATAACCAAAATATTCGAAAAATGGTCTGGCGAACCGGCGCTTTCTTTCGATCCGTTGCCGCAATCCGGAAGTTATCGTGAATATTACCGGCTCAAGAGTCAATCTAAATCCGCTCTCGGCGTTCTAAATCCCGACCGGAAGGAAAATATCGCCTTCCTCGGCTTCTCGAAACATTTCCGCATGCAGGAATTTGACGTGCCGGAAGTTTATGCCGAAAATCTCGACGCGTCGGTTTACCTGATTCAGGACCTCGGCGACACGACGCTCTATTCATTTCTCAGTCAGGTTTACAAAAACGGCATCTTCCCTAAAAATTTAATCGATATTTACAAACAAGTCGTCGCGATTTTGCCACGCTTTCAGGTTCTTGCCGGACGGGATTTGGATTACTCTATTTGCTATCCGCGTTCCCGATTCGACAAACGCTCGATGATGTGGGATTTGAATTATTTCAAGTATTATTTCCTGAAACTTGCCCGCGTCTCGTTCGACGAACAGGAACTTGAGGACGATTTCCAGAAGTTCTCCGATTTTCTTCTGACCGCCAACTGTAATTATTTCCTCTACCGCGACTTTCAGTCCAGAAATATCATGCTGTTCGATGGAAAACCGTACTTCATCGATTATCAGGGCGGCAGAAAAGGCGCATTACAGTACGATCTCGCTTCGCTTCTCTATGACGCCAAAGCCGACATTCCCCAACACATCCGCGAAGACCTTCTTTACGAGTATATGAAAAATCTCCGCACGATCATTGACTTCGACGAGAAGGAATTTCTCGGCTATTTCTGGGGATATGTTCTCATCCGCATCATGCAGGCGATGGGCTCGTATGGCTTTCGCGGCTTTTACGAAAAGAAAGAACATTTTCTAAAAAGCATTCCATATGCAACTGCCAATCTGGACTGGATTCTCTCCCACATTCAGTTGCCGGTCAATGTTCCAACACTGACCGGCGTTTTGAGAAACATCGTCGATTCGCCGAAACTGAAGGCAATCGGCGGCGGACAAAACCGGCTGAAGGTCACCGTCAATAGTTTCGCCTACAAAAGAGGCATTCCGGTCGATCTTTCCGGTAACAGCGGCGGCTTCGTTTTCGATTGTCGCGGCATTCTGAATCCCGGGCGCTATGAAAAATATAAAAACCTCACCGGAAACGATGCGCCGGTAATCGATTTCTTCAAAACTGAAACTAATATCGACGAGTTCCTCGAGAACGTCTATCGCGTTGTCGATCCGTCGGTTGAAAATTATGTTGCCCGAAAATTCACCGATCTGATGATTAATTTCGGATGCACCGGCGGACAACATCGTTCGGTTTACTGCGCGAATGCCTTTGCCGATCACCTGAAATCAAAATATTCCGTTGAGGTCGTACTCCGACATCTCGCTCTTGAAAATGAATAACCTGTTGGTATTTTCATGAAAGCGATGATTTTTGCGGCAGGGCTCGGCACTCGCCTGCAACCGTTAACCGATTCCATCCCAAAAGCGCTCGTTCCGGTCAGCAATAAACCGATGATCCAGCATGTCATTGAAAGATTGGTCAGATACGATTGTCATTTGATCGTCGTCAATGTTCATCACTTCGCTGATCAGTTGATCGATTTTTTAAAAAACAACGACTTCGGCGTGGAAATCATCATTTCCGATGAAAGAAAAAAACTGTTGGATACCGGCGGCGGTTTGCTTCATGCGGCTCGGTTTTTGAACGGCTCCGAACCGTTTCTCGTTCACAACGTCGATGTATTTTCGACGATCGATCTGGATGGCATGGTTTGTCAGCACATCGAAACCGGAGCGCTTGCGACGGTTGCTGTTCAGGAACGTCCGAGCAATCGGCAACTGCTGTTCGATCCTGAGGGAATTTTGTCCGGATGGGAAAACATCCGCACCGGCGAAAAGATCATCGCACGCCGTTCGTATGAAGAACTTCATCCGCTCGCATTTGGCGGCATCCACGTCATCAACCCGGAAATTTTCAGATATCATTATCCGAAAGAGGTCTTTTCAATCATCGATTTTTACCTGCGTCTGGCTTCTCGAAAAAAGATACAGGCATACCGCTATATTGACGACCTTTGTTTAGACCTCGGCAAACAGGAAAATATTGAAACCGCCCGGAAAATACTCGACGTATTATCGGCTCAGCAATAAATATTCTATTGTTATTTTTTTCGTCTTTTCGGCACCGGGCGACGTGGCGCGCGGCCATTATCCGAAGAGGCTCCGAGGCTGATCCAACTGTCGCTGATCTTGATCTTCCCTTCTTTGAATAGTCCGCCGATGGCTTTTTTAAACTGCTTTTTGCTGACGCCGAATTTCGCGTAAATCTCTTCCGGCATCGTGTTGTCCGAAAACGGCAGAAATCCGTCGCTTCGATTCAGCATTGCCATGATCTTCTCTTCAACTTCGCTCAGATATTTATAACTTGCCGGTTGAAGACTCACATCAATCTTCTCGTCCGCGCGAATGATTCTGATGTAGGCGCGTTTCCGGTCGCCGATTTGCACAGGCTCGTACAATTCATCGTTGTAAAGAAGCCCTTCATATCTTCCGTTTATGACGACCTTATAACCGAGATCGGTCTTTTTGTAAAGAATGATATCGACCTCTTCGCCCTCTTTCAATCCGGAAGGATCCGCGCTCAGGAATTTGCGAAAATTGCTCGAAGCCATCAGGCGGTTCGTCTTTTCATCCAAACAAATCCGGACGACGTATGATTCGTCGAGTTTCATTTCGGGGCTTTGTTCCCGAAACGGCACAAGCAAGTCCCTTTCAGGATGCCATTCGATGAAAGCGCCGAACTTTGTCACGGCTTTGACTTTCAGAAAAGCGAATTCTCCGACGACAGCCTTCGGCGGAGTCAGCGACGCGACCAATCGCTCTTTGGAATCGGGATAAATGAAAACGGAGAGTTTATCACCGATCCTGAGTTTTTCCGGAACATATTTTTTGGGGAGAAGGATTTCGTCTTCGCCGTTTTTCAGATAAAATCCGAAGTCCGAAACCCGCGAAGCGATCATTTCGTTCATCTTGCCGATATTTATCATGTTTTGTCTCCTAAAATCGCGACTTTCGAAAATCGTCTGTTTAAATAGTCGATCAATTCGACATTTTCTTCGCGTTTATTC
>JBAZPZ010000023.1:0-25550 GCA_041645495.1 Fidelibacterota bacterium | reverse complement strand
ATTAATTCCGGCCGCGGCTAGTTCCGTCGCATACTTCCTGGTTGTTGCCAGTCGGACGGACGAATCCTGCAACAACTTATCCACGTTTTGAGACATGAGTCCTCCTTTTTTTGTTATTGTTTGCCACTATTTAAATAATCTTTCCTTTTCAACTAAGAAACCATCTTTAACTAAAATATTTCCTCCCTTTATCTTTCAGAATCTCTCCATGAATAAAATATTTCTTTCTTTTACCTTTTTGAATCTACCTTTGAGTAAAATATTTCCTCCCTTTTTTGCTCCGCAACCACCTTTGGATAAAATATTTCTCCCTTTGAGCATTTGGAATCTACCTTTGAGTAAAATATTTCTTCCCTTTTCGGATTGGTAACTCTCCTTGAGCAAAATATTTCTTCCCTTTACTATTCGGCAACTACCTTTGAATGAAATATTTCTTCCTTTTACTATTCAGCAACTACCTTTGAATGAAATATTTCTTCCCTTTGCTTAACGAAAACTTCCCTTGAATAAACTATTTCCTTCCGGGAATCAGTTAATTAAACCCGAACAGAAAATATTTCCTGTAAAATGGAATTGGCTCGTCAGGAAGGAAGATTTTTCCATCCATTTAGTATTCAGTAAATAATAAGCCATTATGTATTGAGTTTTTTCGCCGTATAAATAATTTGGATTGTGTTTTATTTTTGTTGGATGAAATCGGGGCAATTCTGCCTTTTTCTCTTCTCCCGAACATTTCTTCACATTCACCCGCAATGTCAAAGAACGGAAAAGCGATTCGTTTGTCAAAATCCTTTAAGAGAGTCTCAAAATCAAGTACGGGATTAATTTAAAGAGTGATTTCGTAATTGCAAGGAGTTATTTTAACCGCGGAGTACGCTGAGAACGCGGAGGAAGGTAAAGGCAGAGGTAAAGGGGAAACCAGTTTCCGGCTTGAGCGCCAGCGAAAGACTAAACTGGTTTTGATTTTTCCAGAACCGGAAAAAGAGGAAAGAAGATTTTTTAACTACGAATTACACGGATTTACCCTATGGAATAGACCTCTTTGCTAAAATTCTTCGTGTTTTTGTGTCTTCGTGGTAAGGTGATTTCGTAATTGTAAATATTTTAAACACAAAAGCACAAAGATTTCATCTTTGTAATCTGCGTAATCAGCGCAATCCGTTTAATCAGCAGTTCAGACATTTTCCACCACCTTTATCTCCTCCTCCGTCAACCCGTACATTGTCTGAACCATGATTTATAGGATTCCGGGATTACCACGATTAAAGAAATTGATTTCATACTGTTCACGATCTCAATCCTGTCCATCCTTTAATCCGAAAAATCCCGGTTCAGACATTTTCTCTCTTCCATCAACACAATGCTGAAAAAGTACCTTAATGCCTGAATGCCCGAATGACCAATGACAAATCCTCCCACCTCCTGCGGTCACTTTTCCGGCAGATTCATCACCATTTGCCATGCGGCGATTTCGATGGCTTTCGCCAGTGAGAGCGTTTCGGACTGAAACCGGACGTCTGTTTTTCTAAGTCCGTTGCGAATGACCTGATATGCGTCCTGTAACTGATTCAATTGGTCAGAGGCGTCGATCTTGAGTTTGATCCGTTTGGCTTTGAGTAATTTCCCTGTCCGGAAGTCGGATTTTTCCCGCAATTCCACATCAAGCACAACCAGCGCGGATTCTGCGCGTTCGGTTCGTTGATAATTCTTCAGAAACAGCGTATAATCTTCGCCGATTTCCAGCGCGCCCGCCCAGCGCGATTGCGCCAGGATCAGCGTCGTCGCCAGTTCGATCGGCAACAGATCGGCTTTATCGTTCAACGAAGTCTTGATATCGAAATAGATTCGGCCTTGAGCGGATGCGGTTGCCGTTAAAATTAGCATAACGCTCAGAAAGAGAAGTTTTGTGCAAATACGTCGAAACATATTATTTTCGAACGACGGCAAACTTGGCGACCGTCGCATCTCCTTCCGGTGTAAAAGCCAGGCAAAGGTAAATGCCGCTGGAAACCAGATGACCGCTCTCGTCCCTTCCATCCCAAAACGCCTGTTGCCCGGACACATTGCCGGCGCTCGCGGTTAATTTTCGGACGACCGTTCCGTCGAGTGTCATGATTTTTACCTCAGATTCCTGCAGGAGTTCGTCGATGACCATCGGTTTGGTACTGGGAATTTTAAACGGCGATGGAAATATTTTCAGCGCCTTGTATTGATTTCCGTAAGAGGCGTAAGGCGATTTGTAAATGGAAATTCCTTTGGTCGTCGCGAGATATGTCAATCCTCTCGGCGGATCGAAAGCGATATCGAGAATCGTATTACTGAGAATTTCAGAATTATTTGTCGTAAAGCCTTCGACATCGTTCAGCCAAACGCCGTCATGTGTGTAAACTTTCACACCACTACCGACAGTCGCGATCCATTTATTATTCAACCCATCGACACGGATGCGGCACTCCTTGGCAAACGGAATACTCGTCAGCACCGCCGATTCGATCCTGCCAAAATAAGCCGACGGGAAATTCGATGCGACGGTTGCATGTTGAATCCCGCCCGCATTCATGATCCACAATTCTTCCTCGTGATCGAATGCCAACTCAAATATGGAATTATTCGCCAGACCATTAGAAGTCGAAATCCAGTACCATTCGTCATCGCTTTTATCGCTTAGCGTTCCATTATAATCCAGGACGATGATTCCGCCATTTGATGGCGCAGTAGCGCTGGTCACTGCAAGAGCGCCGAACCAGACACGACCTTCCGAATCGAACTCGATGGCGGTGATATGATAGCTTAGATAATTATGTGACTCGGCGATCGAAAAATGATACCACTTATCATCCGGAGCAAGAACAGCAACGACGCTGTCATTCTGCGCGTATTGGTTGGCGATCCAGAGATTCTCGGATTTGTCGAGAGCGAGGCATGCAATTCCAAGATAACTATCGTTTCCGCCTCTTCCCGCAGACGCGGCTAATTTTCCGTTTGTAGTATCGTAAACGGTATAATTTGCGAGGTCATCCGGATTGAATCGTAGAAGTCCGCCGCCGCGTTCCGCGCTTAAATAGGCGCCGTACAGCGAAGCAAAAAAATCTCCATTACTCGGACGCTTGAGCAGTGTATAAATTCGTCCGCTCAGCGTATAGGAAATCGTATCGGCGACGAAATAATTCCAGTTGTCTTCCGAGTGATCGTGAATTTTAACGCCGTAATACTCTTTGTGAATGTTATACCAGCCTTTGTCGGTGTAAAAACTGATGCCGTTGTTCGTTCCGGCAACCAACTGGCCGTCATCATCCACAAAAAGCGTCGTGTAAATGTTATCCAACAGCGTGTTCGGTGTATAATATTTTCCTGCATCCGTATCGAAATGCCAGAGTCCTTTGGCGGCAGTTCCGCCCCACAAAGTGCCGTCGGAACTGGTAACGATTTTCAAAACGTCGTCCGAAGAAATCTGCATCCATGATTGATCGGAATTCAACCGAAAAACACCTGTGCTCGTCGAGGCAATCAGCCGCTCCTCAGAATCGACGGTTAGCGACCGAATTGTTCGGTTCAGCGTGTTATTGACGACCGATCGGTCGGCGACCCGGTAAATTATCGAGCCGCTATTAGCGACAATATTTTCTTTGTAAACGACAACGTTCGCAACATTGTAAGAACCATAGAAAGGCACGTTTTTCCAGACGGTGTCGGGTTTGAAATCCGTATGATTCAAATCGGTGTAAATCAATCCCGATCCGGTGGAAATCCAGAGTGAATCGTTGATGACGTTCAGCGCATTGATCGACGAAATTTCTTCCGGAAAATTGTTGTAAAAATCCATGTACTCATAGGAATCTCCGTCTTGTTTGAAGTGGAGAATTCCCCAATCGACGTTTTGCTGATACGCGGCGAATGCCTGATCCTCGTAAAAGACGACGGATGAAACGGATGTCAAATTCTCACGCAAAATAGTCTCATCGAAAATCTTTTCGACGGTTTTCGTTTCCGGATTCCAGATATTGATGGCGCCGTCCGGGGAACTCATGCCCAGCCATATCTTGCCGAATTTGTCTTCGGCGATGCAGGAAATATCGACCTTGCTCAGTCCGTCGGGCAAACCATAAACGTCGAATTGATCTTGATGTAAATCAAAGACCACCAAACCACCGCTGCTCGCGCCATATATCATTTCCTGCTTAGCAAGAATATCGTGAATGGTCAATAACGATGTGTAACTGCTCCATTCACCGACGACGGTCTGACCTGCCAGCCAAACCGGTAAGAGCAGGATCGTCAGAATTTTCAGACGACTCTTCATCATTTTTTCATTATTCGGATGGAGCCAATGAGATTCGCCATTTCGATCATATTCAGTGCGGCGTCCCAACCCTTATTTCCCGCTTTTGTACCGGCGCGTTCCAATGCCTGCTCGATATTTTCCGTCGTCAAAACGCCGAAAATGACCGGAACGTCCGATTCCATGGCGAGTTTGGCGATGCCTTTCGAGGCTTCGTTGGCGACCATCTCGAAATGCGTCGTCGCACCACGGATCACGGCGCCAAGACAGATGACGCCGTCGAAATTATTCGAGTTGGCGACTTCCCGTGCGATACGCGGAATTTCAAATGCGCCCGGCACCCAGAAAATGTGGATATTCTTTTCGTCCGCGCCGTGTCTTCTCAGGCAATCCAGCGCGCCTTCCAGCAGTTCCTTGGTGATCAGATCATTGAACCGGCTGGCGACGATCGCCACGCTCATTTTTTCGGCAGAGAGCACGCCTTCATGAATGTTTGCCATTTTTCCACCTATTCATTTTTTAAGATTAAATGTCCCATTTTGTCGCGTTTGGTCTTCAAATATTTTTCGTTGACCGGATTCGACGGAATTTCAATCGATACCCGCTCGACGACTTCGAGTCCGTAGCCCTGAAGACCAACTATTTTCTTCGGATTGTTCGTTAGTAACCGCATTTTTTTAATGCCGAGATCGGAAAGCATTTGCGCGCCCATTCCGTAATCCCGCAAATCGGGAAGAAAGCCGAGTTTGACGTTCGCCTCGACCGTATCCATCCCTTCTTCCTGTAATTTATAGGCGTCGATTTTGTGCCGCAGTCCGATGCCGCGTCCTTCCTGCCTCAAGTATAAAATCGCGCCGCGTCCCGCTTTGGCGATCATCACCATCGCTTTATGAAGTTGGTCGCCGCAATCGCATCGCAAAGATGTAAAAACGTCGCCCGTCAGACATTCCGAGTGAACTCTGACCAACACCGGTTCGTCTGTTTGAACATCGCCCATGACCAGCGCGACATGTTCTTTTTCGGTCACCTTATCCAGATAAATGATAACCCGGAAATCGCCGTAGTTCGTCGGAAGATCGGCTTCGGAAACGCGCTCGATGTACCGCTCGGTTTTCCGGCGATAATCGATGATGTCCGCGACGGTGATGATCTTCATGCCGTGACTTTTAGCCAGTCGATGAAGCGCCTCGCCTTTGGCCATGTTGCCGTCCTCGTCCATGATCTCGCACATGACGCTGACCGGCTGAAGTCCCGCGAGTTTTGTCAGATCGACCGATGCCTCGGTATGTCCGGCGCGGCGAAGAACGCCGCCTGAACGCGCGATGATCGGAAAAACATGGCCGGGTCGGCCGAGATCATCCGCTTTGGTGTTTGGATCGACGAGCGCGAGAATCGTCGCCGCCCGGTCGAACGCCGAGATGCCGGTCGTCGTTCCTTTTTTCAAATCCACGCTGACTGTGAACCGCGTATGGTGAAGAGCCGTATTGTCCTGAACCATCAGGCCGAGATCGAGTTCGCGAGCACGCTCCTGTGTCAGGCCGACGCAAAGCAAACCGCGAGCATATTTCGCCATGAAGTTGACGCTTTCCGGCGTCGCTTTTTCGGCGGCGAGAATAAAATCGCCTTCGTTCTCGCGGTTCTCGTCATCGACGACGATCACGAACTTCCCATTTTTGATATCTTCGACCGCTGACGGAACTGTATTAAACTTCATCAACGACGCTCCTTATAAATCAATTTCCAATCTCCAATTATCCCCCGCCAACGGCGGGGTTCAATTTCTCCCAAATCCCCATTCTTTGATCTTCTCCGGCGTGAGCGTACTTTTTCCGGGATTCAGAAAATTATCGACGTATTTCGCCATCAGATCGACTTCGATGTTGACGAAATCGCCGTTTTTTTTCGACGCAAGATTCGTCATTTTCAGCGTCGTCGGAATCAGCGCAACGGATACCAGAGCACCTTCCTTTTTGGCAATAGTCAGGCTGACGCCGTTAATGGCAATCGAGCCTTTTTCGACAATAAACCGGACGAATTCATCGGGAATTCTGATCGTCAGAATCGCCGACTCGCCCTGAAATTTCCATGAAACGATTTCCGCGATGCCATCAACGTGTCCCTGAACAAAATGCCCGCCGAATCTTCCGTTGGCCGCCATCGCACGTTCCAGATTCACACGGTTGCCGGTTTTGGCGATTCCAAGGGTTGTACGCTGAAGCGATTCCTGAACCGCCTGCGCCGAAAATCGATTCGTAGATAAATCGAGGACGGTAAGACAAACGCCGTCAAGGGCAATGCTGTCGCCGGTTTTCAGGTCGCCAGATACGATCCGGCAAGAAATGGAGAATGCTTTTCCTTCCGGATTTGGAATGATTCCGACGATTTCGCCGATTTCTTCGATCAAGCCGGTAAACATCAGACGAGTGTTCCTTTCAGAAAAATGTCTTCGCCGATCTTGACCGGCTCGTTCCATTTCAGTTGGATCGCTTCATCGAGCGATTTCATCAATCCGCTGAAAGCTATGATGCCGGTTCCGATGACTTTCGGTGCGACGAACACCTGTAATTCATCGATCAATCGTTCGGAAACAAGCGAGCCTGCGACCTGTCCGCCGCCTTCGCAGAAAATCGAGGTGATCCCAAAATCCGCCAGCGTAGTCAGTGCCGCTTTCAAATTGATCCAGCCAAGTTCGTTGCGTTCCGTTTGAATCACGTGAACGCCGAGCGCTTTCATTTGTTTGATTTTCTCGTCTTTTTCACTTGTCGAAACAACTAAAATAGTTCGCTGTTTGTATTCGTCCGACACTAATTTCATCCGAAACGGCATGTTCAAAACGTCGTCGAGAATCACGCGGTATGGAATAAATCCCATCCGATTTTCCGGTAAAAGCGACGGATCGTCTTTAAACACGGTTCCCATGCCGATCATCACGGCATCATATTTTAAGCGCTGTTCTTTGACATAAACACGCGATGGTTCGGAAGTGATCCATTGACTCTTGCCGGTGACGTCGGCAATGAATCCGTCCGCAGTCAATCCGAGTTTCAGTGTCACCCACGGCCTGTTTTTCCGGATCACGGAAAAAAAGCCGCGGTTGCATTCATTGGCTTGTTCCTCCAAAATACCAACCGACACCGGAATGCCGGCATTTTTCAGCGCGCGAATTCCTTCACCGTTGACTTTTGGATTCGGATCGATTGTGGCAACGACGACTTCGCGGATTCCGGATCGGACGATCGCCTCGACACACGGCGGTGTCTTTCCAAAATAGCAACACGGTTCGAGACTCACGTAAAGCGTCGAACCGGCGGCGTTTTCACCGGCGTTGCGAATGGCTTCGATTTCCGCATGCGGTGCCCCGAATAAATGATGATACCCTTCGCCAACGATTCGGTCTTCTTTGACGAGAACGGCGCCAACGACCGGATTCGGACTCGTCCATCCGCGTCCTTTTTCCGCCAATTCCAGCGCTCGTTTCATCCATTTTTCGTGCATCGACATAAAAAATCCCGATTCTCCCGGGACTTCTCTAAAAAATCTCTTCTTCCATCCGGACTCTTACCGTCGGCGCCCGAATTTCGCGGGCTCTGTCCCAGATTTTCAAGGACTCGCGGACTTTGACCGCCGGTCGGGACTTGCGCCCTGCCCCGAAGAGGTGATGTAAATTAATACATGCAATCTGGATATGCAAAAGATGTTGTTTGAATCGAATTTCCCAATCGATTTGAAATTCATCATCTCACGGCAGTTTTCCGGTTTTAATCTTTTGAAAAAAACCGCCGAAATAACTATATTTCCGCCGCTTTTTAACCATAGAGAATTCCATTCTGAAATGGTAGCCGCTTCCGGATTGCCGGGATTTCCCACTCCATCATAGACCTTCCGATCGGCTTAACGAACCGTTTAACTTGTTTTAGGAGAACCAATGAAGTACTATCGCAGAACGAAAAGAGGCATAGTCATTACCGAAGACCTCAATGAAATATTTTCAACCTGGCGCGTCGGCGAAAAATGGCTGTTCGTCGGTCCGCATGACGACGATATTATCCTCGGCAGTGGGCTTCTGCTTCAAGCCGCGCTCAGAAATAACGTCGAAGTTTTCGCATTAATCGCAACAGACGGACGCATGGGATATTGCAACACCGAACAGGAACACACGATCAGCGAAGTCCGCAAAAAAGAAACGCTGGATTCTTTCCGCATTTTAGGTCTGCCGGAAGAAAATATCTTCTTTGCCAACATTCCCGACTGCGATACGAATTCGTATATCGGCCGCCGGAAAGCCAAACCCGGCGATCCGGAGATCAAAGGGTACACCGGTCTGCAAAACGCATTTACATACTTTTTACGAAAAGTCAGTCCGACGCGCGTCTTCCTGCCGACAGGCGCCGACCTGCATCCCGATCACAAGATCATCTATCAGGAAATGCTCATTTCGCTCTTTCATGCTGGCGGCAACATCTGGCCGGAACTCGGTACCGCTTTGAAAACCGTTCCCTGGGCGTATGAATTTTCCGTTTATTGCGATTTCCCGACGCCTCCGACGATCAAAGTAGTCGCCGACGATCTGATTTTCCAGAAAAAACTTGAAGGCGTGCTGGCATACAAGTCACAGGAACAAATCGCTTCGCTCGTCGAAAATTTCAAGACCGGCGGACCGGTCGAGTTCTTCAAATCAGTCGATATGGCTTTCTATCATCCGGAAAATCATACCGCCGAGTTCTAACCGGCAACGATCGACACTTTACGGGAGACAATCCGATGAACGACGTCAGCACGATCAAACAGATTCAAAGTCCGGAAACGGGAAGCCGCATCCTCTATTGCGGCGACGACGATCTCGACCGGGCGGCGGTTTATCTTTCCTCGATTTTGTTCGATCAAAAGTATGCTTTCGATTACATTTCGTCAACATCCGCATTTCCCTGCAACATGGATTTGAACCGCTATCGGCTGATTATCCTCAGCGATTATCCACGTGCCAATTTCACGAACAGCCAGTTGTTTGAGATTTGTGAATGGGTCAATGCGGGCGGTTCGCTTCTGATGATCGGTGGATGGGAATCGTTCACCGGAATGAAACGCGAATATACCGATTCGCCGCTCGAAATGGTTCTGCCGGTGATACTTTCCCGAAACGATGACCGTGTAAATTATTCTCAGGGAATCGTCGTTCTGCCCGGCAAACCGAACCATCCGATCGTTCAGCCACTGGATTGGCAAAAGCCGGCGATCATCGGCGGTTTCAACCGGTTCGTCCCGAAAGAGGGAACCGAAATGATTCTCGCCGGGAAACGCATCCGGATCGAGAATCAATCGACGCTTTCGTTTACGGCGGATGTGGATAATATTCCACTTCTTGTCGTCGGAAAATCCGGAAACGGAAAAGTCGGCGCACTGGCGTTCGATCTGGCGCCGCACTGGGTCAGCGGATTCGTCGATTGGGGCGAAAGTCGGGTGCGCGTCGATTTCAACAATAATTTTATCGAAGTGGGAGACCAATATTATCAGTTCGTTTCGTCTCTCATTTCGTGGTTCATCTAAATGGAGGTTTTTACAATGAAAGGCAACGCTTTGGTTGCTCAGGCGGGCGGTCCGACGACGGTCATCAATTCCAGTCTGTCGGGAATTATCACGCAGTGCCTGAAAGAAAATAACATCGAAAACGTGTACGGCTGTCACTGGGGCATGCTGGGATTGATGAACGAAGATTTCGTCAACCTCGGCATGGAAGACAAAACGGTCATCGAAGGTTTGAAACGTACGCCTTCCAGCGCGCTCGGTTCTTCACGTTACAAACTGTCCGATAAAGACATGCCGAAAGTCCTCGAAATCCTGAAAAAGCACAACGTCCGTTATTTCTTCGGGATCGGCGGAAACGACACGATGCTCAATGTTTATCAGGTCGAAAAATATTGCCGCGACCACGGTTACGAACTTTACGGAATGGGCTGTCCGAAAACCGTCGATAACGACTTGTTCGGCACCGATCATACGCCCGGCTTTCCGACGGCGGCGCGGTTCGTCGCGCTTTCCGTTCTTCAGGCCGGAATTCTGGCGCGCGATATGCAAAAGGTCGATCAGTTCGTTATTTATCAGACGATCGGACGTGATGCCGGATGGCTGGCGGCTTCCGCATTCGCGATAAAATCTTCCGAATGCGATCCGCCGCATATCATTCTTTTGCCGGAAGTTCCGTTCGACGAAGAGAAATTCTTCGCAAGATTCGAGGAAACGTACCGGAAATTCGGCTTCGTTTCGATCATCTGCGGCGAAGGAATCGTCTATGCCGACGGCACGCCGGTTTCGGCTTCCAAGACCAAAGACAACTTCTCGAACGTCGAATTCGGAGCCATGGGAGGAACGTCCGCCGCGATGATGTTGCACCGGATGCTGACGAACAAATACGGCTACCGCGGAGAATTTCAGGTTCCGGAATCACTTCCCATGTGTTCGGCTGACCGCGCCGTCGAGAATGATATTGAAGAAGCGTTCCTGCTCGGTCAGGAAGCGGTCAAGTTTGCCGTCAATAAAACGTCCGGCCTCATGACAACCATCGAACGCACATCGAACACTCCTTACCGGATAAAGATCGGTACGATCCCGTTAAACAAAGTCGCCGCTAAGACCAAGCCGGTTCCCAAAGAATTCATCGCTGAAGACGGCATGATGATGACCGAATCGTTTACCGAATATATCAAACCGCTGATCGGCGAACTGCCGAATTACGTCAAATTGAATTTTTATCCCGTAAAATAACCGGTATTAGAATAGAAGTTTTCATGAATAATTGCGATACAAAGTACAGCCAGTTCGCTCTGGCGAAAGAAATGCTCGAAACCGCCGAAATTATCCGGAACTTCCGGACAAAAGACCTGAGTCCCGTCGTCGAGGCTTTGAAAAAAAGCAAGAAATTGTTTTTGACCGGCGAAGGTTCATCGCGGATTTTCCCGGCGAAGAACGCGATCGACATCGCGCAAAAAGCCAACCTTCCGCTGACCGTTTACACGCAGGGAAGTCGTCAATCTGCCGAATTCGAGTTGAAGGATTTCGTACTTTTCGGCGCATCCAACTCCGGAAAGACCAAAGAGGTCATCTCACTGTTCAAGACCAAATCCGCCACCGCGAAATTCGCCCTGACCGCCTATCGTGACACACCGCTTGAAGCGCTTAGCGAAGCCGGTTTCATTCTGGCGTGCGGAGCGGAAAATGCCGTCGCCGCCACGAAAAGCGTCATCGAGCAGGCGCTCTTCTATCATAAAATGCTGTTGAATTATCAAGGAAAAGATATTGATCAAATGACGTTGAGCCGGTTGGCTGATCTTTCTGCGGAAGTCCTCGAAATGCCGGTCGATCCGGAGATCACGGCAAAGATCGTCGCCGCGCCGATCATTTACTTCGCCGGAAGAAACGTCGGCGTCGCCGAAGAGGCTACGTTGAAAACCAACGAGATCACCCGCAAGAAATCGGCTTATCTCGAAGGCACTTACGCCGTTCACGGCATCGAAGAGGTTATGGACAAATCCGAGACGGTCATCGTCGTCGATCCTTATAAAGAGGAAGAAGAAAAATTTCAGGAAGTACTCGTCAAAGGCGTCGGCATGAATGTCATCGCCATCGCCTCGCGCGACACGATTTTCCCGACGATCAAAATCCCAACGCTGGAAGGTTTTGACAATTATCTGCAATTGCAGATGTGCTGGAACCTGTTGGTCGAAGTCGGGATCGCCGAAGGCATCAACCTCGACAAACCGGTTCGCGCCCGGAAAGTCGGCAACGAATTTTTAGGTTAATGAAAAAGGAAGGAAACAACGTGAAATACTACGTCGGAGTCGATTTTGGCGGCACCGAAATTAAAATCGGTGTCATCAACAACAAAGGACAGATTCTCCACAAAGACGCATTCGTCACGGATACGACGAAAAGCGGCGACCAGATCGTCGAACACATCGCCGACTGCGTCGAAAAGGTCATCGGACAATCCCACGTGCCGGCGACGGAAATTAAAGGCATCGGCATCGGCTCACCCGGTTTATTGAATCCCGAAACCGGCCAGCTGAAGATCGTCACTAACGTTCCGCAATTGAACGACATTTACTTCGCGGAAGGCATCGGAAAACGCTTCAATCTACCGTCATTTCTCGATAACGACGTGAACGCGATGGCGCTCGGCGAATTTTTCTATGGCGCCGGACAAGGCTACCAGGATATCATCGCACTGACACTCGGAACGGGCGTCGGCGGCGGAATCATTCTCGACGGCCAATTATATCGCGGAACGACTTACACCGCCGGCGAACTCGGACACATGTCGATCGACGCGAATGGTTTGTATTGCCCGTGCGGCAACTACGGCTGTCTCGAACGTTATATCGGACGTGACGGAATAATCACACGGTTTAAAATGTTCAAGAGCAAAGGCATCTCGACACGGATCGACGAATTTGCCGAAAATGGCGAGATCACGCCGAAAGCGATCGCAATGGCGGCTGGCGCAGGTGACGAATTGTCTATCGAAGTCCTCGCCGAAACCGGTAAAATTCTCGGCATCGCGCTCGCCAGTTTAACGAATATTTTAAATCCCGAAGTCTTTATCATCGGCGGCGGAATTGCCAACGCCGGCGACCTGATTCTGGGACCTGCGCGTCGCGAACTCATCAAACGCGCTTACACGATTCCGGCCAAGAAAGTCCAAGTTGTCCCGGCGAAGTTGAAAAACGACGCGGGAATCGTCGGCTCGGCATCCGTTGCCGTCGCCAAGTTATCTGAGTAATCCCGGGTTCGCTTTTATTTAATTCGCCTCCGGTCATTTCTCGTTTATCAGGGATATAGCCGGAGGCGATTTTCTTTTTGGCAAATGGTGGTTCCGGACAGGAAATATTTAAAAAAAGATAAATCACTCTTGCATTTTGGCCGTTTCGATTCATATATTCTAAACGTTACGAACAAGAAATTAACAGACTGAATGATTTTGGATTTACACGGAGAGAACGGTTTCAATCGCTGTCAAGAATCGCCCGAGTTAAAAATGTCAAAAACGACCTCGCACCATTGACGGTTCCAAGACGGGTGAAAACCGACAAGGAGAAGAATTGACATGAACCGCATCAAAATGATTGTCGGGTTATTTGTTTTGCTATGCCTTGCGGGCTGTGACGGGCTTGTCACGAAATTCGAATCGGAAGAGAAAGGAATTCTCTATAAGGCCGATCATTCCATCGATCCGCCGACATCCGCCGATACGCTCACGGTCATGACTTGGAACATCCGATTCGGTGCCCGAAGACTCGGTTGGTTCGGCGACGCCTGCGGCGACCGCGTCATCCTCAGCGAAGACGAAGTTATGCTCGGCTTGGAGGGAATCGCAAACAAGATTTGGGAACTCCAACCTGACATCTTATTCCTCGAAGAAGTTGACGTCGAATCCAAACGCACCGGATACATCGACCAGATGCAGTGGCTCTTGGACCACACCTATTTCAATTACGGCGCCTACGCTTCAATGTGGCAAGCGCAATACGTTCCTTCCGAAGGTCTGGGCAGGATCAATACCGGCAATGCGATTTTATCCCGATGGAAGATTACCGATGCCAAACGAATTCAATTGGCATTGCGCAGTGATCAGGATGCGCTGACGAAATATTTTTACCTTCGGCGAAATTTGTTGATCGCCAAAATCGCTATTCCCGGTCTGGACAACTTCTATGGCGCATGCATTCACGCCGAAGCATTTTCCACCGACGATACGAAAAAGAAACACGTCGAACAGTGCGTCGAGGAACTGACGAAAATTACCGACGACGACGGACTATTCATTCTGGGCGGTGATTTCAATCTCCTTCCTCCCGGTTCGGACTCGACGGATTTTTGCGATGAAGACGGATGCTCGGACGAACATTTTCACGGGAAAAATGACGATCCGCTTCACAAAGATGGCAGTAATTACACGCCGGAAATTACATGGCTCCAACCGATGTACGACAATTTTTCCTGCGCTGTTCCGCTTGCCGAGTTCCAGTCCGATCAACTTCACCATTTTACACACACGACGATCCATCCGGATGGTTACTGGAACCGAACGCTGGATTATCTCTTCGCTAACGTCGATTTTATCGCCGGTTCCGATTCGACGCATCAGGAAGCAATCCCGCTTTCCGATCACTGTCCGGTCACCGCAAAATGGAGGGTGTCGAAATGAGAATCATCAAATTATTCACTCTCCTGCTTCTCATCTGGTCTGCCGGTCAAAGTGAAAGCACGACTGCCGATGAATCCCTTTGGGCACGTGAATCGGCGTTTTTGCTCCAACGTGGCAGAATCGAGAAAGGCGTTTTCCAGCCGCTGACATACGGTTTTTCGGAAAATCTCGAATTCTCGACTCACGCACTGGCATTTTTTGTCATGCCGAATTTGACCGCCAAATGGTCGCATCAGAATGTCGGCGATTGGTATTTCGCATCGACACACGGATTAATTTATCCGACGCCTCTGCTTCGTCTGATTTCGCGGGAAGGCACAGGCGGGATCATTTCTCCGGAATTCGACATTCCTCACCTTTTCGGCATTTCGAACGGGATTCTCGTTTCCCGGCGATTTCAGTCCGAGTTGATCACGCTGAAAGCCGCAATCGATGTTGGGCTTAAGACAGGAAAATTGGACGAGCGAACGACCATCGATTTACCGCTGGTTTACCCGCGACTTCAGCCATTTTATACCGGTTGCGGGTTAAGGTTCGGATTCGACATCCGGCATCAATTCACCTCCAAAATCGATGTACTGACGGACGCGGATTGGTTCGTTTTCCCCGGATCCGACGAAGGATTCGCATGGGAACACAAAACACTCGTCGCCTATCACAGCCGAAGAAATCGGTTCAGTCTTGGTTACAAATTGGTTTACGGGGAATATCCGTTTGGAAAAGCGTGGCATTTGATCGCACCGA
This sequence comes from Fidelibacterota bacterium, assembly GCA_041645495.1. Classification (GTDB taxonomy): domain Bacteria; phylum Fidelibacterota; class UBA2242; order UBA2242; family UBA2242; genus 0-14-0-20-45-22. The sequence goes on along the minus strand of JBAZPZ010000023.1, from coordinate 10,329 downwards.
TTTTCGACTATCAGCGGGCGTGGGGAAAATAGCGCGACCGGGTTATCGCCATTCCCTATTCGATGGCAATATCGATCATGTCCTGAAAATCTTCCATCTCACCGATTTTTTCACCCTTCGCATCGAACCGGATCAACTTCTATGTCTGGCTTTGTAAAACGAGAAATCTCTGCGCGCCAATGCCTGATAACGATTTAATGCGACGGATATACGAATATTTGTTGCCCAGAATCGGCTGTTCGGCGTAGTTCGCTTCGACATTCAAATAACCGGTTTCCCATTGCTCATCTGTGTATCGGTACGAGGCGTAATAACAATTTCCATTGGCCGGATTGATGCTGATGTCGCTAATGAAACGATCACGGAAATAGGTACAGCTTCGATTGCCTGCAGTACGGCCGCGGCCTTGCAATGGGACAAGGCTTTTCAGGCAATGGCCGATCCTTCCGGCCGTGCAGTGCGCTCGGTACACAAGGACAGCTATTAGACGACCCGGTAAAGAAAGCCAGGAACAAAATAGTTTGATCCGCAGGCGCGCACGAGTGCAGACAAGGGTGTAGATCCATTTACTCAGGATCTGATCTTTGGCGACCAGGACGCGGGTATGTTCTTTATTGCGTCCCGCCCCACCCCACTTTTGAAAGCTCAGACCGTTCAGACTTTCGGCAAATCCGCCAATTCCTGTAAGTTGGTTTTCAGGGCTGATTCTGAAAAACGGTTGTCTTCCATGTGATTGCTGAAAAAAGCGTCGTAGGCACTCATGTCGAAGTGACCATGCCCGCTGAAGTTGAACAGAATCGTCTTTATAACGCCTTCCGCATCGGCTTTTTTTGCCTCGTCAATGGTGGCTTTGATGGCGTGCGCGGTTTCAGGCGCCGGAATGATGCCTTCACTGCGGGCAAAAGTCACCGCGGCTTTGAAGACTTCGGTTTGCTGATAGGAACGGGCTTCAACCAGTCCTTCCTTGACCAGCAGACTAACCAGCGGCGAAGCGCCGTGATAACGTAAACCACCGGCATGGATTTTCGAAGGAATGAAATTATGGCCTAGAGTGTACATCGCCACCAGTGGCGTCAACATGCCGGTATCGCCGAAATCATAGGTGTAGAGGCCTCTGGTAAGCGACGGACAGGCGGTGGGTTCGACGGCAATAGCGCGCAGTTTGCGGCCAGCAATTTTATCCCGGATGAACGGGAAAGAGAGGCCGGCAAAATTACTCCCGCCACCGACACAACCAATGACTATGTCAGGATAATCGCTGACCATTGCCAATTGTTTTTGGGCTTCCTCACCGATGATAGTCTGATGCAGAAGGACATGGTTCAGGACACTGCCTAGCGAATATTTTGTGGATTTGTCAGCCGCGGCGATCTCGACCGCCTCGGAAATCGCGATTCCCAGACTGCCTGAACATTCCGGGTCTTTGGTAAGGATTGCCCGTCCGCAAGCGGTCTGGTTGCTTGGGCTGGGATGAATCCGGGCGCCCCAAGTTTCGATCATTGATTTACGATAGGGCTTACCGTCATAGCTGACGCGGACCATGAATACGAGACATTCCAAACCAAAGAAATTGCAGGCGAATGCCAGCGCACTGCCCCACTGGCCGGCGCCGGTTTCGGTCGTCAGTTTTTTAATGCCTTCCTTGTAATTGTAATAGGCCTGCGCGACAGCCGTGTTGGGTTTGTGACTGCCGGGCGGGCTGACGCTTTCGTTCTTGTAATAAATCTTCGAGTGCGTGCCGAGTACTTTTTCCAATTGCAAAGCTCGCACTAACGGCGTCGGTCTCCAGATACGGTAAATATCCAGCACCGGCTCCGGAATCGGAATGTACCGATCAGTACTGACTTCCTGCATAATGAGTGCCATGGGGAAGAGCGGTTCCAGGTCTGCGGGAGTGATTGGCTGAAGGGTTCCCGGATGCAGAACAGGCGGCAAAGCGACCGGTAGATCGGCCGCGATGTTGTACCAGGCTCGTGGCATTTCAGACTCGTTCAAGAGAATTTTACGTTGTTCCATTTTCGTTTCCTTTCTTTTTTATGTTCGATGTTGTCAATAAATAAAAAACCCGCCATTTTGGGCGGGTCTGTATAAATACGCGAATTGTCTGTACGCTTATCTCAGCATGTCACCGCCCGTAAGTTAAATTGCCACCACCACCAATTCGCGGTTGCTTGCAGAGCGGGTCTTATGAAACTGAGATCATTCATTTTGGGTGACTATTTAAGCACGTTTTATCAGAAATGCAAATGATTTTTCTCTGAAAATCAAAAATTGTCTTAATCCTTCAGAACTACGGAAAGGTTGTTTGCAAATTTTATGAATTTTACCCGTCAAGAACCGGTTCGTGTTAGTGGCAGGACTCCGGCCATTTCGCCGATTACGTTAACCAATTCAATTCCGGTCGGGATGACGATTTTGGCATTATTCTGGAGAGCAGACTCCGTCGCCTGGAGCTTGCGCAAAATCCAGACTATATTTCATCCGGTACGGCAGGTTTTTCTTTTTTATCAATCCGGTCGTCGCGGGGAATTTCCAGACCGGTTTACTTCCTTGTGCCGAGTCGAAATGCATCGAGGCCATCACCTGCCACCGGAATTGCTCGTACTGGACTTTATTTCTTCCGAAATAAAACTGTCCGTTTGTCGGTCTCGTCCAAATCATGAGCATCAACAGAACTAAAATTCTTATAATTCTCGTGTTTGTCTTTCCGAACGTCATTTTCAATATTTCATTTAGCCTCTTTAATTCATAAACCGCGGAGTTCCCCGCAGAATGCGGGGCGGAGGACATTTCATAATTTTATTATTTAAAAAATATTTGGTCTTGATTATGGCTCTAAGTTATTAATAAATAGCTAACCTCTGCGTTCTCAGCGTGCTGAATCCCGCCAACGGCGGTGGCTGCGGTGAATTATTCAGGTTAGATATTTCGGGTAAAATTTAAACCGGAAAGTGGAAAATCCACGATGATTTTCTTTGCCGGAAAAAACCAGTTACCGGCCTGAGGAACCTAAACTGGTTTTTCTGTTAACCTGAAACCTGTTTGACTCCGCTTCGCTCCGTTGAAAACAGGTTTTCTGGTTTTAAAATTCCCGTTCCCATTTTTCGTCGGATGTATTAGCTTAGCAGAACTTTTTGACGAAGGAGGACATCTTGAGCGGAATCCTGATGGTACTTGTATCAATTGCTGTGCTCGGCATCGCGTATCGTTATTTCGGAAATTTTTTATCGAAAACATTCAAAGCGAACGATGCGCGGCCGACGCCCGCACATGCGCAGTACGACGGAATCGATTACGTTCCTGCGAAGGCGCCCGTGCTGTTGGGTCATCACTTCGCGTCGATCGCCGGAGCCGGTCCGATCGTCGGGCCGATCATCGCATCGACGTTCGGATGGATACCGGTATTTTTATGGGCAATGCTCGGATCGATTTTCCTCGGCGGTCTGCACGATTATTCCGCTCTCATGGCTTCCATCCGGCACAAAGGGAAATCCATCGGCCAGATCATCGAAAAGAATATCGGCGTTCGCGGCGAACAACTGTTCCTCATCTTTTGCTGGTCAACTATCATTCTGGTCATCGCCGTTTTTATCAATATCGTCGCCGACACGTTCGTCAACACGCCGAGTTCCGGCACATCATCCATTTTCTTTCTATTTCTGGCGATTGCTTTCAGCATTTCAATTTACCGGTTAAAGACGCCGCTTTGGTTTGCGACAACTATTGGTGTGATTCTTCTCTTCAGCGGCGTCGTCATCGGCAATATTTTCCCGGCTTACGCCAGTAAAGAATTCTGGCAGTGGCTTTTGATTATCTACATTTTTATCGCGTCCGTCACTCCCGTCTGGATTCTTCTTCAACCGCGCGATTACCTGAATTCATTCCTTCTCTACGCGCTTATCGCAGGCGGTGTGATCGGCATTTTTTTCTTCAAACCGGAGATTAACCTCCCGGCTTTCACGACCTTTACGGTCAAGAATCTCGGTCCGATGGTTCCGCTCCTTTTCGTGACGATCGCCTGCGGCGCTATCAGCGGATTTCACGCTTTGGTCTCTTCCGGAACAACGTCCAAACAGATCAACAAGGAATCGGACGCGCGAATCATCGGTTATGGCGGAATGCTGATCGAGGGTTTGCTGGCGGTCGTCGCTCTCATCGCAGTCGGATCATTGACAAATTCCGAATTCGACGATTTCTACAGCGCTCAACTCTTCGTCCCGGCGTTCGCCGAAGGCATCGGACGTTTCATTCACGCGATTCCGGGATTGAATATTTCCATGGACACGGCACGCACATTCACATCTCTGGCGGTTTCGGCGTTCGCTCTGACATCGTTGGATACGGCGACACGATTGGCGCGCTACGCTTTTCAGGAATTTTTCGAAATGCCGGATAGAACGCCCGAACAACAGAACATTTTCGCTACCAACCGTTATCTGGCGACGTTCATTACAGTTTCGTTCGGCGCGGCATTGACGTTCAGCGGCAAATCCGGCGCGATCTGGCCGATCTTCGGAAGCGCCAACCAATTACTCGCGGCGCTCGCGCTATTAGCGGTTTCCGTTTGGTTGGCGAAAGAGCGCGGGAATTACCTGTTGACGCTCGTTCCGGCGGTTTTCATGTTGATCATTACCGTTATCGCGTTGCTGATGCTTTCCTGGAAGCATTTGGTCGTGGGTCAAAATTATTTGCTGGGAGTTACGGCGGTGGTTTTGCTGATTCTTTCCGGTGTGTTGACGACAGTCATCCTGAAATTCATCCGCAAAGAGACGCGCGCAGGGATGTAATCTCATCGATCTCAGTGTATCTAAAAATGGTTGCGTCGATCAATCTTCGCTGTGATGTTTGATCGACTTCCCTCTCACCATGAAAATCACGTCTTCACAGATGTTGGTCGAGAGGTCGGCGACACGTTCGAGTTTCCGGGAAATGTCCATCAGTTGCAGAGCGCGTTCGACGGTTGACGGATCTTTGGCCATGTAATTCGTCAGTTCGTTAATCACTTTGTCCCGCAAATCATCGACGACATTATCCCGCACGCAAACGGCTTTTGCTGTGACCGCGTCTTCGTTGATAAACGAGTTGATAGCGTCCTTGAGCATCCCGATCGCCTCCTGCGCCATCAGCGGAATATCGACCAACGGTTTGACCGCGGGACGCTCAATCAGGAACAACGCACTTTTACAGATATTGACCGCGCCGTCGCCAAGCCGCTCGAAGTCGTTGCTCATCTTCAGAATCATTAAAATCGTCCGCAATTCCCTCGCACGCGGCTGGAACTGAGCGATCGCTTTAATGCACTGTTCGTCCATCTGAAGATCGAAATCATTGGCGCGTTGTTCGTCTTTTTCCATGACCTCTTTCAGCATCATGGCGTCTTTCGTCAGCAGACCTTTGATACTCCGTTCGATCATGTTCTCTACGAGAGCGCCGTATTCGATGATGTCCCGTTTAAGTTCAGTAATTTTTTCGAATAGCATGGTAAATCCTGCCCTTCCTGATAATAATTGTTTGCTTCATGGTTTAACCAAATTTCCCTGATATGTATTCTTCCGTGCGTGAATCCTCCGGAACGGTAAATATCTTCTCCGTCGCCCCGAATTCGATCAACTCACCCAGATACAGGAACGCCGTGTTGTCCGACACGCGCGCCGCCTGTTGCATATTGTGCGTCACGATGACGATCGTGTATTTGTCTTTCAGTTTCTCGATCAATTCCTCGATGCGTTTCGTGGAAATCGGGTCGAGGCTCGCGCACGGTTCGTCAAACAGAATCACTTCCGGTTCGATGGACAAACACCGCGCGATGCAAAGCCGCTGTTGCTGACCGCCAGAAAGTCTCAGAGCGCTTTCGTCGAGCCGATCTTTGACTTCATCCCAGATAGCGGCTTCGGTGAGCGATTTCTCGACGCGTTCCTCGATGATGTCACGGTCTTTGACTCCGTTTACCTTCAATCCGAAGATCAGATTCTCGCGAATGGATTTCGGAAATGGATTCGGTTTCTGAAAGACCATTCCGACCTTTCGCCGGATTTCAACGATGTCCGTATCCGGCTCGTAAATATTGATATCGTCGAGAAGAATCTTCCCTTCCATGCGCGTGTTCGGAATCAAATCGTTCATCCGATTCAGCAGACGAATGAATGTCGATTTACCGCAACCGGAAGGCCCGATAATCGACGTCACACGGTTCTTATAGATGTTCATGCTGACGTCTTTTAACGTCTGTTTAGCGCCATAATAAAAGTCGATATGTTCGGCTTTCATTCGAATTGTATCAGACAAATTCGTATCTCCTTTGTCGTTGTCTTAGAAAGATGGCAAACCCGGAAATGATCAGAACGATCAGCATTAAAAGAAACGCGCAACCGTAAGCGATAAGCGTTTGCTGTTCCGGAAAGGTGCCTTCGGTCATCAAGGCGTAAATGTGATACGGCAGAGCCATCACCTCGTCAAAAATGGATTTCGGGTAGCCGCGCGTGTAAAAAGTCGCCGCCGTGAACATGATCGGCGCAGTTTCACCTGCGGCTCTGCCGACGCTTAAAATGACGCCGGTCAGAATTCCCGGTGAAGCCGTTGGCAAAACGATTTTCCGAATCGTCTGCCACTGCGTCGCGCCTAACGCCAACGATGCTTCGCGCAGAGATTGCGGAACCGCGAGGAGCGCTTCCTGCGCCGCCGAAATGATTCCCGGCAAAATCATGATGCCAAGCGTCAGACTGCCGGAAAGAATCGAAACGCCGAATCCGAAAAACTTCACAAAAACCGACAATCCGAACAACCCAAACACAACCGAGGGAACGCCCGCGAGATTGTTGATGCTCATCCGGATTACGTTGATGATGACGCTTTTCGGGCTGTATTCGCACAGATAGATCGCGCAGGCGATGCCGATCGGAAGCGCAAAGAGAATAGCGCCGACCGTCAGATATATCGTTCCAACCAAAGCAGGCGCGATTCCGCCCTGCGTCATTGCGCGCCGCGGAACCTGCGTGAGAAATTCCCAGCTCAACACTTTCAGCCCATTGACCGAGACGAAGTAAAGGATCAATCCGAGAGACATCAGCGCCAACAGCATCGCGAGATATAGAAATCCGAAACCGAAAAACTGCGTTAAATTCTTCCGCCTCATCGTCCCAACCCCAGTTTCAGTCGATAACGGCGACTAACGATCTCCGCGACAATATTAAATACGAACGTAATAAGGAACAGAATCAACCCGATGGCAAAGAGCGCATGATAATGCGGACTTCCCATCGCCGCTTCGCCCATTTCCGCGGCAATCGTCGAAGTCATCGGGCGAACGGGATCGAATATCGACGTCGGAATCATTGCCGCGCCGCCCGCTACCATCAATACGGTCATCGTTTCTCCGACGACGCGACTCATTCCCAGAATAATCGCCGTCGAAATTCCCGAACCGGCAGCCGGCAAGATGATCTGCGTCAGGGTTTGCCAGCGGTTCGCACCGACGGCATACGCGGCTTCGCGGAAGCTTTTCGGGACGTAATTCAAGGCGTCTTCCGCCAAACTGCAAACCGTCGGAACCGCCATGATCCCGAGAATCAGGCTCGCCGTAAACGCACAAAGTCCGGTCGAGAGATCGAACGTCCTTTGCAGATACGGCGCGACGATGATCATTCCGAAGAAACCATACACGATCGAAGGAATGCTCGCCAGCAGTTCGATGAGCGGTTTGAGAATCGCTTTCTGTCGTCTGCCTGCGATTTCATGAAGATATAAAGCGCTTCCCAAACCGATCGGAATGCAGATAATCATGGCGCCGAGTGTCACCCAAAGCGTGCCGAGTATCAGCGGCAGGATGCCGAATTCCGCAGGCTCGGACGTCGGATACCAAGACATTCCACCGATGAATTGCGTCAGACTGACGGTACTGAAAACCGGCAATCCTTCCGAAAAAAGGATGATGATAATTCCCAGCAGAAACAGAAGCGATGAGAATGCCATTCCCATAAAACCGTATTTGAACGCTTTTTCTGAAATTTTACTTCTCATTGCTTCTGTCTGATTTTGGGTGTATCATTTTTGATTCAGGACTATTTTAAACCGATATATCCGGCGGTCTCAACCAATTCCTGTCCTTCTTTGCTGAGAACGAAGTCGATGTATTTCTTGACCCACCCTTTCGGTTTTCCATTCGTGTACATGAACAGCGGACGAGAATAGGGATACTCTTTTGACAGGATCGTCGTTTTGGAACAGGTTATTCCATCGACGGTAATCAGTTTGATGCGCGGCGTAATGTAGCCGAAACCGATATAACCGATGGCGCCGGGCGTCGTTTCCACGGCGGTTTCAATCGCCTTGTTCGAGGCATTCAGTAAGGCGTCTTTCCTGACTTTTTCGTCGTTCAGCGCCAGTTTGCTGAATGCTTCATACGTGCCGCTTGCCGTATCACGGGAAAGCACGACGATTTTTCTATCCGCTCCGCCAATTTGTTTCCAGTTGGTAATTTTACCCGTGTAAATTTTCCGGATTTGGTCTTTGGTCAGATTCCGGATAGGATTCGACGGATGGATAACCATGGAAATTCCGTCCATCGCAATGACATGCGCTGTCGGATGAATACCGCGACTGACAGCATTTTTGATTTCAGAATCCTTCATCGAACGCGACGCAGTCGCAATGTCGCATGTTCCTTCGCTCAACGAGGCGATTCCAACGCCCGAACCGCCGCCCCGAATCGACAGCGTCACGTCCGGATTGAAATTCATAAACTCCTCGGCAGTGAACTGAGCGATCGGCAGAACCGTTGTCGAACCTGCGAGACGAACCTTTTCGCCGGCAAATCCTGCCAGCGCTATTGTCAAAACGATTAGTATTGTCGATAATGTCTTTTTCATTTTACACCTTCCATAAGTTAGAATTTAAATTGAAAATCAACTTGAACAATCTCTTCCGGAACGTGAGTTCCCGAAAGATTCTCAATCTTGTAATAATCAATGCCGAGAATGACATTTTTCATGAGTCCGTACTGAAAAACGACCTCGCTCCCGCCGATTCCCGTCATGCCGCCGTACGCATCGGAGTCGGGAAAAATATCCAGCCACGAATCTTTTTCCAGTTTGCGGTACGAATATTTGATCTGCCACTGATTCTTATCCTTGATCTTGTCGTATCCTCCGAAGAATCCGACTGCAAATCCGTTCTGCAAACTGTCGGCGGCTATATTTCGGTTATATTCGCAAAACAGTCCGATCGCCGGTAAAAGCACGTTGTACACTTGCAGGTCTCCGCCAACCGACACTGTCCGGTAATCGCCGGAAAGATGTTTGACTTTGCTTGCATCTTTGTAATACGTGTTGCTCCATTTGGCATGATCCAAAGTTGCGTCTTTCATTTGATTGAATTGATAATAGGTCGCTCCGACTGTAGCGGAATAGGAGCCTTCTTTCGCGAACAGAATTCCCGGCTGAACGAGGATCATCGAGGGATCCTTTTCATCCTTGATCTCATCGATGAAATAGTAACCGGTATTCAGGAATAAGTTTTTCCATTTCAATCCCGCCGCCAAGCCTTCGACTGTGATGTCGGTATCCCACAAATAATCGGAAGCCGTCCAGAACACCGAGGCGGCGCCGATTTTCCCGCCGGTAAGCGTTAACCACTTTGCGGCTGAATACTTGGCAAATGCGTAATCCAACATGATCGTTTTGGTTTCAAACGAATTTTCAAACGTCTGATTCGTCGAGCGGGGATCCGAACCGCCGGAAGCCAACCCGAATCCGACATTCAATCCGGTGGTTACTTCCGCTTCACCGCCCAAACGGAACCGATAGCGCGCGCGATTCCTGGCATCTCCGCCTTCACGCTGTTCCCACTGATCCCGAAGACGGAAATCGCCTTTCAGGTTGATCGTTTGAATCCATTTCGGAAGCGTCGATACTTCGGCTTTTGCTAATTGCGTCCGCATCTCTTCTTCTGACAGGATCAAAATTTCCTGAGCGCGTCCGGGCGAGATCACGCCTTTTTCCACCAATTCGTTTACCAACAAATCCAGTTCACCGGCGACGATCCCGGACGGTAGAATGCCAACCAGCATCAAAACGACCGATAACCAAATTGCTTTTTTCTTCACTTGAACCTCCTCTGAGTTTCTTCTTTCTTGTTAAACATCTTCTTTTTCACGCCAATATCTACACATTGAAAATGAAGAAGGAATCAGGAATCGGTTAATTTTTGGTTAAGATTTCAGTTTTGATGAGTAACGGAAACCGCGGAGAACGCTGAGGGCGCTGAGAAATTTTTGGATGGAGATTATTGCCACGAGATTTATCTCGTGGACAGGAATCCGAAAAACGAAATAGG
>JBAZPZ010000022.1:0-25854 GCA_041645495.1 Fidelibacterota bacterium | reverse complement strand
TTTGTTCGGCACGTCATCGCTCAAACAGAAAATTGTTGTGGAATCACTGGAATATATCTTTAAAATTGGAAGGTAGGATATGGTAAAACAACGACCGTTTGCAGATGAAAAAGAGATTGGCAAGGAAATTGATACATTGGCTATGGTGAACGATGCGTTGAAAAATTGACTGAAATCAACCCAATAAACTCATCAGGAGGTTTTATGCACAAGAAACTGTTTATCCCCGGCCCGGTAGATGTCCGTCCGGAAATCCTTTCCGCAATGGCAACGCCGATGATCGGGCATCGGAGCAAAGACGCGACTGCTCTTCAGCAGAGAATTTCTGAAAAACTCCAGAAGGTTTTTTACACGCAAAATCCGATTTTACTCTCGACAACTTCCGGAACAGGTCTGATGGAGGGCTCGATTCGGAGTTGTACGGCGAAACGAGCCGTCGTTTTTTCGGTGGGAGCGTTCGGAGATCGCTGGGCGCAGTTGGCCAAATCCAACAACATCCCGGTCGATTGCGTAAAAGCCGAATGGGGACAGCCGACGACGCCCGAAATTGTCGATGAATATCTTTCGACCGGCAAATACGACGTGTTTACGATTACCCACAACGAGACTTCGACCGGCGTGATGAATCCGATTGCCGCGATCGCCGAAGTTCGTAAAAAATATCCGGACATCATCTGGCTGGTCGATTCGGTTTCGTCAATGGCTGGTACCAAAATCGAAGTCGATAAACTCGGCATCGATGTCTGCATCACTTCCACGCAAAAAGCAATCGGCTTGCCGCCGGGAATGTCGATCTGCTCAGCTTCGCTGAAAGCGCTGGAACATGCCAAATTAGTCGAATTTCGCGGGTCGTATCTCGACATCGTGGAACTCTATTCCTACGTCTTGAAAAAACCCTATCAATATCCCAGCACGCCGTCGCTTTCGCACATGTTCGCGCTCGACAAACAACTCGACTATATTTTGGATGTCGAAGGTCTGGAAAACCGGTACGCGCGTCATCTTGAAATGGCGAAAATCACCCGCGAATGGGCGAACGAACGGTTTGAGGTTTTTTCTGCGAAAGGATTTGAATCCGTCACGCTGACGACGATTCGCAACACGCGCGGAATTTCCGTCGCCGACCTGAACAAGAAGATCGGCGAAGTCGGATATCAAATATCCAACGGTTACGGCGATCTCAAAGAAAAAACATTCCGGATCGCTCACATGGCAGACCGGACGGTTGCCGAGTTGAAAGAACTGCTGAAGGTTATCGACTCAGTGTTGGCAAAAATGGCATAAAATCTCAGATGCGGCGCATCCGGAACAGACGGACGCGCCGCGCTTCATTAATCAAAGGAGTCGATTATGAAAATACTAATCACCGACGGATTGAGTAAAGAGGGACAAAAAATCCTAAAAGACGCCGGAATTGATTTCGATATTCAGTTTTATGAACTTCCGGAACTCATCCGCGTCATTCCGAATTACGACGGCATTTTAGTACGTTCGGCGACCAACGTCCCGAAGGAAGTCATTGACGCCGGGAAAAACCTGAAACTGATCGCTCGCGCCGGCGCCGGAATCGACAACATCGACCATAAATACGCAAAGTTGCTCGGTATTCCCGTTCTGAACACGCCTGCCGCGAACTCGCTTTCCGTCGCCGAACTCGTCTTTGCGCACCTTTTTGCGCTGGCGCGGTTCATTCCGCAGGCGAACATCACGATGCGCGAAGGCAAATGGGAGAAGAAATCGTACGCCAAAGGAATCGAACTGTCCGGTAAAACCATCGGCATCGTCGGCTTTGGCAAGATTGGGCAACTCGTCGCGAAAATCGCGCTGGCGATTGGAATGAAAGTTCTGGCTTACGACGTTGCCGAGATCAAAACCGATCTGGACGTGAAAATCGTACCGCTCGATGAATTACTGAGAAATTCGGATTTCATTACGTTACACACGCCGAAACAGCCACACCCGTTGATCGGTGTGCATGAGATCGAAACCATGAAGACGGGCGTTTTTATCGTGAATTGCGCGCGCGGCGGAGTAATCGACGAAAAGGCGTTATTGAGCGGACTGAACTCCGGGAAAGTCGGGGGCGCAGGTCTCGACGTTTATTCACAAGAGCCGCCAGACAATCTAGAACTGATCCGTCATCCGCGGGTTTCGGCAACGCCGCATACAGGAGCGAGCACGGTTGAGGCGCAGGATCGCGTCGGCGTCGAAATCGCTCAGAAAATCATGGCAACGCTGAAAAAGTAGAATTTCCGATCGACCGAATCCATGAACTATCGCATCCTTCTGGGCGATGCGAGCAAAATACCGAAGGAAAAAATGGTTAAAATCAAAGCGTTCAAGGGAATCCGCCCGCAAAAGGAACTCGTCGAAAAAATCGCCTCTTTACCATACGATGTTCTGAATTCCGACGAGGCGAGAGTCAAAGCGGCGGGAAATCCATACTCATTTCTGCACGTTTCCAAATCGGAAATAGACCTTCCGCCGAAACTCGATCCGTATGATGAAAAAGTCTATCTCAAAGCCGCGAAAAATTTTCGTGAAATGCTGCGGAAAAAGTGGTTTTTTCAGGACAAATCGGAAAAAATTTATGTCTATCGGCAAGTCATGGACGGACGCGAACAGTACGGGCTGATGGTCGCCGCATCGGTCGAAGATTATCTGCAAAAGCGCATCCGCATTCATGAACTGACGCGTGAAATCAAAGAGCGCGACCGTATCAATCACGTCAAATATACCGACATCAACTCCGGGCCGGTTTTTCTGACTTATCCCGCGCAGCCGGAAATCGACGCGATGATCTCGCAAATCGTCAAAGACGAGTCGGAATACGATTTCATCGCCGACGACGGTATTCGTCATACGCTCTGGATAATCGATGAAGCCTCAATCATCGAAAAATTGATCAAGCGGTTCGAAGACATTCCGTTTTCCTATGTTGCAGACGGACATCACCGCGCCAAATCCGCCGCGATGGTCGGCAATCTGCGCCGGAAGGAAAATCCGAATCACACCGGAAAAGAAGAGTACAACTGGTTTCTCGCCGTCCTGTTTCCGCATAATCAATTGCGGATTCTCGACTACAACCGCGTCGTGAAAGATTTGAACGGACTCGGCAAAGAGGAATTCCTGCGGCGGATCGGTGAGAAATTTGACATTCTCGACGCGTGTTGTCAGTCTTGCGCCAAACCGACCGCGAAGAACACTTTTGCAATGTATCTCGATCACGATTGGCGGATTTTGCGTGCGAAACCGGGCAGTTTCGATGCCAATGATCCGGTGAACAGTCTCGATGTTTCAATTCTTCAGAACAATCTCTTAGCGCCGATCCTCGGGATAGGCGATCCGCGGAAGGACGAGCGCATCGACTTTGTCGGCGGAATTCGTGGGCTAAGCGAACTCGAAAGGCGCGTGGATTCCGGCGAGATGGCGGTCGCCCTTGCGCTTTATCCGACATCGATCGAACAGTTGATGTCGATCGCCGACGCCGGACTGCTCATGCCGCCGAAATCGACATGGTTCGAGCCGAAATTGCGGAGCGGATTGGTCGTTCACTCGCTGGAATAAATAACGTAAGCATCAGAAAATCTATACTTCTCATTAGATTTTCCTTGAATATTACTTAACGATCTGAGTAAAATTACTCAGCGTGTTGAGTAATTTGTAAGAGGTGACGATGTTTGAACGTAAAGCAGTTAAAACTTTAAGCGCCAGGTTGAATGAGCCGCGTCATTTTATTCAGGTCCTTTCCGGACCGCGCCAGACCGGAAAAACCACAATCGCGCGCCAGATTGTCCAATCATTGACCGTTCCTTATGTGTTTGCTTCTGCAGATGAACCATCTTTAAAAGATCGCATTTGGATCGAGCAACAATGGGAATCAGCCCGTTTGAAAGTTCAGGCATCTGTTCAAAACGCCGGGGTTTTGGTTTTAGACGAAATCCAGAAAATTTCCAATTGGTCGGAAACCGTGAAATGCCTTTGGGAACAGGATACAACTCAGGAACGTAACTTAAAAGTAGTCCTGCTCGGTTCATCGCCATTACTGATGCAACAAGGATTAACTGAAAGTATGACCGGTCGCTTCGAAATAATCCCGGTCGTGCACTGGTCGTTTCCGGAAATGCAATCGGCTTTCGATTATACTCTGGATGAATACCTTTTTTTTGGCGGTTATCCGGGTGCGGCTGAGTTACGTACCGACTTTGAACGTTGGTCAAACTATATCATTCAGTCGATTATCGAGCCGACGATCTCACATGACATTCTGTTTCAGAAGCGCATAGACAAGCCAATTCTTTTACGACGACTTTTCGAATTAGGCTGTCATTACTCCGCCCAAATATTGTCGTATCAGAAAATGGTTGGGCAGTTGACTGAAGCCGGGAACACGACAACATTGGCGAATTATCTCAATCTTCTGGAAACCGTTGGAATGCTCTGCGGAGTACCAAAATATTCTGCCGAGGTTTTCCGTCAACGCGCTTCCAGTCCCAAGTTACTCGCTCTCAACAACGCTCTAATTACTGCCATCCGCGGTCAGAATTTAAATTCCATTAAAACCGATCCGGAGATTTGGGGACGAATTGTCGAGTCCGCTATCGGCGCCCATCTGTGGAATTCGATCCATGGTACCGTGATCAAGTTGTACTACTGGTTGGACCGTAATGCCGAAGTTGATTTCGTTTTACAAAAAGAGCAATCACTGATTGCTATCGAAGTAAAAAGTGGACGCCGCCGTTCTAACCTTCCGGGAATCAAGGCTTTCTCGAACAAGTTCCCAGTTGCTAAAAAATTGCTCGTCGGTTCAGATGGCATTCCACTGGCTGATTTTCTGAGTATGCCTGCAACAAACCTGTTCGATTGAGATTAACATCATGACTGATGGACTGAGAATAAGTTTATAAAAATGCCAGTGTGCAATTAAATCCTGATATTTGACTATATGCCGTCCTTTGGTATCTCAGATCGCAAAATTTATTATTTGACAATTTTCAACCTCCAACCTACAACCTCTAATTTTTAGTCGTCAGCAAAACCAATCCTTGTTCCTTTCGGATTCTTTTGCAAAATTCCCGCAGTTTGAAACGAGGTAAAAATGTCTGATCTAATCTCCCGCCGTGACTTCCTGAAAACCGCATCACTCGCCGGTCTGGGTGCGATCATCGGCTGTTCCGTCAAAAACCGCTTTGATCTGATAATCCGAAACGGACAGGTTTTGGACGGGCTTGGGACGCCAGCGCGTCGTCTCGATGTCGGAATTCGAAATGGGAAAATCATTGCGCTGGGAGATTTATCCGCTGTCGAAGCGGATGAAATCATCGATGTCGCCGGAATGATCGTCTCGCCCGGTTTTATCGACATTCACTCACACACCGACATCGAACTGTTCGTCAATCCGCGCGCCGAAAGTAAAATTCATCAAGGCGTCACGACAGAAATTTCCGGGAATTGCGGTGACTCGCCATTCCCGCTGACACCGGAAGATCAGTCGGAATATTTTGGGAAAATCAAAGAAAAGTACGACCTCGACTTGAGGTGGCGCGACCTTTCGGGATTCTATCGGTCGTTGAAACGTGCGGAACCGGCGGTGAACTACGCAACCTACACGGGACACGGCTCACTGCGCGCGTTTGTCGTCGGTAAAAACGACGTTCTGCCGTCGTTCGATCAACTGCGACAAATGCAAAAAGTGCTCGCCGAATCGATGGAGCAGGGCAGTCTTGGCCTGACGACCGGTTTGGAATACGCGCCCGGCAGTTTTGCCAAAACCGACGAACTGATCGAACTCTGCAAAGTCGTTTCCGGGAAAAATGGCATCTATGCAACGCACATCCGAAATGAAGACGACACCATCGAATCCGCCGTCGCCGAGGCGCTGGAAATTTGCCGTTCCGCTCACGTCTCGCTTCAAATTTCCCATTTTAAAACGTGCAATCAGGCGAACTGGCATAAAATGGATGGTCTCCTGGAAACGGTTCATTCGGCCGCCGAATCCGGCTTGCCGGTTCAAATCGACCGTTATCCATACATCGCATGGAGTACCGGATTGACCTCGTTTTTGCCGCTTTGGTCGCGTCAGGGAAACACGCAGGAGGTTCTCGCGCGGCTTCAGGACAAATCGCAATTGCCTAAAATCCGTGAATATTCCGAGAGCCGCGCCAAACGCATCGGCAGTTGGGAACGCGTCGTGATAGCGGACTGTTTTACGCCCGCAAATAAAAAATGGGAAGGCAGATCGATACAGTCCTGCGCTCAGGAATGCGGTCAACCGGCGTTCGATTTCATCCGCGATCTGTTAATTGCGGAAGAAAACCGCGTCGGCGTGATCGGCTTTGCCATGAATGAGGAAAATTTGAAAAAAGTGCTTGCGTCGCCGATTTGTTCAATCGGTTCCGATGGGAACGCCGTTGCTCCGACCGGCAAACTCGGTGAGGGCAAACCGCATCCGCGTTTCTATGGCACGTTCCCGCGCGTTTTAGGAAAATATTGCCGCGAGGAAAAAGTCGCCGATCTGCCGGCAATCGTACAGCGTATGACGTCGATGCCAGCGACAAAACTCGGCTTGAAACGACGCGGTTCCATCCGGAACGGCTACTTTGCCGATCTTGTCGTCTTCGATCCGGATACCGTTATCGATAAGGCAACATTTGAGAATCCGCACCAGTTTCCAACGGGAATTTCGCATGTCGTCGTGAACGGAAAAATTGCAGTTCGGGATGGAAAACATACCGGCATTTGCGCGGGTGACATTCTCTGAACGAGCAAACAAAATCGCCCGGAACAATTATAGGATTTCATGAAAAAACAATTAGCAAGAACAGGTTACATCAGCGTTATTCTACTCCTCATTTTCAATATCGTTTTCGGGGAACCGACATTCAGAGAAAAAATCGGACAGATGGTAATGGTCGGTTTTACCGGAACGACTGTTCCCGATTCGCTCGCTTATGATTTGAGTATGCGGAATCTGGGTGGCGTGCTTCTGTTCGGACAGAATTGTCAAAATCCGACGCAAACCGGGGACTTAACGGACAGTATTAAAGATCTGGCTGAGACGCCGCCCTTGATAGCGATCGATCAGGAAGGTGGACGAGTCGCGCGCCTCGGACAGTATAACGGCTTTTCATCGACGCCTTCGGCATTTAAATTGGGAACCACTTTTAATTCTGAAGATTCCACGCGCCAGATAGCTGCAAGAATGGCCGGTTGGCTTTCAACATGTGGAATCAATGTCGATCTCGCGCCGGTTGTCGATGTCAATGTCAATCCGCAGAGCCCGGCGATTGGAGCCATGGAGCGTAGTTTTTCTTCCGATCCGATGACGGTTGCTCGACATGCTTCGTGGTTTATCGATGAATTTCAAAAACGGGACATTCTTACAGCGCTGAAACATTTTCCCGGCCACGGAAGCGCTGTTGGCGACTCCCATTTGGGATTTACAGACATCAGTCAAACGTGGACAGATTCGGAACTCACTCCGTATGAAGAACTCTTTTCGCAGGGATTCGAAGACATTGTCATGGTCGGTCATCTTTATAATTCGCAGATCGATTCGGTTTATCCGGCGTCGTTGTCTCACAACGCGATTTCCGGACTTTTACGGGATTCGCTGGGATACAACGGCGTAGTAATCAGTGACGAACTATTCATGCGGGCGATCGCCGATACTTTTACGCTCAAAGAGACTGTCACACTGGCTGTCAACGCGGGAATGAATATTTTACTTTTTAAAACGAATCTTTACGAAGGCCGATCGCTTGCCGCTGTCGTTTCCGATATCATCATGGAGCAAATCCGCGACGGCATCATCGACAGCGCCCGCATCGAAGAATCTTACCGCCGAATCACGGCGATGAAGGAAAGATCGAACGGAGTTGTCAGAAAATTTCTCCCGACGATGCCAGACCGATATGAACTCAGCATCTATCCGAATCCGTTCAACGCGCAGTCGTTCGTATCGTTTGCCGTTCCGCGATTCGAGCGAGTTCGACTATCGATTTACAACTTACTTGGACAAAAAGTTTGTACTCTCATGGACGCTAACATGATTCCGGGAAATTATCGCCAGCAAATTGACGCGGGCAATCTTGCATCCGGCGTCTATTTTATCACGCTGGAAACACCGGGAAAATTACTCAGCCGATTGATAACGGTTGTAAAATGACACCGATAAAAAATATGATGGGCGTGTGGAAATTTTGTATATTGATTTCAGGTTGACAGAATGAGGAAGAACCGAACAAGGCTGAATCTGATTGTGTTGAGGATATTCCAGTTCGTCGCGCTTGTCCTGATTCTTCTGCTTGCCGCCAGTACGTTTTTCCTTCAACAGTCAGAAGTGCCGTCGGATTATTCTTCTCCGAATCTCATCGTCAGATGGCTGAGTTTAGACCGGTTTTACGATTCCGGGTTGAACAGTATTTTGTGGCTGTTTTTAATGGTATTGTTGGTGCTGGCGGTGGTTTTCAACGTCATTAGATCGACTGCTCAAAAAGCGCTTCATCTGCTTTTGGCGCTGATTTTCGGAGTCGTCTTTATCAATAAAAATCTGGAGGTGCGCTTTTTCATGCCGATTGCCGAAGGCAAAGAAGTTTTGTTATCATCATTCATTGACCGCTTGCCCGAAAAAGAAGACGCGACGATTCGGTTGGAGCGGTTTGAAATTCCCACGCACGCCGGAACTTCATCTCCAAAAAATTACATCAGTCATCTGGTGATCAACCAGATCGATTCCGTCGATCTGGCGGTCAATCGTCCGGTCGTCGTCGGAAAATTTCGACTTTATCAGAACTCTTACGATCGCGTATTTTTTTTCCGTGTGATGATCGACGATAAGCCTTTTGAAACCGCTTTCGGCGATGTGTTCAACGTGGACGGAACGCCGGTTTCGGTGATCGCATTTGACGATCATACAGAGAAATTTATCATGTCGATCGGCGACGATGAGTTTCGCCCTCCGCTGGATCAGCCATTTCCGGCAGGCGGAAAAACAGTCCGGATTACTCCGCTGGGCATCCGGTTTATCAGCGTTATCGAAGTCGTTCAGCCGGTTGGCGTGAAATGGCTGACGGCTCTCGGCTTATTGTACATATTTTCATTGATTATGGCGTTTTGGAAACGACCGGCAGAAGAACGAGGTTGAGATGGAAACGCCTTTTCTAATTTTAAGTCTTTTCGTTTATCTCGCCGCGATGGCTCTTTGTTTCTTTAAAAAATCTTCGGAAAAAATCTTTCTGTATGTAACAACGATAGCTATCATTCTTCACTTGCTCGCACTGATCATACGGTCGGTTGCCGCACAGCATCCGCCGTTCACAAATCTGTACGAAACGTTCCTGCTTTTATCGTTTCTTCTGGCGCTGAGATTGGTATTTTGGAAACGACAGTTACCGAAAAATCTTCGCTGGTTGGTGCTGGTTGTTATTTGCCTTTTTTTACTTTCGGCGCTGGTTATGCCGACTTCATACAAGATGCCAAAGCCGCTCATGCCGGCGCTCAACAGCCTCTGGATGTACATTCATGTGCCAGCATACTTCTTCGGATACATGGCGTTGATTTTAGGATTCATCTATGCGGTGACTCTGCTGGTTCGTCGGCGGGCAACCTCCGAACGAAGCGATTCGTCGCTGGTGAGTTGCATGGATACCGAAATTAAAATAGCCTTTTTGTTCCTGAATATCGGCATGGCGACCGGCGGAATTTGGGCGTACATGAGCTGGGGAAATTACTGGGCGTGGGACCCGAAAGAGGTATGGGCGCTGGTCAATATTCTCGTCATGGCGTTCTATTTTCATCTCAAGAAACCAACTGACACTAAAAAAGCCGTTCTGGTAATTCTGGCTCTTCTTTCCGTGATTTTCACCTATCTTGGCGTGACGTTCATATTGAGCGGTCTGCACAGTTACGCCTGACATTTCTGATAGTGGAAATTAACGGGTATTGTTTCATAAAGACTTTCCGCTTAAATTGGTTTTCGGGTAGCGAGATATGTCTGTAAAACTAAAATAAGATGAGAGGACGTCTATGATTTTTCAACAATCATCGGTCGATCTGATCAAGGCGCGGAGTTCGTGGCGGAGTTATTCTGACCGTCCGCTCGAACCGGAAGTTCGCGAGAAAATCGAGCAATTTCTTGCGCAGTCGCCGAAGGGTTTTTTCGGAAGCGAGCCGCATTTTCATCTATTGGGAAAAACATCCGAAGACGAGAAGATCAAACTGGGCACATATGGTTTTGTCAGAGGTGCGCAAAATTTTGTCGTCGGCGCAACTTCGGCAACTGACCCGGGATACGTCGATTTCGGTTATCTGATGGAGCGAATTATTCTCTTTCTGACCGATTTGAACCTCGGCACCTGTTGGTTAGGCGGAACGCTTAACCGCGGCGAGTTTGCGAAGGCGTTGAATCTGCCGGATTCGCAGATTATTCCCGTCGTGACACCGGTCGGCTATACCGAATCCGACCGCTCGTTGAGAGAAAAGATTATCCGGTTCGGCGCCGGTTCCAGAAGCCGGAAAGGGTGGAAAGAGTTGTTCTTCGACGGCGATCCCGAAGGTTCGGGACCACTGGATGAGGAGGTTGCCGAAAAGTATTCGCTTCCGCTGGAAATGGTTCGTTGGGCGCCGTCTGCGTCGAATAAACAGCCGTGGCGCATCGTTAAGGAAACCGGAAAACCGTATTACCATTTTTTCCTCAAACGAACGACGGGATATTTAAAGCCCGAACACCGCATCGATCTCCAGAAAATCGATCTGGGAATCGCGATGTTCCACTTCGAAACAGTGGCGCAGGAAATCAAACTGCGCGGCAAATGGGAAAACCGGAAATCCGAAAATCTTCCCGCAACGGATGCCGAATATATCGTCAGCTGGCTCGGAGAATGAGAGGAAAATGAAGACGCTCGACATTTCCCGATGGGCAAGACGCCAGCATTTCGTCCCGAAGCTTCGGGATCGGAATCTCGATTATCCGCATTATTGCCTGACCGCCAACGCCGATATTTCCCGGTTGATTCAGGCGACGAAGGAAAAGCGGCTGTCCGTTTTTCAGATGATTCTTTACGTCGTCATGCGAACGACGAACGAGATTCAGGAGTTCCGGTATCGAATCCGCGGCGAGGCGGTTGTCGAACACGAGATCGTTCATCCGTCCTTTACCGTGATGGCGGGCGCGGAGGTTTTTAGTTTTTGTTCGGCGGATTACGATCCAGATGCGCGTCGATTTTTTCAAAACGTCGAAGCCGCGACGTTATCCGTGAAAAACGCGCCGGTCATTGCCGACGAACCGGGATGCGACGACCGGATTTACGTTACATCGATTCCGTGGATTTCGTTTACCGGGGTTTCCCATCCGATTCACATGCACCCGACAGACTCCGTGCCGCGCATCGCATGGGGAAAATTTTTCCCGAACGGCGAACAAATCGCTCTGCCGCTCTCGGTTCAGGTGCATCATGCTTTGGTTGACGGCATCCATGTGGCGCAATTTTATCAGAAATTTGAAGAAAACTGCCGCCGCTGTTCGGAGTATTTTTAGTCCGGTAATAATTCTTTCCATGCTATCGTCGTTGACTTTATAATGCAATTTGAGTAATATTCCCACTCGATAGTAATTATGAATAGGATTTGACAGAATTTGAACCTAAACGACTTAATAAAGTCTATACTCTCGTCCACAACTTTCCGGATTGTGTTCGTTTTCAGCATTCTGATATTGGTTGCCGCAGTGTGTGTGTTCCATTTCGAATCGATCCAAAATTCCGATCAGTATGGGAACCTGTTCGATTCGATCTGGTGGGCGTTCGTAACGGTTTTTACCGTCGGATACGGCGACATTGCGCCCAAATCCATTGGCGGGCGGTTGATCGCCATTTTTGTCATGTTTTCCGGAATATCGCTGTTATCGCTCATCACGGCGACGATCTCTTCGATTTTTGTCTCAAAGAAAATTAGGGAGGACCAAGGCTTGGAATCAATCAAATATGAAAATCACATTGTCGTTTGCGGCTGGAATAACCGCGCGGAATCGATCGTCGATACCTTCATAGCGCTTTCCGGGAACAAAATTCCGAAGATGATTTTGGTCAATGAACTTCCGGAGGATCGCGTCAATGCCGTTCTGGACAAATTCCACAAGTATTCCGTCAAGTTCATCCGCGGCGACTATACGCGGGCGGCGACGCTGGAACGTGCGAATATCAAAGCCGCCAAGATCGCCATTTTACTGCCGAATCTCGCACAGTTATCGCCGGTGGACGCCGATGAACAGACGGTTCTCGCGACGCTGACGATCAGATCCATGTCGTCCAAACTCAAGATCATCGCTTTTATCATGAACCGCGAGAACGAGGCGCATGTCAAACGTGCCCGCGCCGACGACGTGATCGTCAGCGATCAGTACGCCGATTTCATCGTCGCCAGCAATATTCTCGAACCCGGGCTGACCAATATTTTAGGGCGAATTCTCAGCCCGACGAGCAAAAACATGCTCACGACACTGCCGATTCCGGTAAAATTTCAGGGGAAAAAATTCCGGGAAGTATTCGATTATTTCCACGTTCAACATCACGTCCTGGTCATCGGACTTTTAGCGCAGGTGGAATCGATCGGCTTGTCGGATTTTCTCTCAGCCGATACGTCGCATCTGGACGCCTTCATCGAGAAGAAACTGAAGGAGGCGGGCAAGACACTGGGCGAGGAGAATAAGGTCGTCGTGAATCTCAATCCCGACGATGAATATGTGATTCAGGAAAACGAAAAAGCCATAGTCATCCAATGATGAAGAAAAATTGTAATCAAATCGACGCAAAGGCGCTTTTGCATTATGAAATTTTCGGCGGACTGACCGAAGCGCAGGTTCAGCATTTTTGCACCGTCATCAAAATGATTGAATTCAAGAGCGGCGACGTGATTTTGCAGGAAGGAACGCCTGGACATTCGATCCTGCTTCTGCTCGACGGGAAGGTCGAGATTTCGCAGGCATTGACGCTGAAGACCAGTGCGATACAACTTGACACGCGCGAAAAAAGCATTCTCGCGCTCTCCAGCGAACAGCATCCGTTTTTCGGCGAAATGAGTTTATTCAGCGAAGACGATCGCCGAACCGCTACCGTCAAAGCGCTTTCCGTCTGTATTCTTGGTAGAATCGCCAGCGAGGATTTTTTCGCGATCTGCCACGCGCAACCTGAGATCGGTTTTCAGGTTATGCAAAACATCGCCCGCGTTTTGAGTCGCCGTCTCAAACAGGCGAACCAAAACGTTTTAAAACTCACAACCGCATTTAGTTTAATGATCGAAAGTTAAAAGAGGAAATCTTGACTGCACCTTTGGAAAAAACGTACAATCCGTCCGACGTCGAATCGCGTTGGTACGATTACTGGATAGAAAAGAAATATTTTCATGCGAATCCCGAAACCGATAAACCGCCGTACGTCGTCGTCATTCCGCCACCGAACGTAACTGGAATCCTGACAATGGGGCACGTCCTGAACAATACGCTTCAGGATATTTTGGTGCGTCACGCGCGGATGCAAGGGTTTGAAACGCTCTGGTTGCCCGGCACCGATCATGCCGGAATCGCCACGCAAAACGTCGTCGAAAAAAACCTGAAAAAGAGCGGGAAAACCCGGTTCGATTACGGCCGTGAGGAATTTGTCAAAATCGTCTGGGATTGGGCGCTGAAACACAAATCGATCATCATCAACCAACTGAAAAAAATCGGCTGTTCATTGGACTGGGAGCGCGAGCGCTTCACATTCGACGAAGGACTTTCGCACGCAGTCCGGAAAGTATTTGTCCATCTTTATCAGAAGGGATTGATTTACCGCGGGCGGCGCATCATCAACTGGTGTCCGGCCTCCCGGACGGCGCTTTCCGACGAAGAGGTGATCCATAAGGAAACGCAGGGACATCTTTGGTATTTCAAATATCCGCTCGAAGACAAATCCGGCTTTATCGTCGTCGCGACGACTCGTCCGGAAACGATGCTGGGCGATACCGCCGTCGCGGTGAATCCCAAAGACAAACGTTATGTCAGTCTCGTCGGGAAAAATGTCGTTCTTCCGATTCAAAACCGTGTCATTCCGATCATAGCGGACGATTTTGTCGACCCGGCCTTTGGAACCGGCGCGGTGAAAGTGACTCCCGCGCACGATCCGAACGATTTTGAGATCGGCGCGCGTCACGAACTGATGCAAATCAACGTGATGAATCCGGATGCGACGATGAACGATGCCGCGGGCGAACTCGTGGTCGGCAAAGACCGCTTCGAGGCGAGAAATCTCGTCGTTGCGGAAATGGAACGGCTGGGTTTGCTCCAGAAAGTCGAAAACTATTTGCACAGCGTCGGTTATTCTGAACGCGCAGGCGTCATGATCGAACCATATCTCTCCGAGCAATGGTTCGTCAAAATGGCGCCGCTCGCCGAACCCGCGTTGAAAGTCGTGGAAGAGCGAAAGATTCAATTTCACCCGGAACGCTGGTACAAAACTTATTCGCACTGGATGAGCAACGTCCGTGATTGGTGCATTTCCCGGCAACTCTGGTGGGGACATCGCATCCCGGTCTTTTATTGCGACGCCTGCGGCTGGATGGACGCACTGACCGACGATCCGGCGAAATGCCCGAAATGCGGCGGAAAAGTCCGGCAGGATACCGACGTGCTCGACACGTGGTTCAGCTCGTGGCTCTGGCCTTTTTCGACGATGGGCTGGCCGGACGAAACGCGCGATCTGAAAGCATTTTTCCCGACCAACGATTTGGTCACCGCGCCTGACATCATTTTCTTCTGGGTGGCGAGAATGATCATGGCGAGTCTGGAATTCAGAGGCGATATTCCGTTTAAAGACGTCTATTTTACCGGGATTATCCGCGATATTCAGGGTAGAAAAATGAGCAAATCGCTGGGCAATTCGCCCGATCCGATCGATTTGGTAAACCGGTACGGCGCCGACGCGCTGAGATTCGGCGTCATGCTGATCGCGCCGCAGGGACAGGACATTTTATTCTCCGAAGAACGGCTCGAAGTCGGGCGGAACTTCATGAATAAAATCTGGAACGCCTCGCGTTTCATTCTCATGAACCTCGACGACGAAACGATTCTGAACGAACCGTTCGAGCCGAATCGCCTGAATCTGGAACTCGCCGACAAGTGGATTCTCAACCGGCTTAACCATACGATTCGAAGCGTGGACAAGAATCTGAAAAAGTACCGGTTCGACGAAGTCGCCCGAAATATTTATGATTTCGTCTGGAGCGATTTCTGCGATTGGTACATCGAACTCATCAAAGATCGGCTGTATAAAAAATCTCCCGAAGAAAAACGCACGGCTCTGACCGTCGCCGTTTACGTCCTGAAAAACTTCCTGAAGCTTCTGCATCCGTACGCGCCGTTCATCACGGAAGAGATTTATCAAAAGATTAAAAGTGCCGACGAGTCGGACATCATCGTTTCATCATGGCCAAAGGCAAAAACAGCCGCACAGGCGAAAGCGATTGACGAAACTTTTGCGGTCATGCAGGAAATCGTCACGGCGCTGAGAACCGCGCGGAGCGAGATGAATATTTCGCCGTCCGCCGCCATTCGACTGATGGTCAGAGGAACCGACGCCCAACTTCCGGTCAAACTACTGAACGATCCGACGATCGCGGGATATATTCGGAATCTGGTCAAAGCAAGCGACGTTCAAACGGCAGAAAATCTTGAAAGACTACATCCTTCGTCGGCAGTCATCATTCGTGGCGCCGAATTTTTCATTCCGCTCGAAGGTTTGATCGACATTTCCGGTGAAAAAGCGCGCCTGGAAAAGGAAATCGCGCGGTTGGAAGGGCAGGTGAAAGCCAGTTATTCCAAACTCTCGAATCCTTCTTTCAT
The DNA here is from genome assembly GCA_041645495.1 of Fidelibacterota bacterium. Taxonomy (GTDB): domain Bacteria; phylum Fidelibacterota; class UBA2242; order UBA2242; family UBA2242; genus 0-14-0-20-45-22. The sequence goes on along the minus strand of JBAZPZ010000022.1, from coordinate 9,983 downwards.
CGCCAAAGCGCCGAAGGAAGTCGTTCTCAAAGAACGCGAAAAGGAAGCGTTCAATAAAGAGCAATTGGTCAAATTGAAAGCAAGTCTCGCCGCGTTGAGCGATTGATCGACGGCCGGACTTTTTACAAATTCAACATTCATCAGGGGAGGAACGTATGAAAAAGCTGATGCGAACATCCGTTTTATTGCTGACCGTATTCGGTCTGGCAACGATAATTCTCGCCGCGTCGCCAATAAAATCCACGCAGGTGACGGTTTATAATGACAATTTGGGACTCGTTCTCCAGACTCGCACGATCGATATTCTCAAAGGCGAATCGGAAGTTCGAGTCGAAGGAATTCCGGCCTGCGTCGATCCGACATCGGTGCGTATCACTTTTCCCGGCAATGCGGACGCGGTTGAAGTTCTCGAACAGAACTTCCTGTTCGATCTCGTCAACTCCGACAAAATTTTCGAGAAATATATCGGTGAATCGATTACATACAAGACCAAATCCGGCAGTGAGACCAAAGGTCAACTGCTCCAGCACGACGGCGGAAATCTCGTTCTGCAACTTCCGACCGGCGGCATCAAGATCGCTTCAGTCGAAAACATCGCCGATTACGATTTTCCTGCTCTGCCGTCCGGACTGATCCTGAAACCGACGTTGCAGTGGCTTCTGGCGTCAAAGATCAAAGCCTCCGTCGAATCGGAGATCAGTTACCTGACATCCGGAATAAGTTGGCACGCTGAATACCTGATGGTGCTGGATAAGAATGACAAAGATTTCACACTCAATTCATGGGTTTCACTCGATAATCAGTCCGGCGCAACGTATGAAAACGCCAAGATGAAAATCGTCGCCGGAACGATCAATCGCGTCCGAAGATCAGGCATAGTCTCTGAAGGTGAAAGACCGCGACAAGCAAAGTTTGTGGCGCAAGCCGCTACCGTACCCTTCGAAGAGCGCGGACTATTTGATTATCACCTGTACGAACTCCAACGCCCCGTGACGATTAAGGATCGCGAGATCAAGCAGATCACTCTATTCAACGAAGTAACATCGCGTGCGAATAAAATTTATATATTTAAAAATTCCGCACAGGGCGAAATAGAGTCGCCACTTGAAGTTCATTTAAAATTTGCAAACTCGGCGGCAAACCATCTCGGCATCCCACTTCCCGAAGGCATTTTCCGCATCTTTAAAAAAGACGTGGACAAAACGCTTCAACTCGTTGGCGAGGATCGTATCAAACATACCGCCAAGGATGACACGCTGGATCTGACCGTCGGTAAAGCGTTCGATGTTAAAGGCAAGAAAATCGTAGTCGATCGTCAGAAAATCAAAGAGCGTTCCGAGGTTGTATCCGTCGAAATCGAGATTCAAAATAAGCGGACGGAATCTGTTTTTGTCGAAATTCAGGAAATAATGGGCGGCGACTGGTTCGTTAAAACCAGCTCACATCCGTCTATACGGAAAAGCAATTCTCTCTTGGTTTTTCCGCTAACCATTCCTGCTGAAAAGAAAACGACCGTCAAATATACTTTCCAAAGAAGCTGGTAGCCGGTCGGGAGCCAGATTTGCCGGAAACGAACGTCCGTAAACCCGTTTTAAAACCCGATACGCCGGTAACCTACGTCAAGGGCGTCGGTCCGAAAAGGGCGGAAGCGCTGGAAACGGTTGGCATCCGCACGTTTACCGATCTCATCTACTGTTTTCCGCGTCGTTATTTAGACCGAAGCACGATCACGAAGATCAACCGGCTGAAAGTCGGCGAACAAGCGACGATCGTCGGCGAAGTGACGACGCAGAGATTGGTGAAAACGGCGCGGCGGAGTTTTTACGAGGTTTTCATCAAGGACGATTCCGGTCTGATGTCGTGCATCTGGTTCAACGGTGTGAAATATATTCAGAACGTTTTCAAAGCGGGCGATTTGGTCGCTCTGCACAGCCGCGTCGAGTTTTTCAACGGACCGCGCTTCATTCATCCGGATTATGACCGGCTGGAAACCGCCGAATGGGATTCGACGCTCAACACGGCGCGCATCATTCCGCTTTATCCGACGACGGCTGAACTGAAAAAGGTCTCGCTGGACAGTCGCGGATTCCGGCGGCTTTTGCGCCCTATCGTGGATGAATTCGAGTGGGCGTTCGACGAAATTCTGCCGTTTCAAACAATATCGCGCCTCAAACTCCTGAGCATCAACGAAGGATTTCGGCAGATTCATTTTCCGGAAACGCAGGAAATTCTGGAAAAATCGCAAGTCCGTTTCAAGTTCGAGGAATTGTTCTATCTCGAATTGATGCTCGGCGTGAAAAAAGCGGGAATCAAAGCCAGCCGAAAGACGTTTCAATATCCGGCCGCTGGTCTGCTGATCAAACAGGTTTATGAGAAAATCCCGTTCGCGCTGACCGCCGCGCAGAAGCGCGTGGTTCATGAAATCTGGGACGACATGAAATCGTCCGAAGTCATGAATCGTCTCCTTCAGGGCGACGTCGGTTCGGGAAAAACGATCGTCGCATTGCTTTGCGCCAGCATCGCCATCGGCAACGGATTTCAGGTGGCGTTCATGGCGCCGACGGAAATCCTTGCCGAACAGCATTACCGAAATCTGAAAGTCTTCGCGGATCTGGTCGGCATCGACATTTGCCTGCTGATCGGCGGCCAAAAGAAAGCCGAGCGGGACGACATTCTGCAATCCATTCAGACCGGACGCGCCCAACTCGTCGTCGGGACGCACGCGCTGATTCAGGAAGGCGTCGAATTCAAAAACCTGTCGCTTGTGATCATCGACGAACAACACCGGTTCGGCGTTCTTCAGAGAGGAACGCTGATCGGCAAAGGTCTGAATCCGGACGTTTTGGTGATGACGGCGACGCCGATCCCGCGGACGCTGAGCATGACGCTTTACGGCGATATGGATGTTTCGATTCTGGACGAGATGCCATCTGAAAAGGGAAAAATCGTCACGAAAGTTGTCAACGAAGATCGTTTAACCGAGACTTATAATCTCATTCGGGAACAGGTGAAAAACGGCTATCAGGCGTACATCGTTTATCCGCTCATCGAGGAATCGGAAAAGATCGATCTGAAAGCCGCGACGCAGGGATTCGAGTACTTGCAGAGAAGCGTTTTTTCAGAACTGAAACTCGCATTGTTGCACGGCGGAATGTCATCGGCGGAAAAAGACGAAATCATGCGGCAATTCGTCGCTGGAACCGTGAACATTCTGGTGAGTACAACCGTCATTGAAGTCGGGATGGACAATCCGAAAGCGACGGTGATGCTCATTGAAAATGCCGAACGGTTCGGACTGACGCAAATACACCAACTGCGCGGAAGGATCGGCAGAGGAAAAACGGACGGTGTTTGCATTCTGGTCGAACGCAAGCGCACGGACATTTCGCATCGGCGTTTGCAGACGATTCTATCGACGACCGACGGCTTTGAAATATCGGAGGAAGACCTTAAATTACGCGGGCCCGGCGAGTTTTATGGCGCGCGCCAGCACGGGTTTCCCAAAATGAAAATTGCCGATTTGATAACTGATAAAGAACTGCTGAAAGTGGCGCGGAATGAAGCCTTCGACCTGCTGAAATCCGATCCTCACCTCAGAAAGCAGGAAAATGCGCGGGTGCGAAATCACCTGCTGACTAATTATTCCGAATACATGGATTTTGTCAACATTCTATAAGGTGCGAGATGGCGAACGAAAAAATGGATAAAAACCAGATGCTCTTTGCGGGCTTGCTTCAGTCGCTGGTCGCGAGCGGCTGGATTTATCTCGGCAAACGGCAGAATCCGGCGACCCCAAAGGTCGAGGTCAATTTCGACGAAGCTTCTTTCTCGATCGATATGATTGAAATGCTGAAAGAAAAAACGCGCGGCAACCTGAACGAACTCGAAATGCAGGTTCTGGAACGCTCGCTGTCCGAACTGAAGATGAATTTTGTCGAAGAAAAATTGAAAACAGAGAAAAATAAACCTGAATCTCCGCTCGAGACGTGAACGGAAAATACATGGAAAGTCAAAGGGAAAACATGAGTTATTTCAAAGAAAATAAGGAAAAGACGATTCTCGCGATTCTAACCTTTCTGCTCAGCTTTATCGTCTATTTTGACACGATGTCGCCGACAGTTTCCTTCTGGGATTGCGGCGAGTTCATCGCGACGTCATTCACGCTCGCCGTTCCGCATCCTCCGGGCAGTCCGCTCTATCTGCTGATCGGGCGGTTTTTTTCGATGATACCGTTCGGTTCAGACATCGGCTTTCGGGTGAATATGATGTCACCGATCGTCAGCGCTTTAGCCGTCATGTTTCTCTTTCTCATTATTGTTCAGTTGTTGAAAAGCTGGGGAAATCCGCAACAGCCGCTTCATAAAATAGCCGTTTACGCCGGCGCTTTTGTCGGCGCGATGACATTCGCTTACTCCGACAGCCATTGGTTCAATGCGGTCGAAGCGGAAGTCTATGCATTTTCTACATTTTTAACCGCGATCGTCGTCTGGCTGACGCTGGTCTGGGAAGAAAAATCCGGCCAGCCGGGGCACGAGCGCTATCTGCTGATCATCGCGTACATTATAGGTTTGGCGACGGGTATTCATCTGCTGAATTTGCTGGCGATTTTCTTCATCGCGCTGATCATTTATTTTAAAAAGACGAAAATCTCTTCCATTTGGTGGTTGGTCGCCGATCTGTTTATCGGCGTAACGGTCGCCGGGCTGATTTTTCTGTTTTTTCTGCAATTTCGCGTGCCGTTTACCGTGCAGGCGATGTTGACGTTCGCGGCGATTCTCGGCATATATATTCCGCTTTACCGGAAAACGATCAATCCGCGCCTGAGAGAACATGCGCAGAATGTTCTGATGGCTTTCGCGGCGTCCGGCGTCTTTATGGTCATCAATGGCGGCGTCATTCGCGGCTTGCCGACCATCGCGGACAAATACGGCCTGATCGTCATGATTCTGACGATCCTTGCCGTCTTCGGCGTTACAGGTTGGGCGATCGCGAAAAAGCACAATCTGTTATCACTCGGACTCATGTGTCTGACGCTAATCATCATCGGATATTCGTCCTACACGACGATTTTCATCCGAAGCGTTCAGGATCCGCGGATCGACGAGAACGATCCCGAAACGACGCATCAGGCCGTCGCTTATCTGGCGCGCGAGCAATACGGCGAACGGTCGTTCACGGATATTTTTAACCGGGCAAAATGGAAACCGGAAGCCGAATACAAGTATAAAGGACCCGGCGTTTCCCAAAGTAAAGCCACGTGGAAATACTTCTGGAATTACCAGATCAATTACATGTACGTTCGCTATTTCAACTGGCAGTTCATCGGCAGAAGCATCGATAAAGTCAATCCGTTCCAGTTCTTCCTGCCGTTTCCGTTTCTCATCGGGCTTTACGGGCTGATGATCCATTTTGGGAAAGACCGAAACAAAGCGCTGTCGGTGCTGGCGCTGTTTTTATTTACCGGGTTGATGATCATTCTCTATTTGAATCAGGACGATCCGCAACCGAGAGAGCGTGACTATTCATACGTCGGCTCGTTCTTCGCATTTGCCATCTGGATCGGCATCGGCGCGTCGGCGCTCATCAGTCATCTCACAAACCTGAAAAACGAAAAGCTCCGGAAGCCGTTGACATATGCATGTGCGGCTCTTCTGATTCTGGTACTGCCGCTCAATGTTCTGCGCGCCAATTACCATGAACATTCCCGGAAAGGAAATTTCGTCGCGTGGGACTATTCCTATAACATTCTCCAAACCTGCGAGAAGGACGGCGTCATCTTTACCAACGGCGACAACGACACTTTTCCGCTCTGGTATCTTCAGGAGGTCGAAGGCATCCGGCGCGACGTGAAAGTCGTGAATCTCAGCCTTCTCAACACGCCTTGGTACATCAAACAACTCCGCGACGTCGAACCGAAACTCTCGCTGGGCGGAATGACCGACGCCGACATCGACAATCTGGGCGTCATTCCGTGGAAGAAGACCGAAGTCAGATTAACGCCGCCGCCGAACAGCATGCTTCAGCCGCTGAAGTGGGAACTTGAACCGACGATCATGGGACAGGGACTGCGCGTTCAGGACATCATGATCATGCAACTCATCGAGGCGAACAGATGGCAGAAACCGTTTTATTATGCCGTCACCGTTTCTCAGGATAATAAATTGAACATGGATCCGTTCCTTCAAATGGAAGGATTGGCGTTCCGCATTCATCCGCAACCGGTCAAACGCATCAACGCCGAAAAACTGGCGTACAACCTGAACCACGTTTATCGCTACCGGAATCTCAACAATCCGAATGTCTATTTCGACGACAATATCGTCAAACTCGTCGGTAACTACCGGAGCGGTTTTTTCCAGCTGGCAGTCGAAAAACTCTACAGCAGTGATCGCATGATGCAGAAAAGCGCCAGCGATCGTGACAACGTTTCGCCGCAATTGACGAAAGACAAAGCGGAATTGGCCGCGATTCTGGATTCGATGGAAACCAAACTGCCGGAAGGCGTTTTGCCGATCGGCAACAAGGAAATCTATCTGCAACTCGGAATGCTCTATTATGAGGGCGGAAGGAAGGAAGAACTCGTCCGTCGCCTGAATGAACTGATGAGTATGCCGAAGCAGACGACTCAGGATAAAATCCGATACGCCAGCGTTTTTCTTTCGCCGTTGAAAGATTATCCGGCCGCGCTGGAAATTTTGGAGCCGCTGGAAAGCCAGAACAAGAATAGTCGAGATATCGCCGGCCTGCTCGTCAAGGTTTATGAAGAAATGGGAAATATGGATGGCGCCATTCGTGTTTTGGATGATTGGTTGAAGGCGCATCCCGACGATAAAGGCGCCGAGGCGATGAGAAATTCGTACGTGTCGAAGAAGTCGTCCAAATCCGCCAAGCCGACTGGTAAAAAAGGATAAGCCCGACAAGTTCAACACGCTTGACAACATCCAAACCACTTGTTTCCGTCGTTATTCCGCATTACAACGGAGAGGAAATCCTGCGGGATTGTCTGACGTCGCTCATTCGCTCGACCGACACGCCGTTAGAGATTATTCTCGTCGATAACGCTTCGTCCGATAACAGCGCGGCGATGGTTCGGCGGGAATTCCCGGAAGTTCAAATTCTCTCTCTCGATAAAAATCATGGTTTCGCGGGCGGATGCAACGCCGGAATCCGTCAGGCATCCTCGGAATACGTTTTGATTTTGAACAATGATACGATTCATCAGGCGGGATGGATCGAAGCCATGCTGAGACAAATCCAGTCATCGCCGGAAATCGCCGTCGTCCAGCCGAAACTTCTTTCGTACCAAAATCGTCACCTGTTCGATTATTCCGGAGCCGCCGGCGGCGAGATGGACATGTTCGGATTTCCGTTCGCTCGCGGGCGGATGTTCGAGACAATCGAGTCGGACGACGGGCAGTACGATTCCGGATCGAACCGTATTTTCTGGGCGTCCGGGACGGCATTTTTATCAAGACGACAGGCTTTGATCGACGCCGGTTTATTCGACGAAACCTTCTTTGCGCACATGGAGGAGATCGATCTCGAGTGGCGTCTGCAATTGATGGGATACACGATCGTCGTCGAACCCAAAGCCGTTGTCTGGCATCGTTCCGGCTATACGCTCGGCGTCGATTCGCCGTTTAAAAAATATCTCAATCACCGGAATAGTCTGCTGATGTTTCTGTCGAATTACCGGCTTCCGCTTACGCTTTACCTGACGCCGCTACGAATCGCTCTGGACGATATGGCGTTGGTTTTCTCGTTGATAAAAGGCGATTTAGGACGCGCGTGGGCGATTCTCAAAGCGCACGGCTGGATTCTTGCGCATCCCGGAGCCATTTACCGGAAGCGAAAAACCGTCGCTTCGATTCGCCGAAAGAGCGATGGTGAAGTTTTATCGGGATTGTATCACGGTTCTTCAGCGCTTGGTTATTATCTGCTGGGGAAAAAGACCTGCGCCAGCCTGAAGCGTTAGCGGTAACTATTTCTCGTTAAGAACTTTTTGGTACGTATCTTTGTTGTCCGGGTCGAGCGCCATCAGCCTGTCAATCTGTTCGGCCGTGCCGTATTCTTTTAGCATTTTGATCAGGTCACGGGCATGAGCATCTAAAAAAATGTGTGTGTAGCGTTCGCGGGCGTTTTCCTCGAACATCGCCGTCAGATGATTCAGAAAACGATCGATCGCCGGTGGAATTTCTTCCGTTTTTCCCTGATCGAGTAAATCGACGATCATCCAATAACTGTATTTGCTCAGGCGATAGTTTCTGACCCGGAGCAGTTCGTCGAAATCCTGCAAACGATCTTTCCAGCCCCACGCTTTATCGGAAGCCTGTGCGCGGGTGGCTACGTCTCTGGCTTTGTCGTAAGCGTTATTGCCGCCGAGCGGATCGTAGGTGTCGAGTTCTGCGGCGATCATCATCCAGGCATAGAAATCCAGAACGCTCAGCAGGGAATGCGCCATCTCGATATGCACGACCGGATCGTTTGAGTTGTAAACGAATTTAAACGCTTTTTCGAAGAATCGATTATCGGCGACCTCGTTGGAAATGAACATTTGCGCCGTGAAAATACGTTCGTAGCCGCTCGAGTTGACGCTCTGCGGGAACAAACTGATTTTCAGCGGAATGTCGATACCGTACGAATTTTCGATCCACGTAAAATTCTTGAAATAGACAGGCATCATCTGTTCGAGCGTTTTGAGGTCGGCTCGCTCTTTTTCCGGCATGCGATCGGTGGAAATTTCAACTGTGACGTTGGTAAATTGAGGCGTCGCCTGAACGGCGAAAATCAGTACAAACAGGGCGATAAACCACGTCTTTTTCATATCGAATCCTTCCGTATGGCGCGTTCGGAGCAGAAAATGGACTTGTTTTCGATCGGTTTCATATCTTGCATCACAATATAACCAATTTGAATAAAAGTTGGAAAGCTCTATCCAATATTTTCATTGAAAATCAGCAATTTTCTATTTATTCTTACAACAGAATCGATAAATCATGAAATGGAGATGATATGTTTCGACAAAAATTATACTTCAGACCTGTTCAACTTTCCGGCTTTTTAACGATTGCAACAATATTTCTGCTGATTTCCGGTGAAACGGTTTTCGCGCAAAAGCGATTGACGAAAGAGGCGCGGCCGTCGTGGACGGAAAAAATAATACCCGGCTATTTCGTCGGCATGTCCAACCGATATTCCGATGAAGCTGAAGCGCGGACAAACGCGCTCAACGACGCCAAGCGGCAGATCATCGAATCGCTGGGCGTCATCATCGACAGCGAAACCAAAGATTCCATCATCGAGAAATCCGGCAAAACGACCACTGTGGATGCTTTTATGAGTTCGAGCGTGAAAGCCATTTCCAAAGCCATCATCGCGGTTTCTCCCGAAAAAGTATTCGTCGAGCAATGGCAGGAAGGCTCGGGAAGAAAGGCGAAAATTTCGTATCAGGCTTTCGTGCTCGTTCCGTTTTCCGAAGAATCTCACCGGGCGTTCATGAAGGAAATGACGGATGAAACGATGAATGTCGGCAGAAAACAACTTACCGAGTCGCTCGATCTGGCGCGCGGTGGCAACGTGTTTCTCGCGATCCAACAAATTCGGGAAGCGCAGACAAATTTTACGCCGATATTATCGCTGACCGGTCTTTCGCCGACGCTTGTTTCTCAGGTCAAAGCGTTCAGCGAAGGTTTTAAAGCGCTGGCGGACGCGATGCAGGGAAGCATTTCGATCGAAGGTTCCGGCGAGAAACAACCGGTTAAACTCGGCGCGGCTTTGGAACAACCGCTGGCTGTATCGGTTTTCTGGACGGAAGGCGCCAAACGGTTTCCGATTCCCAACTTACCGGTCGATTTTTCGCTGGTACAGGGAAAGGCGACGTTCACGCCGCAAGGTCAGACGGACGCGTCGGGCAAAGCGATTTGCGAAGTCCGAAACGTTGAATCGGCGGGAAAAATCGTCGTTCAGGCAAAAGTTCACTTTCC
>JBAZPZ010000021.1:0-29391 GCA_041645495.1 Fidelibacterota bacterium | reverse complement strand
TATGTTTCATTTCTTCGCGGATGATCGACCCGACCTGATCTCTTTCCTGAGGTTCGGATACGACATGCTTGATTCCCAGATAGAAGACGATAGAATCTTTTTCGAGCCGAATCGCTATCTTCATGATTTCATCCATGGATTCCTTGCCGGTGATTTGTTCGGAAGGATCTTCGGAAAAATTAAAGACATATCCGTCCGCAAACGCCTGTAAGTATGCTACGGCTTCGTTATTCGGATCGAATGGCGAGCCGGATTGACTGTGAACGTTTGATCTCGATTTCATCAAGGCAAAGGTTTTTTCGTGACGATCTTCCATCGTTGCCAAATCCGCCAGCATTTTTTTGTTTTTCTCATCGTCTGCATACTGTATGGCTTTCCGGTAAAATTTCGCTCCGTTTCTCTCGATTTTCTGAGCGATCTCAAATATTTCATCGATGTTGAAAGTTAGATTCATGCGGGCTGTGCTCCTTGTCCGGGTGTTGGCATGACAAAAACGCGCGTGGCAAGTTCGCGGTCTATCATCAATAATCCTTCTCCGGAATCTTTTACTTGCGCCAGTGAAGCGATGATTTTCGAAACATTGCTTTCTTCTTCGACCTGCTCGTTGACATACCAATCCAGAAGAACCTTGGATGCGAAGTCGTTTTCATCGATGGCTGTTTTCATGAGAAAATTGATCCGGTTGGTGATGAATTCTTCATGGGCCAGCGCCTCTTTGAATGCGCTCAGTGGTGATTCCCACGTTGTTTTCAAAATTGCCAGCGGTTTCAGCTGAACTTGTCCGCCGCGATTCAAAACGTAATCGAAAAATTTGGAGGCGTGGAAAAGTTCTTCCTTGACCTGAACGCTCATCCAATTGGCCATACCGTCGAATCCGGCGCTCGTGAAGTACGCCTGCATGGCATAGTAGAGGTAAGCGGATTCCAACTCATTTTTGATTTGTTCGTTGATAGCGCTGGCGACCTTTGAATTGATCATGACATTTCTCCTTTCCAGAGGCCGTGAATGTTGCAGTATTCCCGTGCGGTAATTTTATCGGCTTTGATGCAGAATTGCGCGATCGGCGCACCACCGGGTTTCAGATAGCGGCGGTAAATGACGTCGTTGGCAAGCAGTTCGATCCACTCGATGTAATGCGTTTCGATCATCGGATGAAGTGTGCTACCGACGGTGACTTTGTAGCCGTCTTCCATTTTTTCAATCAGTGGGACATGTTTTTCTTTTGCGGCGTCTGCGGTCGATTCGGCCATTAGTTTCATCGGCTGTCCGCAACAGACGAGAGTCCCGCCGGCTCCATGAACGACCTCAACGATGTTTCCGCAGACTTCGCATTTGTAAACTTGCATTTTTTGTGTCATGGCATACTCCTTCTTTGTGGATTGACTTTTGATGCCTTCAGTTCGCTACTCAGACGAAGGCCGTCAGGGCTGGGAAATAACAGTTTCCGTTTATGTGGAATCGGTGTTGCATAACAATCCAAATTTAGATACATTTTCCCAAAAGCAAACAAAATTTTAAGGATGAAAATTGAGTATGAAAAAAAGAGCAGGTGATCATAAAGAGAAATGACAGACTTTCTCCTGCCTGCAATGATTCATACCGTTCCTCTGCTTCGGCTTTTCCCGATTTCCTGGTTCGACTTTTTAGCGGGATTTTTTGGGATTAACGCGTCGATGGATGACTTCGTCGGACGACAATCGAAGCGATCCGGCAAGTGAATAATTCAAATAGTAAACGAGGTGGGAAGTGGAAGATATAAAAATGATGACGGAATGTTTCAATCCGGCAACGGGAGAAAAACTCGGTGAATCTCCTGTAAATACCGTAGAGGATGTCGCACGTGCAATTCAAAAGGCTAAGTCAATCCAGACGATTTGGGGAAAAATGCCGGTTCGTGAACGGGTACGCTTGCTTCGTCCCGTTCGGCAGTTTCTCAGCGAGCATGCCGACGAAATTGCCGAAACCATTTCGCGCGATAACGGCAAGACCAGAATCGATGCGATGGCGACTGAAATACTGCCGGCGATTATGGCGCTTGCCTATTATTCGAAATATGCAAAGACGTTTCTCAAGGATCGGCATCTGAAAGCGGGTTCGATTTTATTTGCCAACAAACGAAGTTATATCCGACGCGAGTCGTTTGGCGTCATCGGAATCATCTCACCGTGGAACTATCCGTTTGCCATTCCTTTCTCGGAAATCGTTATGGCGTTGTTGGCGGGAAATGCAGTCGTTCTCAAAACCGCAAGCGAGACGCAAATGGTTGGACGCTTGCTGGAAAAATGCTTTCAGTTTGTGGAATTGCCGCAAGGTCTGTTTACGTATCTGAATCTGCCGGGGAAGATCGCCGGTGATGCGTTTCTGGAAAACGGCATTGACAAACTCTTTTTCACCGGTTCGGTCGCCACGGGAAAATATCTGATGAAAAAAGCGTCCGAAAAGTTGACGCCGGTTGTCCTCGAACTCGGTGGCAACGACGCGATGATCGTTTGCGAAGACGCTGACATTGACCGCGCTGTCGGTGGTGCGATGTGGGCGGGATTGTCGAATGCCGGGCAGTCTTGCGGCGGCGTCGAACGGATTTACGTTCACGAAAAAATCTATCAGCCGTTCATGGAATTGCTGAAGGAAAAAGTCGAGGCGCTCCGGATTGGCTATGACGCGGATATCGATGTGGAAATCGGCGCGATGACCACGCAAAGACAGATCGACACGGTTAATCTTCACATTCAGGATGCTCTTGCCAAAGGCGCAACGATCTTTGCACAATCCAAAATCAGCGACAATCCGAATTACCACCACCTGTTGCCGGCGACCGTTTTAACCGACGTCACGCACGAAATGCTTGTAATGCGGGATGAGACATTCGGCCCGGTTCTCGGTGTGATGAAAGTGAAAGACGACGACGAGGCAATTCGTCTTGCCAACGATTCAAATCTCGGACTTACCGGTTCTGTTTGGTCGAAAAATCGGAGACATGCGAAAAAACTCGCCGCGCGGATTCATGCCGGAGCCGTGACGATCAACGACCACTTGATGAGTCACGGTTTGGCGGAGACGCCGTGGGGCGGATTCAAAGAATCCGGAATCGGAAGAACGCATGGACGCCTCGGATTTGACGAGATGACACAACCGCAGGTCATTATCAACGATATTCTGCCATTCGCAAAACGTCAGATGTGGTGGTATCCGTACAGCGTGAAAATCTATTCCAGCCTCAGCGGTCTCGCTCAAATGCTGGCGTCGAAATCGTTTTTCAAACGTGTCAAAGGTTTCATTTCACTGATGAAAATCGTGCCGCGATTTTTCACCAAATGGTAAAAAATGGTTCGATCCACTGGAGGGAATTTTACTTTCCGGCGAGAACCGAATCTATCACGGCGATTAATTGATCGGGTGCCTGAAAGCCAATGATGTGTTTCAGCGGTTGATTGTCCGGCGTTAGGAATAAAATGTTCGGAATGCCGACACCGCCGTACTTGCGTGCATTACCGTTATATTTGTTAGCGACTTCTGCCTGTTGATCGACGTCTATCCGCACGGTCACGAAACGAGCCGATTTGGAAATGACTTCCGGATTGGAAAAGGTCGTATCTTCCATGGCTTTGCACGGAGGACACCAGACCGCCATAAAGTCGATCATCACCGGTTTATTCTGTTCCTTCGCGATGACTAACGCGGAATCGATGTTATACAGCCAGCGGATTTCACCGGTTTTTGCAATCAGTTTGGATTGATTCGAATAGGGAAAGCCGGCGATTATCGCAATTCCCAATGTCGCTAACAGGAAATATTTTTTCGATGTCATGACCAAGCGCATATTAAACTCCTTTTCAAATATTCGTCGGCAAAAATACGAAGAGTTTTGAATTTGCCAAAAGAAACATTTTGGATTGGGAATTCAATCTGCTATTTTATGCCGGAACCCGGACAGGTGTTTGGAACCGAAATCGGAAAACAGTCTGCCGGAAAAAGGAGGAGGTAGAGATCTGTCGTTGGTAAAGGGTATTCGGGCAATCATCATCGGGCTATGTTTTCAAAGCGCTCTTTTGGCATCTTCCTATCGCGATCAACTTTACATTATTCAGGGCGGAGATTCGCTTCTATCCGGTGCGGAAACGATCGACGGCGTCGAAATATCTGCCGATGGAAAATCGATCCAACTCTCGGACGATAAAACCAGCGGTTATGTCATTTTGCGTCCGCAACAATCCGTCGAGCCTTTCAACGTCGGTTTGCCATCGTGGAACGGAACCGCCGACGAAACGTCGCCGTCTTTTAAAATTCTCATGCGGTTTCCATATCAGAACGGCTGGTCACCCTGGCTAACGGTCGGCTATTGGCAAAAATCATATGGCTCGACGTACGGTACGACTTCCTATACTCCCGCCGATTCCATCAGTGGCGGTTGGATCAATATCGATACCGCCGAACTCTACGCCTATCAATCCCAATGGCAGTTCAAGGTGGAATTCCGCCGAACGAACACAACCGATCCATCTCCGACGATCAGTAAATTGTCATTTTTCGTTAGCGATACCCGCAGGATGGATGAACTCGATTACACGGCGATTTTAGCCGATAAACCTCAGGTGATTTTCGTTCCGACTACTTTTTATTACCAGTTCGGGTTGGATTCTGAAATCGGCGGAAGCATCTGTTCGCCAACCTCAGTTTCGATGATTCTAAAAAGCTATGGAATTCCCGTCGAGCCGGTTCAGTTTGCCCGCGACACATACGATCCGAAATGGGAAATGTTCGGCATCTGGCCGAGAGTCGTGCAAAACGCTTCCGAATATGGACTCGACGGGGTCGTGACGCGCTACCGCAATTGGAGCGACGCGCGGGAAGTTCTTACCAACGGCGGACGAATCGCCATGTCTGTTGGCAAACCGCTCTATTCCGGGCATTTGATGATGCTGGCCGGATTTACAGAAAACGGCGATCCGATCGTTCACGATCCGGCTCGAACCGATGGCTACCAGTACGTTTTTAATAAAGATTCTCTGTCGCATTCATGGTTCGATCATGGTGGCGTGGCTTATACTTTTTATTTGCGGGATTCGTCGCAGGTCGCGTCTATCCTGAAAGAACCGAAATCGCCGGTTCCCGAAGAACCGACGCTGATATGGAATTATCCAAATCCGTTCAACGCGGGAACAACGATTTCATTCCATTTACTCAAGTTTGAGAATGTCTCGATGAAAATCTACAACATCAACGGCGAGTGTGTACGGGAACTTGTGCACGGGCCGATGGATAAAGGAACTCACCAAATTTTCTGGGACGGACGGAATATTCAAGGCGAACTGATGTGCTCCGGCGCTTACTGGATTCAATTGATATCGTCAACCGGTTTGAACGTGACCGCGCCCATTTTGATGATAAAATAGTTCGGGTTAGATGTTTCATTATTCCGGAAAATTACTGATATTTGTATGGTTTCTATGATAAGCGAGATGTAAGCAACCCTGTCGAAGGAAAACAATATGAAAACCGCCATTCTATTTATTGCAAGCCAATCCGATCCAAACGGTCTGGATTTACTCCGATCCGTTATCGAAAAGACGCTAAAAAATACATCTGAAGAGACACGCGTCGTCATCGTTTCGGAAGGGAATACCAATCTGCTCACGGATTTTTCAAAAAATGCCGAACGCCGGATCGATCGAACACACGGTATTTTTCGGAATGCGTCGCACGCGGTTCTTCATGCTAAAAATCAAGGCTTGCTGGATGCGGATTTGCTGTTTTATCCGACTCCGGGTGACGATATCGACATCACGTTGCAGACGATCGATGCGTTCATTCGCGCTTACGAAGTCACCGGCGCCGGTTTTCTCATCAGCAATCATTACGAGTTGGTCAACGATACCGGAGACGAACGTATTCTTCAGGAATTGAAACCGGGCTCTGATCCGTCGAATATCATCATTCCGTCGCGCGCGACGAATTCGAATTTCTTCTGTCACGGTTCGCTGATCGCTTTGGCGAATCGGTTCATCAACGACCGGGTTTTTGACGAAGAGGTGTTTTGGGGAACCAATTACGCCATCCGGATGGGCGTTTTAGCGCAGGAAGGGAAGATTTACACGATCGCCAGTCCGACTTACACATTTCGGCGTGGAAAACCGTTTTATCCGGGTGAAGGACTGCAAGAACAATTCTCCCAGAAAGGCGACAAGAAACTCGAAAAGCACTTTTCATACATTCATGATCCGGCGCGGTTCGAGTGGGGACCGGTCAGTTTCCAGAAGTATCTGAAAGACATCGGCGCCTTTTTGCCGGATTCGTATTTTACACGAAAAGTTCCGGTCGATCCGACGCTCGGGAAAGGAATTTCTTTTGTCATGCCAACGTACAATCGCGCCAATCTTCTGCATTATGCGATCGAGTCGATCATCGAAGTTCGAAAAAAGGTTGACGCTTTTATCCCAATCGAACTCATCATCGTCGATAACGGCACTGACGACACGCCGAATATCGTCGCTCCGTACGTTCAACAATATCCCGATCTTGTCAAGTTCTACAAGGTCTTCGGCAAAACGCTCGGCGGCGCGAGAAACTTCGGAATTCAACGCGCCTGGAACTATATCATCGGACAATTAGATTCCGATGACGTCCTGACCGGTGATCCGGTCACCGAGATCATCGAACAGTTCAACAAAACCGGCGCGGCGGCGATCATCGGCATTTATCAGACAGCATGGCGAAATTCCGAAAACGGCGAATTGGTTCTGGACAATCAGATCATCACACACGATGAATATCTTTGCGGTCAGAGCAATCCGCTCCTGCAGATGTGCATTCCGGGGCCAGGCGCTCCGCGGTATTATCGAAAAGAAGCGGTGCTCGCATCCGGTGGCTTTCCTGATCTGCTTTATGGAGAAGATGCCGCACTTTCAGATCAGATGCTGAAACGGGGATTTCTTATCGAACGGAATATGTCGACGGCAAACTACATCGCCGTCCGACATGGCGCCAATACCGATAGTGAACAGGTCGGCGCAAGTGTTCTGACAAGAAAAAATTACGCGAAATATTCCTTCAAATTTTCGATTTTGGAAGAACTGAAGCACCTTGTTCTGAGCAACGGCTATTACCATAAGTACAACAATAAAGTAGGTTTTTAACATCGGCCGGTCTAACATCGAAGAACGATCCGAGCGAGCAGATGACAATCCGTGTTTGAAAATATTTTCGTATGACTCATAAAGAACGTCGCCTTACCGATGCGGAGTTGGCAGGCTACCAAACCGAGACAGAAGCCGTTCAAAGTCCGATGGATGATAACCGGCGCGTCCGGGCGCTGATTCGTCAGCAATCCGACCTAAATGCCGGATATCCGCGGTTGCTTCGCAATCTGGAAGCCTATCGGAATATTTCCTTTTCCGAAGTTGTCGTTGATACGGTTCCTGTGCAGTTGATGTGCAATCAGACGCGTCTGCAGAGTCTGACGTCGGAAACCTTTGAAAAAACGGCGAATCGGAAATCACAGGCTTGTTTTTTATGCCATCTGGACATCGGACAGCGCGGCGTCTCGATCATGGACGAAAACTTTTTCGTCCTGACAAATCCGGGCATCACGTTTCCCGGCGATTTGACGATCGCCGCGACAGTCCATCAACCGCAAATGATTGTCGGCCATTTTTCCGAGATGATCCGTATCGCGCGGCTACTCACTGATTTCTCTATCTTTTTCAACGGCGCGCTCGCTGGCGCATCGAGTCCGCATCTGCATTTTCAGGCGGGATTCAAGAATATGCTGATCGGCGAAACGCAGATTCAATCGCTCCTTGCCGGCGAAAAAGTCGGCGACGCGCGGCTCGATCCAATCATTCGGCAACCCGAAATCGACGTGTTTTCCATCGAAAATTATCTCCGAACGTCCTATTTGATTTACGCGACGAGTGAGCAGACATTGGTAACATTTTTCAATCATTTTATCAACGCATTTGTGATGGTCAGCAGGCAAATTGTCAGGAATCCAAACGTTCCTGATTTCGGCAGTTACATCGATTCGTTGAAAATGACGGAATCCGAACCGCGGATGAATCTTATGCTGAAATTCGATCCGGAATCCGGAAAATATTTGTTGGCGATATTTCCCAAACGATTCAATCGTCCTTCGTGTTATTTTCGGAACGACGATCAAAAATTGGTGCTTGGAATGGCGATCAAGGAGGCGCTTGGAAACGTCATTACCGGCAATCAAAACGATTATCATCGTCTGATCGACAGGCCGGAACTGATCGCAAAGGCGTACAGCGACACATCCATCACGGAAGAAATGGCGCGCGACCTGAATGACCGGCTGAGAACTTTTTCCGGCGAGTCGCATGGCTAAGAGACTTCCGGAAAAGAGAAAAATAACGATCGGGCGAAAACGGTTTATCTTTCTTGCGGTGGCAATACTTAGCGTTGAACTGTCCGGCGCGACGATCTCCGGCGTCGTGCAGGATTTTGTCACGACGGCAAAGTTACTGAGCGCCAGCGTAGAAATTATCTGTTCGGAAGTTACTTTTCACGACACGGTTTTCACGAACTACAAAGGCGAATGGAGCGTATCGATTCCATCATCGGAGTCAGTGCAGGAATCGACATTGCCCGATCGGTTTTCGGTATCGCAGAATTATCCGAATCCGTTCAATCCATCGACGAGAATTGGCTTTTCCGTCGATCGGTCCGGCGAGGTTGAAATCTTAGTTCATAATTTGCTTGGGCAGGAAATCGGTCGTCGTCGCCAGATACTGTCGGCGGGAAAATATGAAATCGACTGGCGTGGCATGGGAAGTTCCGGCGTCTATTTTTACACGATCCGCTCAGCCGGAAAGTCGATGACCCGGAAGATGGTTCAATTGGACGGCGGCCATTCTGGTGGACTTTCTGAAATCCGATCGGCTGATTCGTCGCCGAAAAAATCGCTGAAGAAATCTGCTGCAGTTCAGACGACGATCATCGTTTCCAAATTCGGATATGTCAGCGATTCTCTAATTGTCGAGGCACAGGACGGTGAAAAATTTATAGTTCAGCTCAAGACGATTCACTCCGTCTCGACACTGATGGACGGGCACAACGACATCATCGAGAAAATGCTGAACGATTCATCCTACCGCTGGAAGACGCGCCATACCTATAATCACACCGACATTCCGAGAATGACGGAAGGCGGTGTCGATATTCAATTGTTTTCGATCTGGGTCGATCCGAACCAATTTTCTTCGGGTCATTTCCAGATTGCCAACCATTGCGTTGAAATTCTGAAAACAGAGATCGCCGCGAACGCCGAGAATATTCAGCAAGCAACGACGATCGATCAGGCGCTGGAATTGAATCATTCCGGTAAAATTGCCGGAATGATTCTCGTTGAAGGCGGACACGCAATCGAAAACAGTCTGGAGAATCTAAAAACGCTTTACGCGCTTGGCATGCGCTGTATGACAATCACCTGGAACAACAGTACGGATTGGGCGGTCTCGGCAAAAGCGGAAGCCCAATTTCACCAAGTCGGCGGACTAACGGAGTTCGGGAAGCAGGTCATTCGGACGATGGATTCGCTGGGAATCGTCATCGATGTTTCGCATGTTGGAGATTCGACAGTCGCAGACATTCTGGCGACCACGACGAATCCGATCATCGCGAGCCATTCCGGCGCTGATGCGCTGAGATCACATTACCGGAATCTGACTAATGCGCAGATTCTTGCTATTGCTAACACGGGCGGAGTTATTGGAGTAACTTTCTATCCACCATTTCTCAGTTCCGATTCGCGGAGCGTGAACATCCAGACGGTCATCAACCATATCCAGCACATCGTCGATCTGGTCGGCATCGATCATGTCGGCATCGGATCGGACTTCGATGGCATCGAAGTGTGGCCGACCGGATTGGAAGACACATCGAAATTTCCAGCGCTCACGCTGGCGCTTTTGGAACGTGGATTCAGCCGAACCGACGTCGAAAAAATCCTCGGCGGAAATATGATGCGCGTCTTCCGGCAGGTCTGCGGAGAATGAAATCCCGGTGAACTTTTATGAACGACTCGTTTTATTCAACTCTTGAAATTCGTAAACTATCGGCGACATTATGAGTGGAATTGACCGACAAAATAATCCGGACAATCGGATCAAATTTGGAACTGATGGTTGGCGCGCGGTAATCGCCGACGAGTTCACCTCTTTCAATGTGCGGGCTGTCGCGCAGGCGCTTTGTGACTATTTGATTTCGGCCGGTTCGGCGCAGAATGGCGTGGCGATCGGTTTCGATACGCGGTTTCTTTCGGCGGAATTTGCCGAAGCCGTCGCTGAAGTCATCGCCAGCAATCGGATTCCCGCTTTTCTCTCGAAACGTTTTTGTCCGACGCCGGTTCTATCGTTTACCGTGAAAAACCGGAATCTGGCGGCCGGAATCATGGTGACGGCGAGCCATAATCCGCCTCAGTACAACGGTTTAAAATTCAAAGGTTCTTACGGCGGACCGGCAACCATCGAAATGACGACCGCCGTCGAAGGATTTTTGTTTCGTGAGAAGCCGCGCCGGGATGAAAGGGCAATTGATGGATTTCTTCATAAAGTCGATTTTTTCCCGGAATACGCCAAGCATCTGTCGGGAATCGTGAATATCGGTGCTATTTCGACGCTTCTGGCTCCGATCATCTATAATGCAATGCACGGCGCGGGCAGTGGATATTTGCCGTCGTTTCTTCGGAATTTGGGACGGTTCGTCAGCCAGATCAATGCAAGACCTGATCCGATGTTCGGAGGGAAGTTGCCGGAACCGATTCTGTCCAATTTGTCGGATTTGCGAAAAGCGGTGCTTCGGAAGAAAGCCGCGGTCGGATTGGCGACTGACGGCGACGCCGACCGGTTTGGCATCCTGGACGAAAACGGGAAATTTGTCGAACTTCACGATTTGATGCCGCTCCTTTTTGAATATTTGCTTGAAACGAGAAATTGGCCGGGCAACGTCGTCAGGACAACTTCGATGGCTGACACGATCGACAAAGTTGCCGCTGAACACGGCAGGCAGGTTGTCGAAGTGCCGGTCGGTTTCAAGAATGTCAGCGATGTCATGCGCGACCGGGATATTTTAATCGGCGGTGAAGAGAGCGGCGGCTTCGGTTACAAGAATCACATTCCGGAACGCGACGGAATTTTGTCATGCCTGCTAACGTTGGAAATGCTGAGTGGTCGAAAGATTCCGATTAGCGAGATGGTTGCCGATCTGCGGAAGCGGTTTGGCGCGTTTCATTACGGACGAATCGACCGGCATCATCCGACGGCGGAATTAATAAAAAATATGGAAAAATTGTGTGAGAATTCTCCGGTAAGAATCGGCCAATTCGCCGTTGACCGGATTTCACTCATTGACGGAATCAAATTTTATTTTACCGACGGTTCATGGATGCTGATGCGCGTCTCGCAAACGGAACCGCTTGGACGAGTTTATGTCGCCTCGGACGCAGGTGAAAAAGTTCGCGCATTATTAACGGAAGGCGTTCGCCTGTTGACGCAATGAGTCGTCAGTTCAGCCATTTGAAAACATTGAACAGGAAGGAAAAAAATTGAATCGCTACGGACATTTTTCAGAAGATAAATTGGAATTCATCATCACCCGGCCGGATACGCCGGCTCCGTGGGTAAATTACATATCGAACGGCAAATACAGCGGACTCATTTCGCACACCGGCGGCGGCTACAGTTTTTGGGGAAATCCGAAAGACAACCGCATTTTGCGCTGGCGCTACAATTCCTTGCCAATGGACAGGCCGGGGCGATACGTCATCCTGCGCGACAGCGAGACCGGCGAATACTGGTCGCCGACATGGCAACCGACGATGACGAAACTGGATTCCTACGAATGCCGTCACGGACTTTATTACACGAAAATCGCATCGCGCTACCAAAACGTCCGCGCCGAAATATTGTACTTTGTTCCGAGTGACGATCTGGAAATCTGGCGCGTGACCGTGAAAAACGAATCGTCTCAGCCAAAATCGTTCGATGTTTTCGCCTATGACGAATTGTGTCTCGGACACGCGCTGGTCGATCTGATCAATCAGCCGAACGACCAGCATTTTAACGAAGTCACATTTGACCGCGAAAATCAGATTTTGTTCGCCACTAAACGCTATTGGGTCAAATACAAAGGCGCGACCGTTGCACAGGCGAATGAAGCATGGGACAAATATGTTTTTTTCACTGCCGACATTCCGATCAAAGGCTGGGACGGCAGTAAGGACGTTTTCATTGGAAAATGGCGTTCGGAATCCAATCCGATCGCCGTGGAAAACGGTAAATGTTTCGATACGGATATCACCGCCGGAGACGCCGAAGCCGCGATCCAGATGGAACTGACACTTTTGTCCGGCGAGGAAAAGACTTTTACGATCATGCTTGGCGTTGTTCCCAAAGAAAATTACAAGCCGAATGCACTCAAACTCGTCAAGAAATATCGTGAAAAAGAAAACGTCGCGTTCGAGTTCCGGAAACTTCGCGAAAAATGGACTAACTATTTGTCGTCCGTCAAAATCGATACACCGGACGACGATATGAACACGATGATCAACGTCTGGAATCAGTATCAGACGTCGGTGACGTTTCTCTTTTCGCGCGACGCTTCCTATTACCACGGCGGATTGTTGTTTGGGCGCGGCTTTCGCGATTCGTGTCAGGACATCATGGGACCGGTGATGACGCGTCCGGAATGGGTCAAAGAGCGGATCGCCGAGATGTCGAAGTTTCAATTTCGCGACGGGAGCACGTTTCATCTGTATTATCCGCTAACCGGTGGCGGAGAAAAAACCGGTCACTCCGACACACCGCTCTGGCTGCCGCTGGCGATCATCGTTTATCTCAAAGAAACCGGCGATGAGGATTTTCTCCGGACCGCGACGCCATTTTATGATGAAGGAAAGGCGCCGATTTTGACGCACTTGTTTGCCGCGATCGATTTTACACTGGCAAATCTTACCGACCGTTATTTGGCGAAATTCGGCCCCGGCGACTGGAATGACACACTCGATTATCTTGGTCGAAAGGGCAGAGGCGAAAGCGTTTGGGTGACAATGTTTCTCGCCTACATTCTTAAAGAAACCGTCGCACTCTGCAACCATATTGGCATGCCGGAAATCGCGAAGCGTTATCAATCGGAATATGAAAAAGTCAGCGAGGCGATCAACACGCATTGCTGGGACGGCGAGTGGTACATTCGCGGCACCAACGATAAAGGCGAAGTCATCGGCTCGTCGAAAAATGAGGAAGGCAAAATCTTTTTAAATACGCAGAGTTGGGCGGTAATCAGCGGCGTGGCGCAGGGAGCGCGCGCATTGCAGTGCATGGATTCCGTTGTCAAATATCTCGATACGCCGAAAGGTCCGAAAATGCTTGATCCGGCTTACACGAAAATCGATCCGAACATCGGATTGGCGACGCGATGTGTTCCGGGAAAAAAGGAAAACGGCGCCGTCTTCAATCATCCGGTCAGTTGGTCGATTTTAGCCGAATGTCTGCTGGGACACGGCGACCGCGCATTTGATATTTATAAAAAAGCACTGCCGATGAATCCTGTCGTCGATATCGACCGGTATCAGGTGGAACCTTATGTTTACGCCGAATATGTCACCAGTCCGGATCATCCGACGTTTGGTCAGGCCAGTCATTCGTGGCTGACGGGTTCATCGACGTGGATGTTGCGCGACGCGATCGATTATATCCTCGGCGTCCGGCCGACTTTCGACGGACTTATCATCGATCCGTGCGTTCCCGGAAACTGGAAATCCTATCGGGTACTGCGTCGGTTTCGCGGCGTGAATTACCACATCACGGTGAAAAATCCGCGGCATCTGAATTCGGGTGTTCGGATGATCGAAGTCGAAGGTAAAACGGTCATCGGAAACCATATGTCGTTGAACGATAAAACGGTTCAGAATGCGATCGCGGGAAAAACGGACGTTCGTATTGAAGTTAGAATCGGTTAGCCGGAGGAACGAAGTCAAATGAATACCGAAACCACGCTTGCCCGAATCAAAGGCGGACTGATCGTTTCCGTTCAGGCGGACGATAACGAACCGCTGGGAAAACCGGAAATTCTTGCCGCGTTGGCTCAGGCGGCGGAACTTGGCGGAGCGTGCGCCATTCGCGCCTGTTATCCGAAAAATATCGTCGCTATCTGGAACGCGGTTCGTCTGCCCGTCATCGGCATTTATAAAAAGAAATACCCGAACTCCGAAGTTTTTATCGGGGCGACGCTCGCCGACAACTTGGAAGTCGCCGAAACCGGTTGCGAAATTCTGGCGTTCGATGCCACCAACCGAAAGCGTCCGAACAACGAAAAACTGGAAAACATCATCCGCTTTTTGAAAGAAAAAACCAATGTTTTGCTGATGGCTGACATTTCGACTTTCGACGAAGGTGAACGTGCCTGCGATCTAGGCTTCGATCTCATCAGCACGACGCTATCCGGTTACACTTCCTACACAAAAACGGAAAGCGAATACAAGCCGGACTTCGCTTTGTTACAAAAACTCGTTGAAAAAATCGATAACCGTATTCCAGTCATCGCCGAAGGACGAATTTGGAATCCCGAAGATGCGCGCAGGCTTCTGGAATTGGGCGCCTATGCGGTCGTCGTTGGCTCGGCGATCACGCGTCCGACGCTCGTCACGCAGCGATTTTTACAGGAAATTCGGAAGAAAAACTAACGCCGAAAAGTGTCCGGAAACTTTGCCGGTTTCTGGTAAAATGTATTCAATAGAGCGTTCGCCAGTTGATCGTCATTTTTCCGTAGTCCTTCATAAAAGAAAAATACTTCGCCGCGGTAGCCGGACTTTCGGTTTTGGGCGACCGCTTTCAGCAAATAATCCTCCGAAATGACATATTCGCCGACGTTCATGAGAATTCCTGGAAAGATGATGTTCCGGCGCGAATCGATTTCCTCCGGCACCATTTCACGGAGCGTCATTTTATACTCGGGAAAAGAATACCGGTAAACCTGCGGGATGACGAGGTCGGCGCAATTCGCCCGAATCCACGCAGGCCAATCCTGTAAATACTCGTCGTAGCACCAGGGATAAACGCTGGGCGCCCAGGAAATCAGAATGTCGGGTTTGAGGCTTCGGACAGCATCAGTAAGGTCTTTACAAAAAATTGTGAGTTTGTTTGCCCGCCATTTTTGCCAGTTCTCGTCACGAAAATTGGTTGGCGGCAACTTCCCCGCATGTTCGGTAGCATACAATTTTTGAGTAAAGTCCGAGTAGCCGCCTTCGATCGGATTTGCCGGAAGCCGATCGTCGCCCTGAATGCCGTCGATGTCGTAATTTTTCACGACTTCCGTGACAAGCGAAATGATGAATTCCTGCACTTCGGGATGATATGGATTCATCCACTTGAAGCCGTTTTTTGTCAGAAGGTTTCCATGATTATTGCGCTCCGCCCAATTCGGTCTCTTTTCGAGGATCAGTCCGCCGTTTTTTTCATAGGAAGACGAAAAACCGTATTCGAACCATGGAATGACGGCGATTCCACGGCTGTGCGCCTCGGAAATGACTTCTGCCAACGGATCGCGCCCTGTAAATCGCGGATTGATGCGCACACCGAACGAACTGTCCATTACCTGACTTGGATAAAGCGTTTGCGCATCGTTCCAGACGACGGGAAAGACGACGTTGAAATAGTGATCGGCGAGAAATTGCATCGCAGACGCGATGTTTTCACGGCTGTCCAAAACCTGGCTATCGACGTTGGTCAGCCAGACGCCGCGGAGTTCGGTCGGAATTTCCTGAGACGACGCGAAATTGGACAAGAGTACAAGAATTAAAGATAAACGGAGAAATCTTTGCATATTTACTAAACCGGAATAGTGTTGAACGGATCGAATTGCGCATCAAGCCAAACGGCGAAGTCGCGCCGCGTGAGCCATTTTTGTGAAGGCGGCGAGTATAGTTCAGGAAGCCGCCAGTTCATTTTTTTCGTGAAGACTGCGAACTGACTTTTCGTAATGAAATCCTCCGGTGACATGTTCGGAATCGATTTCGGTGGGAAATCGGTTGCCAGACTGATGGCGTCGATAAATTCCTTTTCCGTGACTTTATCGTCCGGATTGAATCGAAGTTCGTTCACCCAGTCGTGATGAATCGATTCACCTTTGAGAATTCCGGTCGCGCCGATCCGTTGAATTGCCTGAAACGCCGGATCGTCGGATTTGACGTCCGAAAACGGCATCAGGTAAGCGCGCGCGTCCAATAAAACCTGCTGGAGTTTCCGAACGGCGAGATCGCGAGGCTGAACGTTTTCGCGAACGCACAGAGCC
This sequence comes from Fidelibacterota bacterium, assembly GCA_041645495.1. GTDB lineage: Bacteria > Fidelibacterota > UBA2242 > UBA2242 > UBA2242 > 0-14-0-20-45-22. The sequence goes on along the minus strand of JBAZPZ010000021.1, from coordinate 13,083 downwards.
GCCGCGGCGCCCGCCGCCTGTCCGATCAGCATGACGCATGGCTGAAGGCGCGTGCATCCGTTGACATAATGCGTGACGGAAATGCTCTTCTCTGCGACCAACAAGCCGTCGATCGTTGCAGGAATCAAACAACCGAACGGAACCGTGAATGAAGAAATCTGCGGGTAGGTTTCGTTCGCCGGTTTCGGACACTTGTGATGATGATGGTCAAGCGGATAATCGCCGACGGCAATGCCCGATTTATACAACTCGCCCTGAGGCGATTGATAGATGTTTTCAATGTCTTCCAATTTCAGACGCGTCATCCCGATAATCCGGCGGCTCTCGCGATTATACGGAATCAGCGCAAGTCGGTCGGCGGTTGGGAATTCATCGTCTGCAAGTCCGAGATACTTGTAACCGAGTTCGGTTTGAATGAAATAGACGAAACCCAGTGTGAAATCCTTCGCTCGTTGAAGCGCTGAAAAGCGTTCGTTCGGGTTCATTTCAGTGGCGTTCATGTAAAAATCGTTTCCATGAAACGGCCAGTTGATCATGTATTTGCCGTTTGGTAACCGTCCGTAATTCAGCATTCGTTCGGGATCGTGCAGATTCTCGTTGGATTTTTGGCATGATTTATTGTAAGCGGAAGCGTTGTAATTAGGCGGTTTTGGAATCGTCTGGTCGGTGCCGATTCCGTAATCTTTCAAAACAGCGACGTAAGTGATGTCCTGAATGATTTCATCGGCTAATTCGGGTGCGAAGCGTTCGCCGGTTTCAGCGCGCGATTCCCGTCCGACGCGATACTCGCAACCAGCCAGAGCGAGCGCGTCTCCGTATTCGGTTGCTTCAACGATAATTTGACATAACACACGAAGATTTTCACCCTGATTATCAATAAATACAGCGCCGATGACGTGGTTGGATTTTTTCAAAATGGAAACGATCCGGTAACCTTTCAAAACGGTGAGCGTCGGTTCCGCATCGCACATTTCCTGAAAAATCTGTTGTCCGACGCGCGGCTCGAAAAGCGTATTGCTGACCCAACCGGTTTCGACGGCAGACGCGGAGCCGTAGTAGTCGTAAAGTCTTTGCCGGAATTCGCCCCAAAGTCCGGAAGGAAGCCGGTGATTTCCGTCGGTGGCGCTAACGCCGGCCGCAGTCAACATTCCGCCTAACCACGTCGTTTCTTCGATAAGGATGACGCTAACACCCAGACGAGCGGCTTGAATTGCCGCACAGACGCCGCTTGCGCCGCCGCCGATCACCAACACTTTCGTTTCCAGAATTTTCATTTCACTTCCAATCGCAACTGTTCATGCTTTCATACTCAAAACCGGCGATAAACTAAAACACTTTTATCCAATTAAACAACGGCTACTTTCGATTTTCGCCTTGGAAATCGAACGGGCGTTGGTTATATTTTTTCCCGAACCTAGAAGACTGTGACACTGGAAAAATGAAGATATTGACGCCATGGAAATAATCCAAATTGCACTGTTTATCGGCCTGTTTCTTGTCATTTCGCTCGCTATGTTTTTCCGTAAAATTCCCGCCCTGATCGCTCTGCCGGTCATGGCTTTTGTCATTCCGCTGATCGGCGGTGTTTCGTTCAACGACACGATTCAATTAGTTATCGGGCAGGGAACGCTCCGATTGCACACGGCTTACACGGTTGCATTCTTCGGAAGCATGTTGAGCATTTTTCTGCAAAAGACCAAAGTCGCCGAGAATTTCATCAAGATCGGTGCCGAACTCGCGGGTGATAATCCGTGGAGCATCGCCGTTCTCATGCTCTCGCTCATCGCCTTGCTTTTTACGACGCTTGGCGGGCTGGGCGCGATCATCATGGTGGCGACGATTGTCCTGCCGATCATGTCGTCCATCGGAATCGGGCAGATGACAGTCGTAGGAATTTTTCTTTTTGGACTGAGCATCGGCGGGATTCTCAATGCCGGAAACTGGGCGCTTTACATCAATGTGATGAATTTGTCGGTCGATGATATCCGTCCTTTCGCGCTCATGATGTTCGGAATGACGTTTGTCGTCGCGCTGATTTATATCACGATTCAGTTGTACCGCGACGGACACAATCTGAACCTGAAAAAAATCATCGTTTCGACGCTGGGAATCGTTTTCGTCATCGGCGCAGGTTTTTGGGCATACCAATCGATCGATGATTCGATTCAACAAATAGTCAAAGCCGGTTTAAACGCCGTTGGAAAAGGTTTTAAATGGACAATCGGCGTCGGTTTGAGTGCGCTGTTTGCCTGGAATATTTTACGGGCGTTTTGGTCGAAATCGAAAAACGAACGGAAGATTCATTGGTCGGCATATCTGACGCCGCTTGTTCCGCTGTTCCTGATCTTATTGTTCAGGATCGATTTCATTGCGGCGTTTATCAGCGGATTGATTTATGGTTATGTAGCGACATATCGGAAAGGAAATCTGAATCTGTTCATTCGCTCGGTTTTTGAAGGCGGAGCCGTCGTGATGCCCGCGATTATTTTAATGTTTGGGATCGGAATGTTGCTGAATGCGATCATCGGACCCGGCGGAACATGGGCGGCGGAACATCCGGAAGGTTGGCCTGTGTTGAATTTATTGCAACCGGTTATGCAGTCAGTCATTCCGCATTCTCCATGGTCTTATGTACTGATTTTCGGATTGGCGGCGCCGCTGGCATTGTATCGAGGACCGTTAAACGTTTGGGGCATGGGTTACGGACTCGCCGCCATTCTGCTTGCGAGCGGAATGAATGCCGGTGCAATCATGGGATTGTTGATGGCGGTCGGACAGGTGCAGGGCATCAGCGACCCGACGAATACGCACAACGTCTGGCTGGCAAATGAAATGCAGCAGGACGTTCAAAAGGTGTTATGGAATACGATTCCTTATACGTGGGCGATCGCGACGCTGGGTTTAGCCGTCGCGGCGGTATGGTTTATGTAAATAGATTGAGTAGGTAGAAATAGGTTGAATAGGTTAAATAGGTTGAGTGGGTTAAATAGGTTAAATAGGGTTAGCGGAGTGGATTGGATAGACGAAATTCAGGATGATAAATTCGATTGCTTTGGTTGGATATGACAAACAACAATTATTCCTTTGCCACACTGGATGCCTGGAAATTTGCGCGGGAATTGAGGAAAGATTTTTCTGAATTTGTTAAATCATTACCGGCGAGCGAAAAGCATCAATTGATTGACCAAATTACCCGCGCTTCAAGATCGGTTACTGCAAATATTGCCGAAGGCCAGGGTAGATACCACTTTCAGGAAAACATCCGGTTTTGCAGGCAAGCGCGAGGCTCGCTTTTTGAATTGATCGATCACCTGACGGTCGCGGTTGATGAAAACTATATCAATCAGGAAAAATTCGATGAGTTTGTTGGAAAAGTCCTTTTTGTCGTTAAGGTTCTCAATGGATATATCAAGTTTTTAAAAGACCAAAAACTGAACGACAAAATCTCCGAACCCGATGAACCTTATTTAACCCAAAACCATAACCCTTCTATGGCGACGGACATACCTAATCAACCTAATCAACCCAATCAACCCAATCAACCCAATCAACCTAATCAACCTAATCAACCCAATCAACCTAATCAACCCAATCAACCCAATCAACCTAATCAACCCACTCAACCCAATCAACCCAATCAACCCAATCAACCTAATCAACCTAATCTACCTAATCTACCTAATCTACCTAATAAACCTAATCAACCAACCCCATGAGACGTAAAATTAAAATCGGCATTGATGTTGGTGGCACATTCACGCATGCCGTCGCGCTGAATATTACAGACTATTCGATCGTTGGAAAAGCCTGCGTTCCGACGACACATACAGCAAAAGAAGGCGTCGCCAAAGGCGTCGTCGATTCTTTACAGATGTTGCTGGAACGGACGAAAATCCAACCTGACGAGATCATTCTCATTGCGCATTCGACGACTCAGGCAACCAACGCTCTGCTGGAAGGCGACGTGGCGAAGGTTGGTGTCATTGGAATGGGCGCCGGACTGGAAGGAAAGATCTCGCAAAAAGACAGCAATCCGAAGAACATTTCGCTGGCGCCGGGTAAATTTCTCCACACAAAATACGCCTATCTCGATCTGGGAAATCCGCTGACCGAAAAGCAGGTTCAAACCGTTATCGAAGGTTTGATTCGTGACGGAGCGCAGGTTATCGTCGCGTCGGAAGCGTTTGGCGTCGATCATCCGGAAAACGAGGAATTTGTCGCCAATATCGCGAATCAAATGGGCTATCTTTCGACCGCCGCAAGTCACATTTCCAAACTTTACGGACTGAGAATCCGGACGCGAACCGCCGTCATCAATGCGAGCATGATGCCAAAGATGCTGGAAACTGCGAACATGACCGAAGAATCCGTCCGCAAATCGGGAATCGACGCGCCGCTGATGATTATGCGTTCCGATGGCGGAATCATGGACATCAATGAGATGCGCAAACGTCCGATTCTGACGATGCTTTCGGGACCGGCGGCAGGCGTCGCGGCGGCGCTGATGTACGTCAAAATCAGCGATGGAATTTTCATCGAAGTCGGCGGAACATCGACCGACATTTCAGTCATCCGAAACGGTAAACCACAGGTAAAAAGCGCGCAAATCGGCGGCAATCGCCTTTTTCTCTGCACGCTGGATGTCCGAACGCTCGGCATCGCGGGCGGTTCGATGCCAAGAATTCAGGACAATCGGGTAATCGACGTCGGTCCCCGAAGCGCGCACATCGCTCGACTTCCTTATGTTGCTTTTTCGGACGAAACCGAATTCTCCGACGTCGAATTGGAGAAAATCCGACCGCTGGAAACCGATCCGGACGATTACGCTGTTGTCCGGAAAAAAGACGGCCGGCGGTTTGCTTTGACGCCAACCGAAGCCGCCAATTTTCTGGATTATGTCAAAACGGTCGGCCACGGCGCCGCGAATCTTTCAGCGATTCGTTCCTGTTTCGGAGCGCTTGCCAAGTTGATGAACAAAACCGAATCGAAGATTGCCCGGGAAATCCTGACCGTTTCCGCCGAAAAAATCCAGCCGACCATCCGTCAACTGATTCGCGAGTATAAACTCGACGCGTCATTGGTGAAATTTGTAGGTGGTGGTGGCGGCGCATCGGCATTGGTTCCATTTTCCGCCGAATTCATGGGCTTCGATCATCAGATCGCCGAAAACTGCGAAGTCGTTTCAGCCATCGGCGCCGCGCTGGGAATCATCCGCGACACCGTTGAACGAAGCATCATCGATCCGACGGAATCCGATCTGCTGGCGATTCGTCAGGAGGCAATGAATTCCGTTCAGGCGATGGGCGCCATTCCCGAAAGCATCGAAGTCAGCATCGAGGTCGATACGCGGAACAAGCGCGTGTTTGCCATCGCTACCGGTTCCAGCGAATTGCGAACGCGCGATCCTGACATCAGGGAACTGTCGGAGGAAGAATTGCTGAAAATCGGCGTGGCGTCACTGAAAGTCGATACTACTTGCGTAAAAGTCGCCGCAAAGACATCATTTTTATCGGTTATCACAGCGACTTTCACACATTCCCGGCTCTTCGGAATCGTCAAAGAAACCGTTCAAAAAGCCCGCGTCGTCAACCGCGAAGGCGTTATCAAATTGCAGGTCAACGATTGCCTCGTCGTTCAGACAGAAGCCAGTCAGGTGAAATCCCGGATCGGCGACGTTGTTACCGAATTGACGACCTACGGCGACGCCGGAGCGCTTTTGCCGGACATTTTTGTGCTGATCTCCGCAAAGATCATCGATCTGACGGGCCTTGTCCAGATCGAACAGATTTTCGCGATTCTCGACATCGAGTTGAAGAAATTCCCGGCTGGCGAACCGGTAGCATTGATCGCAGCGGGGAAAAAGTGAGGATGGTTAAGTAGGTTGATTGGGTTGAATAGGTCAATTAGGTTGATTAGGGTTGTTCGCATTGGTGGATAAAGTGGGGATAAGGTTGGGTTAAAGTTGTGAGCCTGTCCGCCTTGGCGGATAAAGTTGAGAAAAAATTGTTGTTATCTTTGTGCCTTTGTGGTTATAAAAGCACCTCTGCGGTTAGTTAGGAGGACGGAAAATGAATGAACTGACAACGAAACGGGCAACGGGGTTGGACGCTTTACGCGGTTTTGCGATTCTGACGATGGTGCTGTCGGGAATGATTCCGTGGGGCGTTTTACCGTCGTGGATGTATCACGCGCAAGTGCCGCCGCCCGACCATATTTTCAATCCGAATCTTCCCGGCATTACGTGGGTGGATTTGGTCTTTCCGTTTTTCCTGTTTGGGCTGGGTGCGGCGATTCCGTTGGCATTATCGAAACGCCGGTCTGCGGGCGAATCGACGCTGAAGATCATCGGTTACGTCGTCGAACGCACATTTTTACTCGGATTCTTCGCAATCATTCATCGCCACTTCAGTCCGTACGTCATCAGCCAAAATCAAACAGCCGGAACGTGGTTGTTGGCTTTGGCAGGCTTCCTCGTGATGTTTGCTATTTATGCCCGAACGCCGAAGAATTGGAATAAAAACGTCGGGTACGCCGTCAAGATCGCCGGCTGGATCGGCGCGTTTTTGATGCTCGCTTTGCTGAAATATCCCGACGGAACCGGTTTCTCGCTCTATCGAAATAATATCATTCTGGTCGTGTTGACGAATGTGTTTTTCTTCGGCTCCATCATCTGGTTATTGACTCCGAAAAACATCCTGCTGAGGCTGGCGATTTTCGGCGTCTTTTTCGGACTCCGGTTGTCACACGAGTTCGGCGGCTGGATCGGCTGGGGTTGGAATTTCTCGCCGATTCCGTGGATGTACAAAATGGATTACCTCAAATATCTGTTCATCGTACTGCCCGGAACGATCGTCGGCGATATGATTGTCGATTGGATAAAAAAGCCCGCCGATGAAAAATTCAGTTGGTCGCCGAACCGCGTCCACGCCATCTCCGATCTGATGATGCTGTTCGTCATCGTTTTGCTTGTCGGATTGAAAGCGCGCTGGCTTTGGCAAACCAGCCTGGTTACGTTCGTTCTGTTGATCGCCGTGGCTTTTCTGTTTCGCAAACCGGGCAACGAAACCGAACTTTTGCTGAAGCGGTTGTTCATCTGGGGCGCAGTCTGGATCGTCATGGGACTGGTCTTTGAACCATTCGAAGGCGGGATCAAGAAAGATCATTCGACGATGAGTTATTATTTCTTGACGACCGGACTGGCGATTTTCCTGCTTATTTCATTCACGATCATTATCGATGTCATGAAGCGCGGACGCTTTCTGCAACTTTTAATCGACAACGGTCAGAATCCGATGATCGCTTACAGCGGAATGGGCGGACTCGTCATGCCGGTTCTTTGTCTGACGACACTGCATCCATTCATCCTGAAAATTACCGCTTCGCCATGGATCGGCTTCTGTCGCGGACTCGTTTATACGATTCTGTTGGCGCTGATCGTCAGTTTCTTTACGAAGAAGAAGGTTTTCTGGAGAACGTGACGGAGGGGGGAAATTGGAGATTGTAAGTTGAAGATCGAAAATTGGAGATTCCGTTTCGATGCGACCGGATTGGCGACGGGAATTTACTTCATCCGGCTTTCTGCGGGAGACGTGCCGACAAATCTTACATTCCATTCAGTCGGAAAAATGGTACTGCTCAAATAAATCCGTACCGACGGCTTTCGTGATTATCGCGACAGCCTGTTCTGGAAAAGAATTCCCGAAACGATCAAAACAAGTCCCATGACCGACGTCGATTGGATGGTTTCGCCGACAAGAAAATGAATGAAGACGAGCGAGATGAACGGCGACAGGAAGATATAATTCGAGATTTTCGCCGTGGTTTCCGAAAGATTCAGCGCTTTCAGCCAGAGGATAAAAGTAAAACCCATCTCAAAGGCGCCGATATATGCGGTTCCTGCCAGCGCTTTCCAGCCGGGGAAACCGATTTGCGAGAAACAAAAAACCGCGCCAAGTGAATAGATCGTTCCAAATGAAAAATTCAACAATAAACGCAGGGTTTTATCGCAACTGTCTTTCATGTTCATCAGCCAGTAACTTGCCCAGATAACGGAACTGCCGACGGCGAGATAGACGCCGGTTGCATTCGGCGGTTGAATTCCGGCGAATCTTCCGCCTGTCGATAAAACGACGACACCGAGAAAACTGAGACAGATCGGGACGATGCTTTTCCAACTTAGCGGCTGTTTGAGGAAAGGAACGGAGAGCAGAACCAGCACGATCGGCCACGTGTAATTCAGCGGTTGGGCGATTTGCGCGGGGAGAAGGGCGTAGGCTTTGAACAAAACGAGATAGTAGATCGTCGGATTCAGTAGTCCCAGCAATGCCGAACGGATGAAATCGTTCCGCGTCAATCGTCGCAAGTTGCTTACTTTCTTTTGACAGATTGCAACGACGAATAAGATAACGGTTGAAGACAGCGACGCGAAGAAAAGCAGTTGATAGACGTCCAAATATTTTAGCGAGAATTTAAAAGCCGTGGCGACCGTTGACCAGAAGAGAACAACGAGCGATGTGTAGAAATAGGCGAGCCGCTGGTTCTTTTCTTTCTCCGAATAAATGCCATTTTTCATCGGCGGCAATTTAATGTGTCAGATGATAATAGTGAGGGGAAAATTAAATTCGAACCGCGGCCACCGCCGTTGGCGGAGTTCAGGCCGCAGAGGATGTTAACCACGGAATCCCGCCAACGGCGGGAAATGAACGCAAATATTTTGACCACTGCCTGTCCGCCTCTGGCGGAAAACCCCGCCACGGCGGGGAAAAGGGAAAAGACAAATTAAGGTTAAGATTAAGGTCAAGAGTAGCACGGCACGGCATCCATGAAATATCTGAATATTTGTTTGCTTCATTCATAACACTGTCAGAATCACAGATTATGCTGATTTATGGATTTCACAGATTCCCTTTTCCGGCTTTGTTCTCTTTAATCAGCCAAATCAGCGCAATCTGATTAATCAGCGATTCAGACATTTTCCCGTTGTGTCAGAATCTGACACAGAGCGCCGCCCACCACAGCATCAATGAATCCGTCAGGTTTGAGAACTTGACGGAATAGAAATACTTTTTCCAAACATTCCAGTTGATTTCATAAAAATCATTGAGTAATATTGAATCGGAATGAAGAACAAAAAAATAAAATATCATTTTTCTTTAGTCAAAAAGAAAACTGAAAAAGAGAGATGGTAAAATGAAATTTAATGGGCAATTAATTTCTGAAGAGAGAAAATATCTCGTTCTAAATGTTCAGCAAGCAAAGCACATTGTGAAGGATTGGCTTTCTGAAATTCAACTTGTCAACGTCATTAAGTTTGGTTTACCTGAAGTTGATGATAGATACGATTATTGGAGAGTTCCTTTGTGTGCTAAAAGTGGTATTAAAATGGGTGAGGTCGTAATTGACGCTTATAGTACTGAAATTATTGCATCCAAAACTACGAAACCCGAAATACTAACTGCCCGACTTTTAAAGCAAGATGAAACCAAGGTTAAAGAATTAAAACAGAATAAAAGAGAATATAAATTATCCAAACTGAGAAATACTATTGGATATGGTGATTCTGCTCTCTTACTCGAAGAAATGCCTTCTGAAAGCGTAGATTTAATTTTTACTTCACCGCCATATTTCAATGCTCGTCCAGAATACTCTGAGTATGAAGCATACGACGAGTATTTGTTCAAAATGCGACAAATTATAAGAAGATGTCATAGAGTGCTTGGAGAAGGTAGATTTTTCGTAATTAATATTTCCCCGGTTTTATTGCGTCGGGCTTCAAGAAATGAATCTTCAAAAAGAATAGCAGTTCCTTTTGACATTCACAGAATATTTACAGAAGAAGGTTTTGATTTTATCGATGACATAATTTGGTTAAAACCCGAGGGCGCAGGATGGGCAACAGGGCGCGGAAGACGGTTCGCGGCCGATCGTAATCCTTTACAATATAAGGCAGTTCCGGTAACAGAATATGTTTTAGTTTATCGAAAACACACTGATTTACTCATTGATTGGTTCATCCGTAATCATCCAGACAGAAATATTGTTAACGACTCTAAAATTGCTAATGGTTATGAACGGACAAATGTCTGGAAGATAAGCCCATCAACCAATTCTAAACATCCTGCGGCATTTCCAAAGGAATTGGCAGAGAAAGTCATACGTTACTATTCGTTTAAAGGTGATATTGTTTTAGACCCCTTTGCGGGTTCAGGTACAGTTGGCAATGCTGCATCTGGGTTAGGAAGAAGATTTGTCTTATTCGACAACAACCCAGAGTATATCGACATAATGAGTAAAGATATCATTTCTTGGAAAAATGTAAATCTCAACACGATTATGTGGATAAATTGTGACTCAGTAAAACCTACTCAAAAACAAATAGACTTATTCGAGGAGAAAAAAGATGATAATTGATGAACTATTCCCCGAAAAAGGAAAATTAGTACTTACTGCAAATGGTAAGGAATTTATTGAGAGACTTGGTGTAGAAACTGCTCGCCAAGTTATTATTGCCGTTTTATGTGGAGAAAATATTCGTACACAAACTGAGCCTTTGACTCGTCGTCGAGTTGCTATTGCAACTGGAGCAATGATTTCTTTATTTGCAAAGGGATGGACAGAAATTGAAGATTTTACTAAAAAATTATCTACTTTAGCCCTTGAACAAATGGATAATACTTCTCAATCTAAGAAAGAAACATTTTGGCCTGCTCAGTGGCTTATTGGCTTAACTGGAAAAAGTATTCAAAATGTACTGCGAAGTAATCCTCAATTGCGCCAAAGTTATATTCAGGATTTTGAAAATGCTATTGAAGAAGCATCTCGAAGATGCCAAGAAGATTTTGGCGATATTTCAATGAACTTAGGATATTTTGTCGATGGTGATTTAAAGCATAATCCCAGACCTTTGACTTGGAAAGACATCTCTCGTTTATCTACAGCAATTGGCGCTACAACATTGACAATTCGTGGTTCAGAAAAATCTACTTATGGTAAGTTATTTGAACGCCTTATTATGGGATCTGTCTTAACGATACTTGGTTTTCAATATGTAGAAAATTCTCATAGTAACAAACTTAAAAAAGTATTTTGGTTGTCAGATAGTACTGACTTACGAGAATGTGACGCAACAATCCGGTTACGCCCGGGTAAATTGGCAAGATTTGATATTGGTTTTATTGGAAAAGGTAATCCTGAAATTATGAAAGATAAGTTGACAAGGTATGCTAATGAAATCGAACAAAATGGTATAGCAAATTTTTCGCAAACTTTTATTATCGTTGACAGAATGCCCAATACTTCCAAAACAACTGATGCGGCTCTCAAATCCGGAACTGAAATTATTCAGATGAGTATGCAGTATTGGCCTTTAGAGTTGGCGCGATGTTTGAAAACTCGACTTAATTACGATGCTGAAATATTATCTATACCAGAAGATCAGTTACGAGACTATCTTGAACAAAAATTGCAATCGGTGCCAATCCTGAATTTTTTAAACTCAACAAATATTAATGATTGGACAGTACGAGAAAATGAACCGCCTTATTTGTTGTCGGTTGACCCAGATGACGAAGATATTAGTGACGAATAAGATTCTCCCCGTTGCGTCAGATTCTCAAATCTGACACAGATCGCCACCCAGCACAGCATCAATGGAAAAACGCGACCATCGCGCTGGCAAATCTGGATTCGCAGATCGTGGACAGCGAGACAGTTTCATATCCTGTAGGTTTGTCCATCGATGACGCGCTGGAATCCATTTTTACAAAGATCGATCTTCTGATCTTGCGGAATGACGTCAAACCGGAAAAACTCATCAGCATCGCCATCGGGATTCCCGGTTTCATTGACTATGACAAAGGTCAGTTGATGTTTGCCGATACGATTCAGGGCTGGGGAAACCAACCGCTCGCGCAGAGGTTTGCGGATCGTTTCCGCGTCCCGGTTTTCATCGACAACGACGTGAATATGATGGTGCTGGGCGAATTTCTGCTCGGCTCCGGCAAGGACGAATCGAATCTGGTCTATATCTGGATCGGCGAAGGTATCGGCGCGGGAATCATCGTCGAAGGACAACTCCTGCGCGGCAGAAACGGAAGCGCGGGCGAAATCGGCTACCTCGAACTCGGTCACCTGATCTCCGACAAGGCGCAGTTCAAAGCGCTCTATTCGGACCAAAAATACGTCGGCGAGATGTTTGTGGAAGAGCGCCTGATGAATACGCTCAGAAAAAGTTTATCTGCATTGTCGAATGACGATTCGCCTGTTCTTGAATCCATACGAAAAGACGAAACCGAACTACCAGCGCTGGTTTTAGAAACGCTAAATGAATATGCGCGGCTGATCGCTATTGTTTGCGCTAATCTAATCAAGACGCTCAACACGAATATGATCATACTGAGCGGAAAGATCATCGAAAACTCGCCGTATCTGCTCAAACGGACGAAAGAATTCGTTGCCGAAATTATGGGCGCGATTCCGTTCCAGCCGACGAAGATCGTTCAGGGCGAATTGCGGAACACCGCCTGTATCAAAGGAACGATCGCGATGGCTTTGCAGGTTGTTTTCTCGCAATCCATCAAGGACAATGCGTTAAGAGGAATCCTGCCTCGATAACCACGGAGAACGCAAAGATTATGGACCACGAATCCCGAACAATATCGGGACAAGTTCCCACGAATAAGCGCTAATTTTAAATGCAAAATTTCTAAAACCTTCGTGTCTTTGCGTCTTTGTGGTTATGTATTTAAGCCACAGATGGAGTTTATCCCGATTTTTCGGGACGGATGAGCACAGATAAGAGGTTCCAAAATATTAATGTTAATTTGTGGTTTGAAAAATTCTTATTGACAATATCTAAAATCCGGTGTACTATTATACTGTTCTTTGAGATATATCAGGTTGGCGGTTTTCTTTAAGGCCGCTTGACTCAGGCAATCTACTCGATGTTTTTTTGACATTAATAGAAATTTGTATTTGGTTATTGGAATTTTATCGTCTTATGACAAAGTGATGAAGTCAAACAACAAAACCAGAGGAGGTCGTCATGGCTGGTGAAAATCTTGTCTCGGTCAAGATATCAACCGA
>JBAZPZ010000020.1:0-30161 GCA_041645495.1 Fidelibacterota bacterium | reverse complement strand
CCCGTAACCCGTAACCCGTAACATATCACCCCATCCTTGCCTTTGAGCCGGGGGTGAACTAAGTTTCCGCCGTATGAAGAAAATTTGTAATCGTTGAAAATGAGAATGAAAAAAATCGTGAATTGGATTATCATCGGCTTACTCGTGCTTATTCAGAGTTGTGGATTTTACGGGCAAAGGCGTGGAGCGAGCGATTGGCACCGGCTTCTGAAACCGAACTATGAACTTCCGCCTTATTCCAAATGGGTAAGCGGGTTGACATTTTGCCTCGATCCGGGACACGGCGGCGATGCGCATATTCCCAAATATAAGCGCGGACCGACGGGCGTTCGGGAAGCCGAGATGAATCTCCGTGTTGCGTTTTATCTGAAAGATTTTTTAGAGAAAGCCGGTGTAACTGTTATTCTGACGCGAGATGCCGATACCGACATCAGCCTGAAAGATCGCGCGGAAATCGCCAACCGGAACCGGGTCGATATGTTCATTTCCCTGCATCACAATGCCGTTGACAATCCGAAGACTAATTTCGCATCGACATGGTATCACGGCGACGCCGATTTCTCGCCGGTAAGTTTGGATCTGGCGCGTTATATTCAGATGAATCTAAATGAGTATTTACGACTGCCGGATGTGATCGCGACGGGTTTGCTCTCGGATTATTTGATGTATCCGGAAGGATTCGGCGTTCTGCGGCAACTCGAAGTGCCGGGGATTTTGCTCGAATCCTCCTTTTTTTCGAATCCAAAGGAGGAAAAACTACTCGACAATCCGAAGTACAACAAGATAGAAGCCTACGCGATCTTTATTGGCATTTGTCAGTGGGCGGCGGCTGGAATTCCCGACGCGAAATTACTGCAACCTCAGCCGGACTCGACGGTTACGGACAAACAGCCGATGATCCGGATGCGTGTTTCGGACGGACATCATGAGCGGAAGTCGTGGATGCTGGAGCGCGAACAGATATTCAGCCGATCGGTCGCCTTTTTTCTTGACGACACACTGAAACCGGCGACTTATTTGTCCGAACAAAATCTGATCGTTCATCGTCCGGAATATCCGCTGAAAAACGGACAACATGCGGTTCGGGCTGAAGTGACGAATTTTTACGGTAACCACAATCTTCCAAAGAAAAGTTTTTTCCGTGTGGCGTCGCCTGCGATGGAAATCCTTGCGACTCCGACGACAGACAGAATACCGGCTGATGGGAAGAGCCGGATCGCCATCGAAATTTTCGCGCTCGATTCCGACGGGCAATCTGTTGCCGACGAAGATTTGATTTCCGTTGTTGCGGATCGCGGAAAGTTGAATATGTCACAGGTGCCGATCCGAAACGGAAAGGCAACCGTGTATCTGGATTCGCCGGACGAACCGGCAACGGCGCAAATTGTTCTCCGGTCGGGTAAGGCAGAGAAAAGCCTGAACGTGTCATTTGTTGACACGAACGTGACGCTTTTCGAAGGCCGCGCTGTCGCGGCTTCGGACTTGTCACCAGTTGCCGGCGCAATCGTGACGATTTTGCCGGAAGCCATTTCCGACACGACCAATGCCGACGGTTATTTTTTCTTTCCGGGTCTTCCGGTCGGTGAATACACGACAACGATTTGCGCGAATGGATTTTGGGGTGGCTCGGTAAATGTCATTGTCAACGATGGAAAATCGACTTTTCATCTTTATCCTCTTCAGAAAATCGCCAACGGCGTTCTGCAGGATTTCGTGCTGGTCATCGATCCGGCGTTCGGCGGAAAAGAAAAAGGCGCTATCGCATCGAATGGTCTCACAGGTTCTGACCTGAACTTGCGTTTGGCGGAAAAAATCGGAACAGTTTTTACTAAAGCGGGCGCGAATGTCTATTTCGTGCGCCAAAAGGACGAGACACTCAGCCGCGAAAAGCGCATCGAAATCAGCAACCGATTTCCGGAAGGTGGCTATTTTTTACGCTTGAACTTTGGACAGTGGAACGATCGATTGCCGCTCTTTGCCGGCGGATATTATGCAGGAAGCGAACCCGGCAGACGCATTTTGACAATAGCCGATTCGCTTGTCAACGGAACGTCGGAACCGTCGTGCGGGAAAATTTCCGTGTCCAATGAGGTTGAAATTCAAAAAACGAATCGTGCCGCAATCAGCATGGATTTTAACTGGCTCGGCAATTCCGAAAAGGAGAAAATCATCGCCGATGAGAGTGAATTAAATCGAATCTCGATTGCGATTCTGACCGCGTTCCTGAAAGAAGTCGGCAAAGACCGCCTGCCTTTGGATCGTTTGAATCTGAACGTAACGGCTAACGATACCACACTTACCGATGTCTGGGTCACTCTGGGAAAAGGTTATTCGCTTACGACGAATAATCGGGGCGCGTGCTGTTTTGAGTTTTTATCGCCCGGCGAGTATGAAGTGCACCTGTATCATCCGAAATTCGGAACACAAACTTATCTCGTCGGTTGTCGCGGAGAAACGACGATCGATATTGACCTTGCCCGATGTCTGTCAACCGTTCGTCAATGAACGATTGAACGTAACTATTTTATTCGCCAGTTTTCTGAGGCTACGAATTTTTTCGTTTTGCGCGGTCGATGCGGTCTAATTTGATCGCGTCAATGATCGATGCGATGACAAAAACGATGAGGAAAAGACCCGCAACGAAGCCGCCCGCAACATCCACGACCGTCCACGGGTTTCGATTTAGTACGAAAACAATTGGGTTCCAGAAAATCAGAATGCAGTTGACCAAAACGACAAGAATGCGAACTTCCGTCGGTCCGAGTTTCGCGTAACTCATACGGAAAATTCCTTCGGAATAAGCGCCGACATGCGCGTAAATATTCAGCATCAAATATCCAATGGTGAGGAAAAGACCGACATCCAGCCGCATCAGTGGTGAAAAACCGAAAGCCACGCAAATAATGACCGTCGAAAAAGCGTCGCAAATGTGATCGACGAAATAACCATATTGTTCGCGCTCTTCATGACGCACACGCGCCAACGTTCCGTCGAGGCTGTCTGCCCACCAGTGAAGTAAAAATCCGAAGTTGGCAAGCATCAGCCACCACGTCGAATACCATGTCAGGACATAACCCAGACTAATGACGAGCGCGGCAATAATTCCAAGAATCGTTAGATGGTCAGAGGAGACCCAGCGGGGAAGAGCGGCGGCCATTTTCGGGAGATTCCGTTTTTCCCACGGGCCGGTAAGTGTGTCGATAATGCGTTTGGCTTTCTGTTGATTATCCATCGTATCTTCTTTCTAATTGTTTTCCGAATCGAGTTTCGGCTTTTTAAATATGATTAGTTCGTTGACGAATATTTTGAAAAAGGGACTGGCGATCATTCCCAGAAGGTCGGCCAACAGATAATGAAGATGAAAAAAATGGGTTAGTATCCACAGAAGTCCCAGATTGACCACAAAGTCGATCCCTGCGGTGATCAGGTTGTATTTCCATAGACGTTGAACAAAATCCTGTGGCGTATGGCCGACCCGATCTTTCCACGTGCGGAGATAGTACCACGTGAAATTATGAAGAATTGCCACTTCAATCGCGCAGGCGCCGGCAATCGGCACCGGAATCTTGAATTTTCCGTGCAGAAGCCAGAGTGTTCCAAGGTTAACGAGGGTTCCAAGCCAGGCAACGAGCTGAAACCGGATGATACTTGTTAATTTCATTTATTATGTCTCGTTCTATTTTGGTTCGAAGATTCGGAATGATTATACGAGGAACGTGGAAATAAGATTCCTCGCCGATTCCGAATCATCCGAAAGCAACATCCAAAGCCATCATCAAAGCAAAGCCAATCATTGCACCCATCGTGGCGATGTCGGTGTTCTTTTCCATCTGGGATTCCGGGATGAGTTCCTCGACGACGACAAAGATCATCGCGCCAGCGGCGAATGATAAAGCGTACGGAAGGATCGGCTGTATCAAAATCACCGCGGCGGCGCCAAAAACGGCGGCAAGCGGTTCGACCAAACCGGATAACTGCCCGTACCAAAAACATTTCAGTCGCGACATTCCTTCGCGTCTTAGCGGAATCGACACTGCAGCGCCTTCAGGAAAATTCTGAATACCGATGCCCAGCGCCAGAGCGACTGCGCCCGCCATCGTCGCCGACGGAATATCTGCCGATAATGCGCCAAAAGCGACGCCGACTGCGAGTCCTTCGGGAATGTTGTGAAGCGTGATGGCGAGAACGAGCAAGACGCTTCTTTCCCATTTGGTACGAATGCCTTCTGCTTCGTCTATCGGGAATCCGATATGCAGATGCGGAAGAATTTTATCCACGATTCTCAGGAACAAGCCGCCCAGCAGGAATCCAACGACGGCCGGAATCCATTTGTTTTGACCGGACGCCGCAGACATTTCAATGGCAGGCGCGAGCAACGACCAAAAGCTGGCGGCGATCATCACACCGGCGGCAAAACCGAGTATCCCGTCGAGAACTTTCCGGTGGATGCTTTTGAAAAGAAAAACTACCGCCGCGCCAAGCGCTGTCATTAAATATGTAAATGTCGTTGCCATCAGCGCCTGTACGATGTGGGATTGGTTAGTGAATGTCGAGCCGATCATTAAATTCTCCTTCTTATTTCGATCGATTCAAAATGGAATTCTTTTCCGTTTTCGGCAGTGATTTAAAACTAATTGGTACGAATGATCGATCATCCGGTAAACGATTTCATCCGGAATATCGCCGTCCGGTTCGACTGTGTTCCAGTGCGCCTTGTTCATGTGATATCCGGGTTTGACGGCGTTGAATTGCGCCCGCCATTCCTCGTTGAGAAACGGATCGCCTTTTAAATTGATGCTGATCTTTTCGGCATCCAGCGGAATGAGTGCAAACATTTTCGAGCCGATTTTAAACACGAGCGTGTCGGCGCCGAAAGGGAAATCTTCTCGCGCACCTTTCAGATTCCGGCAATAGGTTCTGATTTCGTCGAGATTCATCTGTTTTTCACCTCGAATTCAAAAGGGCAGGTCAATTTTGTCAACCTGCCCTTTTGAAAAAAATTCCCGATTTTGTTCGTTCAGTCCGATAACGCTTTCCGGAGCATGGAGAGGTTGACGACGTGGCGCCGTTCCTCGTTGATGATTTCGTCCACGGAAGAATGTTCGCTGATCGGTATCAGATTCTTGATTTCGGTGTAATAAAGAACCGAGTCGAGTTCCTTATCGATTGCAAACGTGAGAGCGACCTTGGCGTCATTAATTTTTGGAAAATCGGCGGATGAATCGTTGAAGATGAGATTCTGCGTGTAAGCCTCCAGATAGGCGTAGAACTCATCCTGCAGATTTTCCGGCTGAACGGATTTGCCAAGTTTTTCCGCCATCTTTGCGAAAGTCACGCGATGCTTGGCTTCGTCGTCGGCGAGTTTGTTAAAGAGCCGGACGACTTCCGGAGAATTCAGTCGATTGGCAGTCTCGCGATAAAACTTTTCGCCTCTTTCCTCGATCTTGACAGCGAACTCAAAGACATCCTTTACATTGAAAATCCCCATCTGTTCCTCCTTATGAAAGATGTTGATGTTTTTCAAGAATTCGATCGGCGAGGCCGACAAGCGCCTGAAAGTCTGCGTCTTTCGGATAGCCTTTCGCAATGACGGGCGGGAGAATTTCCGCCGTCAGATTTCCGATCATGCCGGACAACTGCTCGATCATCTTTCCGCCCCAGCCGTAACTTCCGATGATGGAAATATAGCGGGTTTTCGGTCGAAGAAAGTTCGTCAGAAAAACTGCATGAGCCACGACCGGATGCGCTCCGAGAATGACCGTTGGCGAGCCGATGACTACCGTTGCGGCATCGACCAGCGCCATCGCCAGTTCGCCGATGTCCGTTTTGGACAAATTGAACGGCAGAACGGTCACGCCGCGTTCGGTTAGCAGATCGACGAAATAATTGACCATCGTTTCCGTGCTTCCGTGCATCGAAACGTACGGAATGACGACCTCGTTCTTGACACGGTCGGACGTCCAGTCTTCATAAGCAGAGATAATGAAATTCGGGTCGCGATGCACCGGGCCATGACTGGGCGCGATCATTTTCACGTCCAGAGATTTGACTTTTTCCAGATTCTGCCGCACGATCGGACGGAACGGCATCATGATTTCCGCAAAATAGCGTTTGGCTGACGAATAAACTTTTGCCGAGTCTGCTGAAAATACTTCGCTTGTTGATAAATGCGAGCCGAAGAAATCGCAAGAGAACAGAATCCCATCTTCGATAAAAAAAGTGGACATCGTCTCCGGCCAGTGCACCCACGGCGTAAAAATGAATTGAAGCGTCTTATTGCCGAGTGAAAGTGTTTCGCGGTCTTTAATAACGATAAACTTCTCATCCGGGATCAGCAGATGCTCGGACAGGAACATCCGGCATTTCGGATTCGTCACGATATTAGCCATCGGATATTTTTTCAGAACTGCTGGAATCGCTCCGGAATGGTCTTGTTCCGCGTGATGTGAGATGACATAATCGATCCGCGGGAGATTTAGTTTTTCCAGATTCGAAAACAAAACCTGCTCTTTGGCCGGATCGACGGTATCCAGCAAAGCGATCTTTTCGGAACCTTTGATGAGGTACGCGTTGTAGGTTGTACCGTCGGGAAGCGGAATGAGTTCGTCAAAAAGCCGCCTGTCCCAATCGCGGGCGCCGACATAGAAAATGTCCGATGTCAGTTGTTGAGACGACAATCAGTCCTCCACAGGCTCGAAATCTTCTTTTTCGGCGCCGCACAGCGGGCAGACCCAGCCTTCGGGAAGGTCTTCAAAACTGGTTCCTCTTTTGATGTCGTTATCCGGGTCGCCTTTTTTGGGGTCATAAACATAGCCGCAGACGGTGCATACATATTTTTGCATTGCTTTCTCCTTTGTTAATTTCAAATAAATTGATGAGTAATAATCAAAATTACCATCTCAAAAAGACGTGCAAATTTAGTAGTTTTCCGCTAAAAGTTCAAAATAGTCTTTCGGATGGGAGCATGCCGGACATTTTTCCGAAGCCTTTTTCCCGATATGAATATATCCGCAGTTCCGGCATCTCCAGACCGTCAGTTCTTCCCGTTCGAAAACCCGTCCTTTGAGAATGTTCTCGCGAAGCGCAAGGAATGTTTTTTCATGGTGCTTTTCGGCAACGGCTATGGATTTGAAAACCAGAGCGATTTCCGTGAAGCCTTCGGTTTCGGCGATTTTTGCAAATTCCGGATACATCGTCGTTTGCTCGTAATGTTCACCGTCAGCGGCGGCTTTTAAATTGTCCTTGGTTTCGCCGATCATGCCTGCGGGGAATGCCGCCTGAATTTCGACTTCACCGCCTTCGAGGAATTTGAACAGACGTTTCGCGTGTTCTTTTTCGTTGTCGGCTGTATCGGCGAATATCCATGCGATTTGCTCAAATCCTTCCTTTTTTGCCTTCGACGCAAAATAAGTGTAGCGATTTCGGGCTTGAGATTCACCGGCAAAAGCGGTCAGTAGATTCTTTTCGGTTTGGGTTCCTTTCAAACTTCTCATAAATCTTTTTCCTTCTTGATTAAATAGACAATTCTGTCGATTAGAGTGTTTTGAGTTCTGCGGAGTAACCAATATTCCGGATGGCATCGATGACATCGGATTCGCGGACTTCTCCTTCGATTTTCACCGTTTTATCCGGAACGGAAATATCGATCGATGAAATTCCGGACAGTCGTTTCAATGCTTGTTCGATTCTCATTTTACAGTGCATACAACTCATGTTGGAAACATAAACGGTCGTTTTCATGATCATTTCCGATTTGCGGTTCGTCAGGCCACTTGTTCAACGGAAACGATTTCGGGAATTTCGGCTTTCAATTTGTTTTCGATGCCCATTTTGAGCGTGTACATGCTCATCGGGCAACCGCCGCAAGCACCTGTCAGGCGCACTTTGACGACGCCGTCTTTGGTCACATCAACGAGCTCGACATCACCGCCGTCTGCCTGAAGATAAGGACGGATGGAATCAATCACTTTCGTTACTTTTTCTTTCATTTTGTATTCCTTTCAAATAGTGTTATGATTGAATGCAATCTTTACATATACCTTTAAAATAGCCATGAATTTCCTGGATTTGATGACCGTTTATTTCCGAGGTTACACCGTCCGCAAACGGGCAATGAACTTCGACGTCGATGATTTTTCCGCACTTTTTACAGAGAAAATGGTGATGATTCGCCTCGCCGATTCCATAACGGACATCGGATCCGGTGATCGTGATGCCGTGAATCAAAGCGCTTTCGATGAAAAGATTCAGCGTGTTGTAAACCGTCGTGCGAGACATCGTCGGAATGACCTTTGCGATGTTTTCGTAGATCGTGTCGGCATTCGGATGATTTCCTGCCGAGATCAGAAATTCGAGAATCCGTAACCGCTGATAAGTCGGTTTGATTCCCTGTTTTTCCAACTGATTTTTAATTTGTTCCATGTTTGTAATCATTACAAAATGAAATTAATACCAAATATGACAATTGGCAAGAAATTTTTCGGCTGGATTAACAGGATTTCCGGACGCTCAAACTTGTTTTCTATATCGGATTGATTTTCTGTGGGACTTTCGATCCGGAAACGGAAATTCATTGGAAGAAATATTCATTCATTCTGATAGATATTTTTCGTATCTTTCCGCAGTTTTAATATTGGAGGTAATGATGAAACGTGACATTGAAAAACTATTAGGTAAGGACGCAGAGTTCCTGTTAAATCACAAATGTACGACGATCGCAAAAGAAGAGTTGCATTTACCCGGTCCGGATTTCCTGGACAGAATTCATCTCAACAGCGACCGGCCGATTCCCGTGCTTCGGAATTTGGCGACGATGTACAATACCGGACGGCTTGCGAAAACAGGTTACCTGTCGATTCTTCCGGTCGATCAGGGAATCGAACATTCGGCTGGCGCATCGTTCGCGCCGAATCCGATTTATTTCGATCCTGAAAATATCGTTCGGCTGGCTATCGAAGGCGGAGCCAATGCCGTCGCTTCGACACTGGGCGTTCTCGGAATAGTCGCGCGGAGATATGCGCACAAGATTCCGTTCATTCTGAAGATCAACCACAACGAATTGCTTTCTTATCCGAACATGCACGATCAGACGCTTTTTGCCAGCGTGGACCAGGCTTTCGATATGGGCGCCGTTGCCATTGGAGCGACGGTCTATTTCGGTTCGGAGGAAAGTCGTCGGCAGATCATGGAAATCAGCGAAGCTTTCGAACATGCGCATCAACTTGGATTGGCGACGATTCTTTGGTGCTATCTGAGAAACAATGCCTTCAAAACCGAGGAAAAGGATTATCATGTTGCCGCCGATCTGACTAATCAGGCAAATCATCTGGGCGTGACGATCCAAGCAGACATCATCAAACAGAAACTTCCGGAAAATAACGGCGGATTCACCGCGCTGAAATTCGGAAAGACGAATAAGAAAGTTTACGAGAAACTGACCACCGATCATCCGATCGACCTGACCCGTTATCAGGTTGCCGGTTGCTACATGGGACGCGCAGGACTGATCAATTCCGGCGGCGCTTCAGGTGAGGACGATCTGGTCGAAGCCGTCAAAACGGCAGTTATCAACAAACGCGCCGGCGGTATGGGATTAATTCTCGGCCGCAAGGCATTTCAGAAGCCGATGAAAGAAGGCGCCGAGATCATGAACGCCGTTCAGGATGTTTATTTAGACGCGAAAGTTACGATCGCATAATTCTTCGGCATTGCGATGTCGGCACGAATATTAACCGGAATCAAGCCCTTTTAAAGAGGGCTTGATTCATTTTTCAGACGGAGGAAAAGATGAGTCAACGCAAGTCGTCATCCAATTTTGTTCTGGGTGTTTTTCTGATTTTGCTGGGTATTTTCCTCTTTTTCGTCCAGCGGAGCCGTTACGGATGGGAAGTTCTCTGGCCGATGGTTCTCATCGGCGTCGGGCTTCTCTTTGTCATTGGATTTCTGCAAAATACGAAGAATTACGGTCTGCTCATGCCTGCGTCGATCTTGCTGATACTCGGCGCGCTATTTCTCTATCTCGAAATGACGGACTGGCGGAATATCGTGGAACTCTGGCCGACATTCATTCTGGCGCCGGGAATCGGATTTTTGTTCATGTTCCTGTTCGCGGAAGAAGGAAATAAATTGTATGTACCCGGATTGATCCTGATTTCGATCGCGGTCATCTTTTATGTCGGTTTTTGCGTGTCTTTCACATACTGGCCGGTCGTCCTGATCCTGCTCGGATTGTTTCTTCTGTTTTCACCGTTTAAACGTGGAAAACAGGAATCATAACCGGCTATCGATCCGAATATTCGAGGATCAGAGGCTCTTTTCCGGCTTTCGATCGTATCCAGTTGATCGCTGAAAGCACCGACGGTTTCTGAACGATCTTTCTCTCCAATCGGCGCTTTCCAGGAAAGCTCATCAACGAAATGCCGATGAGAATCGTCAGAACGCCTTGCCCGGGAATGAACAGCATTGCGAATCCGGTCATGAGAAACAGCACGCCGATGAAATTCTTGAGGATCAGAAATAAGTAATGTACAGTTCGGGATAGTCCCGACGTGCGTTTTCTCCGATGAACCTGCCGGACGAAATAATCAGCCGGCATTCTGGCGAGGATGAATGGAATTACCAGCAATGTTCCGAGGAAAGTGAGAATTGACAATCCGCCGAGAAGACCCAGCAACATCCGGTGCGTTTGAATCCAGGGTAGCCATGTATCTTGAAAGAGAAATTTCATCATAATTACCGGGCGCTAAAGTAGTCTGATTTTAAAATAAAAGCAATGGTATGTTTAAGAAGGCGATATTTTTAGGAGAAAGGGCAGTTGACGGAATTTGAACGGTTACCCTCCGGACGGATACGATTCGGAGGGAAAGAAATAGATGAAAACGAATTTGAAGACATTTGCATTCATTGCGGCGCATGTTGCGGCGCGTATGACGGCGATCCATGCGTTCATCTTCGTCGCGACGAGAATTGGCTTTATTACTGTGATCGGTATGAAGATCGTCTCGGAGCGCAACGGACGGTTTCCGGACGGGAAATGGAGTGTGTTTCGATTCTCCAGATGCTGAACGATGAATGGATCGGCGACCATCCTTGCGGCTATTGTTTTTTTCCGTCGTTATCTTTAATTTCTTAAGTCATTTTTGATCGTTTAAATTCGAGATGTTTGACCAGAAAAATTCATTACACAATTTGTGAGGATTTACCAAAGTCACCTGACATGCACACCGAGGAGAATGTTCAATGCCTGAAAGTAAAAACCTGGACGATCAGCGGAAGTCGTGGGAATCTGCTGTCGTTAAAAAAGTGACGGATAAGAATCCAGAACGGAAAAAGGAATTCACGACGGGTTCGTGGATTCCGGTTAAGCGCGTCCATTTGCCTTCTATTACAACAGACGCCGAATATTCTGAAAAGTTGGGATTTCCCGGCGAGTATCCGTTCACACGCGGCGTTCAGCCGACGATGTACCGGGGTCGGTTCTGGACGATGCGGCAATATGCCGGATTCGGAACGGCGGAGGAATCCAACGAGCGGTATAAATTCCTGATGAGTCAGGGACAAACCGGTTTATCCATCGCTTTCGATTTGCCGACGCAGATCGGCTACGATTCCGACGATCCTCACTCGGAAGGTGAGGTCGGAAAAGTTGGCGTCGCCATCGACACGCTCAGGGACATGGAAATTCTGTTCGACGGCATTCCGCTCGATAAAGTATCGACGTCCATGACGATCAATGCGCCGGCGGCGGTTCTGCTCGCCATGTATATCGCGGTTGCAGAAAAACAAGGCGTTTCAAAGCAAGAGATCAACGGAACCATTCAAAACGACATCCTCAAAGAGTACATGGCGCGCGGCACGTACATTTTCCCGCCAAAACCATCGCTGAGACTGATCACCAATATTTTTGAATATTGCGCGAAGGAAGTGCCGAAATGGAATACGATCAGCATTTCCGGTTATCATATCCGGGAGGCCGGATCGACGGCCGTTCAGGAAGTGGCATTCACGCTGGCCGACGGGATCGAATATGTCAAAGCCGCTATAAAAGCGGGAATGGATGTCGATGCCTTTGCGGATCGTCTGTCGTTCTTTTTCAATTCGCACAACGATCTGCTGGAAGAAGTGGCAAAGTTCCGAGCGGCTCGCCGGATTTGGGCAAAAATCATGAAGGATAAATTTCAGGCGAAAAGTCCTAAATCGATGATGCTCCGGTTTCATACGCAGACCGGCGGCAGTACGCTGACCGCGCAACAACCGGATAACAATATCGTTCGCGTCGCCATTCAGACGCTGGCGGCCGTGCTGGGCGGAACGCAGAGTCTTCATACGAATTCGCGCGACGAAGCACTGGGCTTACCGACGGAAGACGCCGTTCGGATCGCGCTTCGGACACAGCAGATTGTCGCTTATGAATCGGGCGTGACGAACAGCATCGATCCGCTTGCCGGTTCATTTTTAGTTGAAAGTCTGACGGACAAAATAGAATCCGAAGTCTGGAAATATATCGACAAGATCGAAGAATTTGGCGGAATGGTTCGCGCCATCGAAAACGGATTTGTTCAAAAGGAAATTCAGGACGCCGCCTATAAATATCAGCGCGAGATCGAAAGCGGCGAGCGCGTTATCATCGGTGTAAATAAATTTACTGTCAAACTGGAAACGCCGAAGGATATTTTAAAGGTCGATCCAGGACTCAGAAATATTCAAATCCAAAAAATAGCTGACGTGCGAAAAACCCGGAATGCCGACGCCGTCAAATCCTTTCTAAATGAGCTTCGGGACGGTACGAAACATGCGGAAGTCAACCTGATGCCGCTGATACTCGATGCCGTTCGGGAGTATGCGACTCTCGGCGAAATTTGCAACGTTCTGCGGGACGAATTCGGCGAGTATCAGGAATCGATCGTTTTATAAGGAGGATGCCGTGAAAAAAATCATTCGAATACTCATCGCAAAGCCCGGTCTCGACGGACATGACCGGGGCGCAAAATATGTTGCTCGCGCCTTGAAAGACGCCGGCTATGAGGTCATTTATACCGGTATTCGTCAGACTCCGGAGGCGATCGTCAAGACGGCGATTCAGGAGGATGTGGATTTCGTTGGACTCAGTTTGTTGTCCGGCGCGCATAATGAATTGTTTCCGAAAGTCGTTCGACTTCTGCGGGAACAGCAGGCGGGCGATATTATCGTTTTTGGCGGCGGCGTGATCCCCGATGTCGATATTCCGCAACTCAAAGTGAGCGGCATCGAAACCGTTTTCACGCCCGGAACACCAATCGCAGACGTTATTCAATTTATCGAAGCAAATCGGGAAAGAGTCAGCCAGTGACCGATTTTGCAGAAAGGATTCTCCGGGGTGATGTCCGCGCGATAGCACGCGCGATTAGCTGGATCGAGAACAACCGACCCGAAAAGGAGAGTCTCATCGATGAGCTGTTTCCGCATTGCGGAAACGCGCAGGTCTGGGGAATCACCGGTCCGCCCGGTGCAGGAAAAAGCACGCTTTTGGATAAAATTATCGAACTCGAACGAGGTCGCCAGAAAAAAGTCGCCGTGATCGCGGTCGATCCGAGTTCGCCGTTTTCAGGCGGAGCGATATTGGGCGATCGTCTGCGGATGCAGAGTCACGCCACGGATGAGGGCGTCTTCATCCGGTCGATGGCTTCCCGCGGACATTTGGGCGGCGTTGCGCAGGCAACATGCGACGCGATCAAAGTTCTGGATGCCGCCGGATTCGATTTAATCGCCGTCGAAACGATCGGAGTTGGGCAGACCGAGATCGAGGTCGTCGAACTTTCTGATCTTGTCCTGCTGGTTTTGGTTCCGGGACTCGGCGACGAAATTCAGGCCATGAAAGCGGGCGTGATGGAAATCGGTGACATTTTTGTCGTGAATAAAATGGATCGGGATGGCGCGTTGAAACTCAAAGCAGAGATCGAATATGTTCTCGGCATTCAGTTCGCCGACCATCCGGAAAACATGAAACCCATCGTGATGACCGCCGCGTCGATGAACGAAGGAATCGACGACCTGTTGACCGCCATCGATGGTTATGTTGCGAAAATTTCCCAAAACGGTTCTCTTCAGGACAAACGCAAAAGCCGTCTCAAATCCGAAATCCGGCAAATCTTTACGCAAAAAGTGTCCGCTCATGTCAATCGAAAATATGATTTTGAGAACAGACTTGACGAGTGGGTCGATGCTGTCTATCGGAAAAAAAATGGTCCCTATTCTTTGATTAACGAAAAATTAAACCTATTTTTACGGGAGTGTAATTGGTTATGATAACACAGATCGATCATATCGGTATTGCGGTGTCCGGACTTGACCAGCAGGTTCCGTTTTACCGGGACGTTTTAAGGCTCGAATTCATTGGAATCGAAGAGGTTCTTGAGCAAAAAGTCAAGACGGCGATTTTCCGGACCGGCGAAACGCGTATCGAATTGCTGGAACCGACATCGCCGGAAAGTCCGATCGCAAAGTTCATCGAAAAGAGAGGCGAAGGAATTCATCACATCGCGTATCGAAGCGACGGAATCGAGAAAGAGATCGCCTTTTTCAAAGGAATGAACGTTTCCATGATCGACGAGTCGCCCCGAACCGGCGTTCACGACTCGAAAATAGCCTTTTTACATCCCAAATCGTCCGGAAAAGTACTGACGGAAATTTGCCAGATAACAGGAGAAGTGAATGAGTAAAGAAAGAAAGATTCTCGAACTGAAAGAAAAAATAGAAAAAGCCCGCCTCGGCGGCGGCGAAGATGCGATCCAGAAACAGCATCAAAAAGGGAAATTAACCGCCCGCGAACGCATCGATATACTCCTTGATCCCAACAGTTTCGAGGAAGTTGATATGTTCCGTACGCATACGTGTATCGATTTCGGCATGGCGGAAAAGATATTTATGGGCGACGGCATCGTCACCGGTTATGGGACGATTCACGGTCGATTGGTTTTCGTCTATTCATTCGACTTTACGGTTTTCGGCGGTTCGCTGTCGAAAGTCGTCGGTGAAAAGGTTGTGAAAATTCTCGAAATGGCGGCAAAGGTCGGCGCTCCCATCATCGGCATCAACGACAGTGGCGGCGCGAGAATTCAGGAAGGCGTCGATTCGCTGGCCGGTTATACAGAGATTTTTCTGAGAAACGTTTTGTATTCCGGCGTAATTCCGCAGATCAGCGCGATCGTCGGTCCGTGCGCCGGCGGCGCCGTCTATTCTCCCGCACTGACCGATTTCATCTTCATGGTCAGGAATTCCGCCTATATGTTTTTGACCGGCCCGAAGATTGTCAAAACCGTGACGCACGAGGATGTATCGGCCGATGAACTGGGCGGAGCCGACGTTCACGCGACCAAGAGCGGCATTACCCATTTCACCTATAACGACGAGCAAAGTCTTTTCGCCGATATTCGCCGTCTGATCACTTATTTGCCACAGAATAATATGGAAGAGACGCCGATCAACCGGAACGACGATTCGGTGGACCGCGTCGAGGAAGATCTCAACTATCTCGTCCCGGACAATCCGAATAAACCATATGACATGCGGGATATTTTGGTCAAGGTTCTCGACAAAGGCGAATTTATGGAAGTTCAGGAACTTTACGCGACGAATATCCTGATCGGTTTTGGTCGGTTGAACGGTAAATCGGTCGGCATCGTTGCGAACCAGCCGAAAGTGTTGGCGGGCGTTTTGGACAGCAATGCGTCGAATAAAGCCGCGCGGTTCGTCCGATTCTGCGACGCTTTTAACATACCGATCGTTACCTTCGAAGATGTTCCCGGTTTCATGCCCGGCACTGTTCAGGAATTCAACGGCATCATTAAGCACGGCGCCAAATTGCTGTACGCCTACGCTGAAGCAACCGTTCCCCGGATCACAGTTATCACCCGCAAAGGTTACGGCGGCGCGTTTTGTGTCATGAATTCCAAACAACTCCGCGGCGATTACAGTTTTGCGTGGCCGTCGGCCGAGATCGCCGTCATGGGTCCGCAGGGCGCCAGCGAAATCATTTTCGCCAAAGAAATAAAAGAAGCGGAAAATCCGGAAGCGAAATTCGCCGAAAAAGTTGAAGAATATCGGGATAAGTTCGCCAATCCGTATGTCGCCGCCGCAAAAGGTTATATCGATGAGGTGATCGAACCGAAAGTTACGCGCTACAAACTCATCAAATCCCTTGAAATGTTGGCGAACAAACGCGACGATAATCCGACAAAAAAACATGGCAACATTCCGTTATAGGAGCGAACAATGAGCGGAGATGTGATACAAAATGGGGCTGTGATTGCCTTTGCCGGATTACTTATTGTATTCACGGGATTGGTACTGATCGAAGTGGTTCTGTTTCTCTTCAATAAACTGGTGGAGGCTTCTGCGAAAAAACGGGCACTTAAAGATTACTATGAAAAAGAGGCCGATGAAATCATCCCGATCGCGCCGGTTGCGGACATTCCGGAAGACGATCTGATCGCTATCGCGACGGCAATCGAATGTTACCGGAAGATACATTTCGACGCGCTCCAGAGCGAGATAACATTCGTTCACGGCGGTCAGCAAAATGTCTGGAAAATGGGTTACAAAGTTGGACAAAGACTAAGCGGTCTGAGGAAATAAAGATGAAAGAGAAAAAACTCCAGTTGGAAATTAACGGCAAGGAATATGAAGTCGTCATCAGCGAATTTAATGCCTATGAAGCGGTGTTGACGGTTAACGGTAAAAAATATCAGGTCGGTTTAAAAGACCTCGGGATCGAACAGGTCTCCGACATCAAGCCGAAGCTGATCCGTTCGGAAGTCATCGGTGACACCGACGCCGCTACGAAAGTGGCGGGTGGTGCTCCGGAACCGACACTACACAAGCCTAAAACTATTGTCAATGCCACGAATGTGCTGGCGCCATTGCCGGGATTGATCCAGAAAATTCTTGTCAAAGAGGGTGACAGCGTCCGTGCAGGACAATGCGTCCTCATCATGGAGGCCATGAAAATGGAAAATGAAATTCAGTCTGGTAAAGACGGTATCGTCAAAGGAATTTCCGTCAAGACCGGCGATTCCGTCAACGAAGGCGACGTCCTCATTATTCTGGGTTAACGAAGGATATTAGATGGAAATTCTTGAAAAAGTTTTCTCAACGACCGGATTTGCGAATCTGACATGGGGAAACGTCCTTATGATTATCATTGGTGGAATCGCGATTTTTTTGGCTATTGTTAAAAATTATGAGCCGTTGTTGTTGTTGCCGATCGGATTCGGCGGGCGTGTCTGCCGTTCCGGATTCCGCGCGCGTTTCGCAGATCGTCGCTTGTCAGTACGACAAGGATAATTATCTCCTGTTTCATGCGATGGGTCCGAACGTAGCGGGCGTCATTGGATCGGCGATCGCCGCAGGTGTTTTTCTGGCGATTTTCCGTTAAAATCAGTTTGTAAAATCAGGTGAGAAACCGTCTGTTTGGAAAATCGGACGGAAGTTAGATTTTAATTTCCAGTTCCTCGATTTTCCGATAGAGGGAAGAAAGGCCGATCCCGAGAATTTTCGCGCATTTGTTTTTATCGTTACTGACACGGCCGAGAATGTTGACGATATGTTGCTTCTCAAAGTTTCGGACTGACGCTTTCAGATCGTCGGGATAATCGGTTCCGGTCTCAGAACCGATGGCGTGCGGTGGGAGGTCTTTTGACGAAATGCATTCCGACTCGCAGAGCAGAACGGCTCGCTCGATCATGTTTTCCAGTTCTCTGACTTCGCCTTTCCATTTATAGTTCATCAGGATTTTCATCGTCTGGTTATCGACGCCGAGTACTTTTCGTTTCAATTCGTGATTGTATTTGCGGACGAAATGCTCGACGAGTATTGGAATGTCTTCCTTGCGTTCGCTGAGCGGCGGGAGATGAATTTCGATGATGTTTAGCCGGTAGTACAAGTCTTCGCGGAAATTTCCTTCCTCGATTTCTTTCAGCAGGTCGCGGTTAGTGGAAGAAAGGACACGGGCGTCAACGTGAACCGACGATGCGGAACCGATCGGTTTGATCTCCTTTTCTTCGATCGCACGGAGCAATTTTACCTGAATATGAATCGGGATTTCGCCGACTTCATCGAGAAATAAAGTGCCGCTATTCGCCGCCCGGAAGACACCTTCTTTATCCATCGTTGCGCCGGTGAAAGAGCCCTTTTTAAATCCGAAAAGTTCGCTCTCAAAAAGGGTTTCCGGTATGGCGCCGCAATTAATAGCAATGAACGGCGCATTGGCTCTCGGACTATTTTGGTGGATCGAGCGCGCAACCAATTCTTTGCCTGTTCCGCTTTTTCCGGTGATGAGAATATTCGAAGAAGAATTGGCGACCTTATCGATCATGTGATAAACGTTTTTCATTGCCGAGCTGTTGCCGATGATAATATTCTGATTGAAAATTGAGTGAACTTCTTTTCGAAGATATTGATTTTCGAGAAGAACCTGTTGAATCTTGGCTATCTTTTTCAAGCGGACATGGAGGTCTTCCATGTCAAGAGGTTTGATCAGGTAATCGACCGCACCTTTCCTCAATGCCTCGATGGCAGATTCGACCGTTGCGGAATCGGTGGTCATCACCGTCAGGGTTCGCGGTGAATATTTTTGGATTTCATCGAGAATATCGGCGCCGTTCCATTTTGGCATTTTGACGTCAGCGAGGAGAATGTCAAAGTTGTCCGATTGCACGAAGTTGATCGCTTCTTCGCTGTCCGCCGTCATCGCGCAGTCGTATCCTTTCGAACTTAAAAATTCGCCGAGCAATTGTCGCGTGGCTATATCGCTGTCTGCAATTAAAATTCTACTATTCATCGTTACTCTCGGTAATTGTCGTATCTATTTTTTAGTTGCGGTGAGAGATTCAGGCTGGTCAGAGGCATTATCATCACTTAAGTAATATAGATTCGATAACTTTTGAAAACAACCGCAATTTTCATAATTGGTAGATAATCCGGTCAAGCAAGCGCCCGGTTTCCATGAATGGGAATTTTTACAGGCAAAATCGTTTGAATTTTCATGAGATTTTATACAAAACGGAAGGAAAAGGAGAAATATCCGGAAATCTATTGGGAATATTTTCCCATCTTTAGGAGAGGAATTGATAATAATAATCGGTTAAATTTCGGCAAACTGATGATTAGAGTCCGGCTATCATCTCTTTTCCATTGACTTTATATTCGATTGAATTTAATTTCCCTAAGCTTTTTTGGTTTTCGTTATAAATGAAAAAAGAAGACATAAAAATAGATCAACTCCGAGAAGAAATCGTCAAAGGCGGGCGATTGCCCAGGCATATCGCCATCATCATGGATGGTAACGGTCGTTGGGCGAAGCAGAAAGGGCTTCCGCGCGTCGCCGGGCATAACGAGGGCATCAACTCGGTCCGGGAAATTACACGGGAATGTGGTAAACTGGGAATTCAGGTTCTAACGCTGTACACTTTTTCTATTGAGAATTGGTCGCGACCGATGTCCGAAGTCTCCGCTTTGATGAAATTGCTTCTCAAAACGATCCAGAATGAAATCGACGAGTTGCATCGAAATAATGTGAAATTGACGCTAATTGGACATCTTCATGATTTGCCTGCAGGTCCGTACCGCGGACTACTTGCTGGCGTCGAAAAAACGAAAAATAATACGGGACTGAACCTGAACTTAGCGCTCAGTTACGGAAGTCGGGCGGAAATTCTCGATGCCACACGAGCCATTGCCCGAAAAGTTCAACAAGGAGAAATCGGCATCGACGAGATAGACGACAATCTGTTTTCCAATCATTTATATACCGTAGGCAAACCCGATCCAGATCTGTTGATCCGAACCAGCGGCGAGTTTCGCATCAGCAATTTTCTATTGTGGCAGTTGGCGTACACCGAAATATATGTGACACCAGTTTTTTGGCCGGCGTTTAGAAGTCGGGAACTTTTTGCCGCCATCACCGATTACCAGAAGAGAGAAAGACGTTTTGGAATGACGAGTGAACAGTTGACGGAAAATAGATCGGATGGTCATCGTTGATGAAAAGAATAAGTGCGATTATTTTATTGTTATTTCCCGTAATATTTATTGCTCAGACGCAGGCGCAGACCGAAAATCGTGTGAAAGTCTATGGCGTTGCCATTCAGGGCGTTAAGACGATCTCGGAAAACAGCGTAAAAGTCCAGTCCGGAATTATTGAAGGAAAAGAAATATTTTTTGACGATATTCCGAGCGCCATTACCCGGTTGTGGAAATTGAACCTGTTCTCCGATATTCAAATCTATCTCGATAAAGCGACGGAAGAAGGCGTTTTCCTCATCATCAAAGTTGATGAATATCCGCGTCTCGGTAAGTTTGAAATCAAAGGAAATAAAAAAATTAAAAAATCCAAGATCGATGAAGAAGTGAATATGATGACCGGTAAGGTACTTTCACCTCATCTGATAACGGACAGCATTCGGAAGATCAAAAAACTCTACGAGAAAGAAGGCTATTTACTCGTCGATGTCAAACAGAAGGTTGACGACGGAGAGAATGAAAATACGCGAGATCTGACTCTTGAAATTAATGAAGGAAAAAAAGTCCGCATCAAAGATGTCGTTTTCGACGGAAACGAGCATTACTCGGATAGACGTCTGCGCCGCGTTTTGAAAGATACGAAACGTAGAAATTTATTTCTATTCCAGGTCGGCGAATACGATGAAGAGAAGTATGCCGAAGATAAAGACAAACTGATCGAGTTTTACCGGAATAACGGATATCGGGATATCGAAATCGAATACGACACCATCACCTATAGTGAAAACAAGAAACACATGTTTTTTGAAATCGGCGTCATAGAGGGCGAACGGTACAAATACCGGAACATCACATTTAACGGCAACACGCTTTACAAGAGCGATGATCTGAAAACGATCCTGAACATCAAGCCCGGCGATTGGTACGATGCTGAGGAACTTCAAAAAGGAATTTACGAACGTGTGAATGCCGTTTACATGGATCAGGGATACCTGTTTTTTCAAATCAGTCCGCTCGAAATTCCGGTCAGTAAAAATGAAATTGACCTGAATTGCGAAATTACCGAGAATCGTCAGGTCGCCGTCAATCAGATCAATATCGTCGGCAACTCCAAGACGCATGAAAATGTAATTCGCCGTGAACTGAAAATGTACCCCGGCGATATTTTCAGCCGCGAGGCCTTGATGCGCAGTCAGCGCGAAATTTTCATTTTGAATTATTTTGCGAATGTGACGCCCGACGTCGTTCCCGTCGATGACAAAAAAGTCGATGTCGAAATTACAGTTGAGGAAAAATCATCGGGTAAAGCGAATCTGTCATTCAGCATCAGCCAGATGTACGGACTGATTGGCGGCGGCGGTGTGGAATTCAACAACTTCCGTGGCAGAGGACAGCAGGTTTCGGTCAGTTATCAACGCGGCGCCGGTTATACGCTCACGGGCTCCACGACCAATCCGTACAAATCCTTTTCCGTCAGTTACAGCGATCCGTGGATTTTCGACACGCCCAATTTAGTCGGAGCGAGTTTCGTTTATTCCGAGCGCGGTGGAAACGGTTATTATTACTACCCGTTCGACTTGAGTCAAATCGGCGGTTCGGTACGCTGGAGCCGTCGCTTCCGCTTTCCGGATAACTATTTTCGCGGTACATGGATGTTAGGCGTGGCCACTAAGAAATATGAGAACTGCGACGAAGATTATTTGGAAAGCGTTTTACTCGGGCACGACAAGACAACAGGTGTCACGTTAACGCAGGTCATTTCGAGAGATAGCCGAAACGCACCAGAATTTCCGACGCAAGGTTCCGTGTTCGAATGGTCGAGCATGCTGTCGGGCGGCTTTCTTGGCGGCAGTGAGCACTTTCATAAACATAATTTTACAATGGAATATTATCTGCCGACTTTCTGGAAATTCGTTTTATTCAACCATGTTGAATTCGGCTTGATCAAAAGACTCAAGTCCAACAGCGTCATCCCGCCGGATGAGCGGTTCATCATGGGCGGCAGTGGAATGATTTACGGCACCGCTCTTCGTGGCTATGACGACAATCAGGTCGGTCCTTCGCAGATTTATTCCGGCACATATTTGCCTTATGGCGGCGAATCGCTCTTGAAATATACGCTCGAATACCGATTCCCAGTTTCGGAGAATCCGACAATCTATGGTTTGGTATTTGCCGAAGCGGGAAATACATGGAAGACTTTGAAATCTACCGATCCGTTCGACGTGAAGCGGTCTGCCGGTATCGGCGTGCGCTTCTTTATGCCGATGATGGGGATGCTCGGCGTTGATTTTGGTTACGGATTTGACGACATCGATCCCGAAGGTGAAACCGGCTACGGAAAGCCGCAGGGATGGAAAACACATTTTATTTTTGGGTCTCAATTTTAATCAATGGGAGGTTATCAGTGAAGAAAGTTGTTGTTTTGTTTTTAGCAATTCTGATGGTTCTGGGAATGTTTGGTTTTGCGAACGCTCAGATCAAAGTTGCCTATGTCAATTCGGACCGGATTCTTTCGGAATACGACGAGGCGAAGGAAGCCCAGAGCAAACTGGACATCGAGGCTAAGAAACTCGAAGATCAGTACAAAGGAATGCTCGGCAAACTGGATAGTTTGACGAAAGATTATGATCGCCAGAAGATGATCATGAGCGATGCGCGTCGGGCGACCAAAGAGGCCGAGATCACGCAGCTTCAGCAGAACATTCAGAAATTTCAGGTCGAAAAACTCGGTCCGGAGGGCGAAATTTATAAAAAGCAGGCCGAACTCGTCGGTCCCGTTCTGGAAAAAGTCAAAACTGTCATTCAGAAAGTCGGCAAGGACAACAAATATGACTATATTTTTGACACCGTGGCCGGAAATATTTTATACGCGGATCCGGCGCACGACATGACCGATAAAGTCATTTATG
Source organism: Fidelibacterota bacterium (assembly GCA_041645495.1). Taxonomy (GTDB): domain Bacteria; phylum Fidelibacterota; class UBA2242; order UBA2242; family UBA2242; genus 0-14-0-20-45-22. Next base: position 7,254 of record JBAZPZ010000020.1, on the reverse strand, counting down.
AGCTGAAAAGAACGAAATAACCAACGGTACGACCGTGGAATTGTCTCTTCAGAAAATCGCCGAAATGGTCGGTGGAAAAGTGGATGGAGACGACAGACTCCTTGTCCATGATCTATCCGAGATTCAACACGCCGAACCTGGCGAGTTGACGTTTCTCAGTAACCCGAAGTACGTCAAGTTTTTGGCGACGACTCACGCGACGGCGATTTTAGTTGAAGAGAATTTCAAGGAACCTTATCCCAATCTCATCCGCGTTCAGAATGTGAATTTTGCCTACTCCCGCGCTCTGACCATTTTTCGTCCGGAAGCGCCGATGCCTGTTCCGGGAATCGATCCGACGGCCATCATCGCGACGGATGCTGTTTTGGGAAAGGACGTTCATATCGGAGTGCATGTCGTCATTGCCGAAAAATGTGTCATTGGCGAGCGGGTTATCATCCTGCCGAATTCGGTAATCGGACGAGAAACGCAGATCGGGGACGATACGCTCATTTATCCGAACGTCTCGGTTTATCATCGTTGCCGCATCGGTCAGCGCGTTATCATTCATTCGGGCGCAATCGTCGGAAGCGATGGATTTGGATTCGTTCGGGTCGAAAACGGCATCGAGAAAATCCCGCAGGCAGGCGGCGTTCTCATTTGTGACGACGTGGAAATCGGCGCCAACACGACGATCGATCGCGGAACGCTCGGTGACACGACGATCGGCAAAGGTACGAAAATTGACAATCTCGTTCAGATCGCTCACAACGTAAAAATCGGTGAATATTGTTTCCTTGCCGGTCAATCCGGAGTCGCGGGAAGCACGGTAATCGAAGACGGCGTCACCATTGCGGGTCAGGTTGGCATCGCCGGTCACCTGCATATCGGCGCGGGCGCTATTATCGCGGCTCAGGCGGGAGTTTCCAAAGATATTCCAACGGGCGCCGTGGTCATCGGTTCACCCGCTCAGGAAAAGGGAAAGGTTTGGAGAGAGATGGCAAATATCCGCTCCATTCCCGACATCAAGGAAAAGATCAAACAACTTGAACTACTGGCGAGTCAAAAAATTATGAGGAATAGAAATGCCCAGGAATCAGAGAACGATTAAAAACCCGGTTTCGGTGTCGGGAATCGGACTTCACACCGGCGTCAACAGCACGGTCACTTTTAAACCGGCGCCCGAGAACAATGGATTGCGATTCATCCGGACGGACATCGAAAATTGTCCGGAGATTATTGCCGACATCAGCCATGTCGTCGATATTTCCCGCGGAACGACGATCGCTCAGAATGGGGTGGTAATTCATACGATCGAACATGTTTTGGCAGCGCTCGCCGGCCTCGAAATCGATAACGCGTATATCGAATTGGACAACATCGAACCGCCAGTCTGCGACGGAAGCGCCATCGAATTCGTCCACGCACTCAAACGGGCGGAAATCGTCGAACAGGAAGCCCAGCAACAGGTGCTGGTTATCGACAAGATCATCACGTACACCGATCCGAAAAATAACGTCGATATTCACGTCCTGCCCGCCGATAGTTTCCGGATCACGTTTCTGATCGATTACCCGATCAGTTCGATCGGCACGCAATATTCGGCGACCTACAATTTGGCCGAGGAATTCGAATCGGACTATGCCGCCGCACGCACATTTTGTTTGCTCAGTGAAGTGGAAGGACTCAAGAACCGCGGACTTATCAAAGGCGGAAATGCCAACAATGCCGTCGTTTTCATCGACCGCGATATTTCGCAGGACGAGATCGACCGCCTGAAAAAGATGTTTAACCTCTCTTCCGCGCTGACAGCCGGTCAGAAAGGCACTTTGAACGGTGTCCAGCTCCGTTATTACAACGAGGCGGTTCGCCACAAGATTCTCGATCTGATCGGCGACTTTGCGCTTCTCGGAATTCCGATTCACGGTCACGTGATTGCGGCTCGGAGCGGACACGCTCATAATGTAAATCTGATGAAAAAAATCCGTCAGGAATACGAGAAGGTCATTATCCGTCAAAAGTACCAATCCAAGCAAGCAGAAGGCGCGCTCCTGGATATCAGCGGGATTTTAAAAGTGCTTCCGCACCGCTATCCGTTTTTGCTGGTGGACAAAATCATCGACATTATTCCGGGAGAATCGGTGACGGCGATAAAAAATGTCAGCGTCAACGAGCCCTTTTTTCAGGGACATTTTCCTGAGCAAAAAATCATGCCCGGTGTACTGGTCCTCGAATCGATGGCGCAGGCGGGCGGATTTCTGATTCTGCATACGCTGGAAAATCCCGAAAAAAAATTGGTCGTCCTCTCCGGGATGGATGACGTTCGCATCCGCAAACCTGTTATTCCGGGTGATCAATTACGACTGGAAATTAAACTGACCCAGTTTCGGCTTTCGACGTGTAAATTCCGTGCGGTCGCGTATGTCAACGACGATATCGTAGCGGAAGCGACGATCATTGCCACGATAACCGACAGATAATCTATGACGATAATTGATCCTTCGGCGATTGTTCATCCGAAAGCGGAGATTGGCGAAAATGTGACCGTCGGTCCGTTTTCGTGGATTCATGAAAACGTGAAGATTTCGGATGAATGCCGGATCGGTGCGGGCGTCATCATCCTGCCGGGGACCTCTCTGGGAAAAATGTGCCGCGTTTTTCATCATGCCGTTCTGGGTGAAATTCCGCAAGACCTCAAGTTCGCCGGCGAAATTACAACCGTCGAGATCGGCGACCGGACGACCATCCGGGAATTTGTCACGATCAACCGCGGAACGAATTATGCGATGAAGACCGTCGTCGGCTCGGACTGTTTGATTATGGCCAACGCGCATGTGGCACACGATTGTATCGTCGGCGACCGCGTGATTTTGGCGAATTCCGTTGCGTTGGGCGGACATGTGCAGATCGAAGACTGGGCGATCGTCGGCGGATTGAGCGGCGTTCATCAGTTCATCAGGATAGGGCAACACGCGATCATCGCCGGTTGCAGTAAAGTGACGAAAGACGTTCCGCCCTACGTCACCGCCGGAAGGGAACCGCTTGCTTACGAAGGGCTGAATTTAGTCGGACTGAAACGACGTGGATTTTCGCCGGAAACGCTTCATGCACTCAAGCAGGCTTATTCAGTGATCTATCATTCCGATTATAACGTTTCGGATGCGGTAAAGAAACTCGAAGAGACGACAGAACCGTCTCCCGAAGTATCGAACATCATCCGATTTATCAAAACCAGCCAGCGCGGAATTATCCGATAAAAACCATTGGCTAAAAACCTCATTTACCGTCAAATAGTCCCGGTTTTTCTTTTCGCATTCGGAATCGTTTCAGCGATACCGGTTTCCGGACAAGACCTTGATTTCACCGATGTCGCCCAATCGCAAATTCGTCAGGCGATCACGCCGACGCTGGCGATGATTGCGACACAACAGGAATCGCCATTGACCCTTTTCAAAACGGCCGAACGCCCGCTGATGAAAGTCGCTGTCAAAATTCCCTCTTTAGTTATGCCGTCCGGCGAAAGCGCAGGTGCCGGTTTTTCGTCAGTCTGGCTGGCAATCGGCGTTTCTCCTAATCTCGTTCTCGGCGGTCATGTAGCCGCCGCAGGATGGCGTCACGACGACATTCAATCGACAGGCGTTCATTTTGCCACGTCGTGGGGAAAACCGGAGCAGCGCAATTTGTTCGACGTTGCCGTCAATCATTTATACGGACCGGACGATTTTCATACACGAGACGTCAATCTGGCTATTTTCAGAAATTACCGTGCCGGACAATTCGATTTTGTCGTCGCCGGATCGCTTCATTTCGTCCATTGCCGGATAGAAATAAACGATCATGCCGACGCTTCGCTGAATTATCAGACAACCAAAAATGTAAGTCTCTATGAACTCCGGGCTGGAATGGTTCGGAATTTCGGACAGGCGCACGCGGTCGGGCTCGATCTGAGTATTTTACGGAAAGCGGTGTCAGCCGGTCTTTCCTATCAATTTACGCTGAACTGAAAATGATTATGGCTTCCGAAATGAACAAAAAACGATTGACTCTTCTCGGTTCGACCGGCTCCATCGGTCAAAACACGCTCCGCATCGTGTCGGCGAAGCCGGAACTGTTTGAAGTCGTCTATTTATCCGCCGGTAAAAATGCCGCGTTGCTGATCGAGCAGGCAAGACGATTCCGCCCGAAAGCAGTCGCCATCGCCGCCGAATCCCAATTCCGGATGGTTGAAGACGAACTAAAAGATGACGGTATCGAGGTTCTGTCCGGTCGGGAAGGTATTTACGAACTGGCCGAAAGAGCGGATGTCGATATGGTCGTCAACGCGATCGTTGGTGTCGAAGGTTTGATGCCGTCGTACCGGGCAATTTCCGCCGGGAAAGACATCGCGCTTTCCAATAAGGAATCGCTGGTCATGGCCGGCGATCTGATCAACCGATTGTTGGCGGAGAAAAATGCGCGGCTGTTCCCGATCGATAGTGAACATAGCGCCATCTGGCAATGTCTTCAGGGAGAGAAACCGGAAGCCGTGCAACGCGTAATCCTAACGGGTTCCGGCGGTCCGTTCCGGGAACTTCCGCTGGAAAAGTTTGCGTCGATCACGCCCGAATCCGCGCTGAAACATCCGACGTGGAATATGGGCAAAAAGATCACGATCGATTCGGCGACATTGATGAACAAAGGTTTAGAAATCATCGAAGCGCGCTGGCTGTTCCATCTGCGCCCGGAACAGATCGATGTCGTGATTCATCCGCAGTCGATCGTTCATTCGATGGTGGAATTCATCGACGGTTCCGTCAAGGCGCAACTCGGCGTTCCCGATATGAAACTGCCGATCCAGTACGCGTTGAATTTTCCGGAACGATTACCGTTGAGATGGGAAAAACTGGACTTCGGGAAGATTCGTCAACTGACGTTTGAGTTGCCGGACACACAAAAATTCCCGGCAATCCGGTTGGCGTATGAAACGCTGAAACGCGGTGGTACAGCATCAGCGATTTTAAATGTCGTGAATGAACTGGCGGTTTATGCGTTTTTGGAACGCCGTATCGGGTTTACGGATATTCCGGATTTAGTCGAAAAGGCGCTCGGTTCTCTGCCTATCGTCGATCAGCCGACGCTTTCCGATGTGTTGCAGACCGTAGAATCCGGCAGGGAATTTGTCGAAAGCCGGATCAATTCCAAACGATGAAAGGATAAAATAATTAGATGATTACAATTTTAGCGGTTTTACTGGTAATCGGCGGTGTCATTTTTATTCACGAACTGGGGCATTTCATTTTTGCCAAGTTGACCGGAATGCGCGTCGAGGTGTTTTCACTTGGTTTTCCGCCGCGACTGATCGGTAAAAAGGTCGGCGACACCGACTATTGCATCTCCGCAGTTCCGCTGGGCGGATACGTGAAAGTCACCGGCGTAGTTGACGAGAGCATGGATGTCGAAGGCGCGAAAAGCGCCGAGCCGTGGGCGTTCGGATCGAAGAAAACCTGGCAAAAGTTACTTTTTATCGTCGGTGGGGTGTTGTTTAATATGTTTCTCGCTTTTATAATATTTTCCGTTTTAACCGCCAGTTCCGGGATTTTCGATCCCAGTCCGGAAGCGATCGTCGAAACCGTCATTCTGAATTTACCGGCGGATTCGATTGGTATTCAGAGCGGCGATAAGATCGTCGCAATCAACGGGACAAAGGTTGCCGCGTGGAAAGATATGACGGATCTCATTTACGCGCATCCGAACAGCGTCATCCAACTGACTTGGGAAAGAAACGGCGTCGTTCATCAAAAATCGCTGAAAACAATTTCCAACAAAGTGTTGAAAGGAAGCCGCTTCGTCGATGTCGGCATGATCGGCATCAGCCCGAAGTTCACACATCGGAACGCCAGTGTTTGGGAGGCGATTTCATCCGGTGCGAACAATACGTGGTACTGGTTGAAAATCACCGTCGTCTCACTGAAAATGGTCGCGACAGGTGAAGAGTCGATCCGGAATCTTGGCGGACCGATTTTCATTGCTAAATTAGCCGGTCAGTCGGCAAAATCCGGACTCGGTTCGTTGTTTGGACTGATGGCGATCATTAGCGTGAATCTGGCGCTGATCAACATTCTGCCTATTCCGGCGCTCGACGGTGGGCATTTGGTCGTTATTTTAATCGAGGCGGTAATCCGCAAACCATTGTCAATCACGGCAAAAATGCGGATTCAGCAGGTCGGATTGGCGTTGATTTTAATGCTGACGGCACTCGTCTTTTACAACGACATCGTACGTCTGTTTTAATTCCATTAAAAAGGTTGATTCGTTAAGCCGCGTTTTTGGAACATTCGATAACGTGGAAGAAAGATATTTACTTTTTCGGTTCGGCTTTTTGTGGAAAGATCTTGTCGATCAGGAGAATCAGGCCGTACAACAGCGCCATGAAGATAAAAATACCGGTCATTCCCTGAGCGGCGACATTAAAAGCTGAATAAAAAACACTATTCATTATTTCCTCATTTATTTACAAAAATACGGAACCAGAGACAGGATCAAACCGCCGGCAATGACGGAAGCGATCTGTCCGCCGACATTGGCGCTGGTCGCGTACATCAGTAAAAAGTTCGAACTATCTTCTTTCAATCCCATTTTGTGAATGACGCGGGCGGACATCGGAAACGCCGAGATTCCGGCGGCGCCGATCATCGGATTGATCTTTTTCTTGCGGAACAGGTTGAGCGCTTTGGCGAACATCACGCCGCCCGCCGTATCGAAAATGAATGCGACGAGTCCGAGGCCGATGATGAAAAGCGTGCGTTCGGTAAGGAATTTTTCCGCCGTCATCGTCGTTGCGATGCTGATGCCAAGCACCAGAGTGACAAGACTGGCGAGTTCGTTTTGGGCGGCAAGAGATAGTTTGTTCAGTACGCCGCATTCGCGGATCAGGTTGCCAAACATCAAAAAGCCGATCAGCGAGGCGCTCGCCGGAGCGATGAATCCCGCAAAAACCGTAACGATGATTGGGAAAATGATCAGAGCGGATTTGCTGACGCTTTTAGGTTTCATCTGCATCCGAATCAGCCGTTCCTTTTTCGAGGTCAGTAGAAGAATGATCGGCGGCTGGATGATCGGCACCAGCGCCATGTAGGAATACGCGGCGACCGAAATTGGTCCCAGAAGTCCCGGCGCGAACTTGTTGGCAACATAGATCGATGTCGGGCCGTCAGCCGCTCCGATGATCCCGATAGAGGCGGCTTCCTTCAGATCGAAACCGAGCAGAGTCGCCGCCATCATCGTAAAGAAAATACC
>JBAZPZ010000019.1:0-30296 GCA_041645495.1 Fidelibacterota bacterium | reverse complement strand
TTCAGGACGCGGAGATTTATGAAAAAAAACCAGTTTTCGCTATGCCAAACTGGTTTTTCGGATTCCAACTTTACCACCACCTTATCTCAACCTTACATCAATTTCCACTTTTGTGAACGTTTTCCCCGACCGGATGCCGCAGATTTGCCAACCATGATTCAGGAAGGATTCAACCAGTTCCGAAGAGTATTTTTCCCGGACGAGCGGATAAGAGCCGTTCTGTTTTTTATCGGTTCCGTAAAGGATTCCTGTCAGAAAAAGTCGCCGGATGAGCGAGACGCCCAGAAGTGTTTGGCTTTCCTTGCCGGAGACGCCCGCCGGAACATGAATATTATCGTCACCGGAATCATCCTCGATCGAGGGAAATCCATCGTCGGCGAGGCTTTTCAGAAAATTGACGATGCGGCAAATCCGGAAAAGCGTCATGGCAGAGAGCCGGTTGCAATTCGCCGTTTCCACCGGATAAAAACTGCTCCGGTAACAGAGCGTGGATTTCGGAACTTTTCCGGAATCTCTAAGCCGGTCGAAAACCGGTGTGCCGGGGACGAGGTAAAAAAGCGACGGACCGATCAGGCACGGCAAACTGGCGAGAAGAAGAATGGCGTTCAGGATTTCCGCGGTCGTTTCACATGGAAGTCCGATGATGAGGTAGGCGGTGACGGAAAGTCCGATGGCATGAGCGCTGTTGACGACTTCGATAAACTTGTCGGTTCCGAACGGTCGCTTGAGATTTGCCTGCATCGTTTCGCCGGGCGTCACCAACGAAATGTTCAGCGAGGAAAATCCCGCCTGTTTCATTTTCTTCAATATTTCCGCGTCCAGATTCGACGCCGTTATGCCGTTCATCGCCTGAAGAGAAATGTGAAACTCCGAGAATCGCTCGATGACGCCGTCAAGGAATTCGGTCAGCCAGCGCCGGTTTCCGCCGAAATGATCGTCTTCAAAATCGAAAGAGCGAATTCCGGCGGCAATATTTTCACCCATTTCGTCGAGAACGTTCGACACGGAGCGAATCCGGTAGCGGTCGCCCATCGTCAGGTGAATCGAGCAGAATTCGCACCGGTTAGGACATCCGCGGCTGGCGAGGATCATCGCGTGGCGCTTGCCGTTCAGGAAATAATCCGGCGTTCCCGGCGTCTTCGCGTCAGCGAACGGAAGTGTGTTCAAATCCGCGATCCATTCGACCGGATTGTGAACGATCGCGTCGCCGCTTCGCCAAACCAGATTCGGAACCGATCCAAAGTCGGATGAATCTTTCTCCAATTCGTTGAGCAATCGTTTCGCCGCGATCTCACCTTCGCCGACGATGATGAAATCCGCGCCGATTTGAAGATAGTTTTCAGGTCGGACGACTGTGTCTGCGCCGCCGACGATAATGACGGCGGAAGGTTTTCTTTCACGAATCAATCGGATGAGGCGAAAAACCGTTTCGGAGTAAGTCGTGAACATCGCGGAAATCAGGAAAACGTCGAATTCACCGGGAATTAGCCGCGCGATTTCTTCGTCCGAATGTCCGAAGCGGTAAAATCGTTTGTACAGAGAAAACGGCGAGGCGTCGTCGGGACGATAAAACGGCGAAACTTCCTTCAGCGCGTCGGGAAGAGAAACCGGTCGCGGTTTTGCATTCCGCAAGTCGATCAGCGTTGGATGAAATTCACGAATTGCAACTGCGACGGACAGCAAACCCAGCGGGTAATTGCGGATCGGCGTCCCGTAAAAATCTTCGATCGGCGGCTGGATCAGGCAAACGGCTTTATTCACGATGAAACTTACTCAATCCGGTTCAAGCCGCGAAATTGATTTTTCAAGAAGACGGTTGCGCCGGAGTGTATTCTGTCTTAATTTCTTCCGAATGATAAAAATGGAGCCAGAATGACGAAATCGAATCCAGTTCAACCGAGGGAAAATCATCTCGAGTTCGATGAAATTCTGAGGCGATTGAAATCGCTGTCGAATCCGTCGGCGATCGCCGGAATGGAGCGTTTCGGCATCACGCCGGGAAAAACATTCGGCGTCGGAATTCCGCCATTGCGCGCATTGGCGAAGGAGATCGGGAAAAATCACTCGCTGGCGGCGCGTCTCTGGAACGAGAACATTCGCGAGACGCGGATTCTGGCGAGTATGATCGACGATCCGAAGCAGTTGACCGAAGCGCAGATGTCTTCGTGGGTTGTCGGGTTCGACTACTGGGAAATCTGTGATCAGTGCATCATGAACCTTTTCGAGAAATCGCCTCTGGCGTGGCAAAAAGCGATTGAATGGGCGGAACGACCGGAGGAATTCGTGCGCCGGGCGGGATTTGTTCTGATGGCGCGGCTGGCGGTGAGCGATAAAAAGGCGAAAGACGAAGATTTCGCGCCGTTTTGGGAGTTGATTGAAAAATACGCCGACGACGAGCGGAATATGGTGAAAAAAGCGGTCAACTGGGCGCTGAGACAAATGGGCAAACGGAACCTCGCGCTGAACCGGCAGGCGCTGGATTTGTCCCGAAAACTCGTGCAATCGGGGTCAAAAAGCGGGCGCTGGATCGCCTCGGACGCGCTCCGCGAATTGCAGAACGATTACGTTCAACGGAGAATCCGAAAATGACAGGGAGAATTTAAGCCGATGATCGCCGCAACCATTCATATCGAAGCCTTTTCGACGATCTTAAAAATCACTGAAACGACCGACCGGTCGGAAAAGATTTTACAATTCCGGAAGGAAATTGTACGAATCGCCGCCGCCGAATTTTCCAGCCGGGACGAACAGTCGGAAATTCAGGATCGCGCAGAAAGTGTTCTGGACGATTTTATCAAACAAACCAAAATATACCGACCCGATTCGATAACCGTGACTGCCGCCGAATGTCTGGCGGAATCGCAGACGCTGAGGAATCTGCGGTTGTTTTTAAAAGACCGCGGTTTTCCGTCGCCGCAGATGCTGACGCCGGAAATGGAAAGCAGGATGTTCCTGCCCGCCGGTTGTCTGACAAACGAGGAAGATTTCTGCGTCATTCGCCTCGGCGAAGGTGATTTTCACATCGACGCCGGGACGCGACGGAGCGTTCAAATGATCCTAACCTTGCGACTGGGATTGTGTCGTCTTTCCGACCAATTTCTGGGGAATTCGCCGCCGGCGCCAGAAGATTTGATCGGATTGCGACAGCATATTTCGGATGAATTGGAACGTTTTCGGTGGATTTCCCGCCCGGGAAAATGTCTCTGCGTCAGCGACGCGGCCGTAGCGCTTTGGAAGTTTGCATGTCCGGAGGCGGAGAAGTCAACCGTTCGGAATATTATTCTGACGCATGCCGATGTTCAAAAGATTATTAAAGATATTTGGACGATTACGCCGACGGAATTGCGTCGCCGCGGAAGCGATCCGAACTATCAATCATTGTTCTTGCCGACCGCGATTTTAATCGAGCATTTGTTCAGGCACTTCGATCTGGAGCGGATTCAAATTCTGCCGCTTTCGGTTTACAGCGTTTCGTAAACCAGTGGCGGCGGTGCGACGGGCGTTTCGGAAAAAGCGTATGCCTTCCGAATAGCCGATTCGGCGCGTTTGAACGCATTTTTATCAGGCGCGTGGACGATTACCAGCGGCTCGCCGACGGAGACAAAATCCCCCAACTTCTTTTCGATGACGAGTCCGACTTCCGGCTGAATCACATCGGTCAGCGTTTTGCGTCCGGCGCCCAGTTCCAACGAGATCATGCCGATCGATGTGGTTTCGATGTAAGCGACATACCCGGTTTTCTTCGAAAGAACCGGCGTGATGAATGCGGCTTTCCGGTATTTTTCAGGCTTTTCGATCAAAGAAACATCGCCGCCCTGTGCGGAAACCATCATCAGAAATTTCTCGTAAGCCGCGCCGGAGTCGAGCGCCCGGCGCAGAGTCGTTTTAGCGCGCGCCAAATCGGTTTCGAGTCCGGAAAGGAACATCATCCAGCCGGTGAGGATCAGCGTCAATTCGACGAGATCGGCCGGTCCGCCGCCTTTCAGGACATCGATGCACTCGAGTACTTCCAGCCAGTTGCCGACATTTTTTCCGAGCGGTTGATTCATGTCCGTCAGCAGAGCGACGACTTTCAAACCGAAATATTCGCCGACATTTTTCAACTGGCGGGCGAGTTTTTGAGTCTCTTCATAATTTGTCAGAAACGCGCCGTTGCCGGTCTTGACATCGAGAACGAGTCCGTCGATGCCTTCGGCGATTTTCTTGCTCATGATACTTCCGCAGATGAGTGGAATGGATTTGACCGTCGAAGTCACATCGCGCAGAGCGTACATTTTCCGGTCAGCGGGGACGAGATCCGGCGTTTGCCCGCCCATCGCGAGCCGGTTCTTTTTTACCAGATTCGTGAATTCCGCGCGGGAAAGATTGACGTTAAAGCCGGGAATGCTTTCAAGTTTATCCAGCGTGCCGCCGGAATGTCCAAGACTGCGCCCGGAGATCATCGGCACGACGCATCCGACGGAAACGGCCAGCGGCGCGAGAATCAGCGAAACCTTGTCGCCAACGCCGCCCGTGCTGTGTTTGTCAACTTTAAATTCAGGAACGTCGGTCAAATTGATCAATTCACCCGGGTGGATCATTGTATCGACTAAGGTAATTGTCTCGGCGTCTGTCATGCCCTGGAAATTGACGGCCATCAGCCATGCCGCCATCTGATAATCCGGAACCGTGCCTTTGACATAACCGTAAATAAAGTCGGCGATCTCTTCCGGTGTGTGTTCCATGCCATTTTTCTTTTTTTCGATAAAATCGGTTGGAATCATTTATCTCTGTCTCCGGTTATATGAATCATTCGTTCGTTAATAAAAAAGCAAAAAACGGGAAGTTCGTCAGGTAAATATCCACGGAGTTTTCCCTATTTTTTCCGAGTGAAAAATCGGAATATTTTGCGAAAGTCCAGCGCTCTCTGTTCGTGTGAAGTGTAATAGATCAAATAAACGCCGATGATCAGGATGATGAGGTTCGGCATCCACATTGCCCAGAATGGTGAAATGATCACCATATCGGCGAGTTCTTCTCCGCCGATGAGAAAAACGTAATAGAGCAGGAAAAATGCGATACTAAGCGTCGCGGCGACCGTGATGCCGCCTTTCCGCGTCATGACGCCCAGCGGTGCGCCGATGAGGATGAACATGATGCACGCGAAAGGGATCGAGAATTTCTTCTGAATTTCGACGTTGTATTTGTTGATCTGTTTCTGGTAACTGAACGCCAGTCCCGATTCGCCCCTGACGCGGTTTTTCAGGTTGTTCAGGCGCGCATTCTTCTGCATCGCTTCGAGAGGCGACAGCGTCTTGGAATTTTTTATTTTTTCCGCCTCGATTATTTTCTCCAGCGATTCCATTTTTGCCGGCGCCTTGCATCCCAGTTCGCTCATCGTAAGTTTATTGATTTTGTATAGGATTTTCTTGTGTTCATCCGAAAACTTGGCTATTTCTTTCCGCATCAGCGCGATGCTCATTTCGCGGTCGCCTCTTCGGGCGGTATCGCGGCGTTCCAGCATCATGTTATCGACGGGAATCGCGATGCGGTGTTTTTTAAAGTCGATGCGCCGATAGTCGGTCATGTTCTCTATATTGAGTTCGTGGATTTGTCCGGAAAACAGCGTGAAGAGGATCGTATTGCCGTCCACGGCGAGAAAGCCACTATCCGCATAGATTGTCGTCTGCGTATCGTACTGATCCTTGTTGTAGATCGTGATCTGGCGGAGCGATTCGCCTTTTTTCGACTTGACGTAGATCGAATAGTCGGGAATGTCGTCCATGAAATATCCCGGTTCGATGGTCAGTCCGGGACGCAGGCGGTAAATATCTCCCGCCAAAAGCCTCGCTTTATGATTGAAATCGGGAAGAATATTATTGCTGAAATAGACCATGAATATGGCGACCGCCGTGCCGAAAACGATTCCCGGTCCCAGAATCGTGAAAAAACTGATACCGCTGGCGCGCATGGCTGTGATTTCGTTGTCTTCGGCGAGACGTCCGTAAGCCATGAGCGACGCGACGAGAACCGCCATGGGAACCGACATGGCGATGATCCACGCGAGATTCAGATACAAAAATTCGATCAGGACGCCGAACTGCAAGCCTTTGCCGAGGAGCCGATCGACGGATTTCAGGAGAAAATTGACCAGCAGGATGAAAGTCACGACGCCGATCGCGAAGAAAAACGGGAAAATCAGTTCACGGTAAATATACCGGGCACCAACCCAGGTACCGCTGAAGGCGAATATCTTTTTTACGCAGGTTCGGACGAATTTTCTCACGGAGTCAAATATACAGAATCGCCGGGGCTTTTTACAAATTGAATTATCGGAGGTATGTTTGCGGCAAACATGACGCGCGGCAATATTTCTATTGAATATCATGGAAGACTTGCTTAAACTTTTTCAGATGGACAGATCAAGGAAATCATGAGGAATCTCCCGATGCGACTTCAAAAGGTCGCGGCTATCTGGTTAAGCGCACTTGTGCTAATGACCTGCGCCCCGCGTAAGAGTGAAAAGGGTCCGAGGATCCGGTTTTCCAATCCCCGGACGCTGATCGAGAAAGTTCAGTCCGGATACGTCATCGTTCCGCGATTCAATCCCGATGCGCAGTCGATCATCTTCAACGGTCGGCTCGGCGGCGACTACTCCGACTGCATTTATCTCATCGCCGCGAACGGAAGCGCGCCCGAAAAGATATATGAATCCGACGAAGACCTGTATTTTCCGTCCATGTCGCCGGATCAGAAGCAGATCGTTTTCAGTAAAGGTCTTTCGCGCCATCTGAATGTTATGAATCTGGACACAAAAGCCGTCACGGCATTGCCGGTCTATGGAAGTTCGCCGACTTTTCTGAACGACGGCGCGACGATTTTATATTCCAACGTCATCGACGGAAACCTGAACCTTTTCAATATTCCATCCAGTGAAAACCGGGAAATCACGAAATCATATCTGACGGCGAATTCCTATCCGATCCTTATGCCTGATCAGAGTTCGGTCGCGTGGATTGAAAACATCCGGCAAGGACTGTTTCGGATCAACCAGTCGCCGGTGGACTCGCTTTTCGTCACGCGGATTTTTCAATTTTACGCCCCGGTTCTGTCCATGACCTGTTCGCCGAGCGGGCAACTGTTTCTCCTGACGAATCCGGACGGTTCGGTTTCTGGCGTCCGGGCCGGCGATTCGACGTCCATCGAGGTCGTCATCGGCGATGAACAGGACAAAACCGCGATCCGTCACTATGCGCAATTCGTACATTGGTCGCCGCAGGGAAATCGGGTCGTTTACGTTGGAGACAAGGCCGACAAGAACTCCTTTCGGACGCCTTACCTACAGACCGGAATGTTCACCGGAGACATCACGATTGCCGATGTCGCCTGCGACGGAATCAACCCGACAGACGTGTTTCAATCGCCGCCTGTCAGAGGAACCTATTTCTTTCCGGTGAAAAGGATCGGCGAATTGCCGCAACGAACATTTCAACCGATTAGCCGGAACAATCCGCCACGAATCGTTTCGGAGCCGCCGGAAAAAACGTACGACGGGGATTTGTTCATGTACCGCATTCAGGCGGTCGAGATCGATCTCTACGATAATCTGCGCTATTCAATGGTCGCCGGTCCGGCGAATGTGGAATTGCTGGAGAAGACCGGAATGCTGATCTGGTTGCCTTCCGACACAGGTTATTTTCACTTTAATGTCGCCGTTACGGACAATCGCGGCGGGGAAGACAGTCAGGCGTTCGATATTCAGGTGCTACCGACGCCGGATTGGCGGCAGATTTCAGTTTTGCCCAAGAAGCAGACGCCTGTTTCCGAATTCAGCGCCGGAATGTTTTTTGTCGATTCGGATCAGGATGGAATCCTGACGCCCGGCGAATCCTGTCAAATTCTCGTCGATCTCCGGAACAATCGCCCGGAACCGGAAGAGAACGTCAAACTTCAGTTGTTGATTTCTACGGAACCGGACGAAATCGAGTGGGGCGATTCGCTGATCTATAACCGTCTCGAAACGAATCTGTGGAACCGCATGAGCGTTCCGATCCGCGGTTCGGAAAATCTGCGTAACCGTCCTATCGTTGTCCGGGGAATTCTGGAAACCCAACGCGGAATCCGAATGTTGCCGGCGAATTTGATCATCGCCGCCAAAAACCCTAATCAGGGAAACAAATAAAATGGAACTTTTTACGAGTTCCATTTGTCAAACAGATGTAAGTTACTTGAAGTCGATAAAACAGATGAGTAAATTTGAACCGATGAAAGAGAGGCAAAAAATGAAACGCAACCTTTTAATTCTATGGGCAATGTTGACCGGCGTTATCTTCCTTTCCGGTTGTTATACGAAATTTATCGAACCGGTTGTCCGTCAGGAAATCTACGAGCAGGCGGAATCCGATACCGTTATTCAGGAAAATCAGTCCTTTGATAATTACACCTTCGATTCGTCATCCCTGAACGAGTACAACATGGGTTACAGAGACGCTTCCCGTGACTTTCTGAACAGTAACCTTTGGATGGGTTACAGCCCGAATTCAAGGCTATTTTCTCCATATCGCTACGGGTATTACCAGAACAATTCCTATTTCTTAGGCTATTACGATCCGTGGTCCTATGATCCTTTTTACGATTGGGATTACTATCGGTATTATTCCTATTACGGCGGGTACTACTATCCTTATTACGGATATTACTCCGGCGGGTACCATGGACATGGCAGTCACTGGTATAATACCGGTGGCGGCGGCAGTAGAGAAACGATTGCCGAAGGACGCGATCAGAAAAAAGCCGAGTGGCAAGCTAAAGAAACCTCGGTAAGTCGCAGTCGGACGTCCGACACTGGAAGCAGTTCCGATTTCCAGACGACGATTTCCTACATGCCGTCAACTTTTCAGGCTAGTAGTACAACTTCGGCCTCCGGTACCAAGACCGTCACGACGACCGTGACCGGTTCCGGTTCGCAAAAAGCCCGCTGGACCACGAAAAGTGCCACAACCGGCACGACATCGAACGGCGAACCTGTCGTCGGATTTCAGACGACGTTAGTTCCCGCGGCGTCTCAAACTACGGTCATCCGGCAGAATACCGGATCGCGTACTGGTACGAAAACCACTTATATCAAGAGCTCCGGTTCGAGTCGCTCCTCGAGCAACAAGAAATCTTCTTCGAGATCGAAATCTTCGAGTTCCGACAATTCGTCGTCAACTCCTTCGAGCAGTTCCAGCAATTCCAGCAGTTCCGGCAGTAGCGGTTCCTCTTCCACGCCTTCATCGTCCACTGGTTCAAGTACTTCTTCTTCCGGTTCGAGCAGTTCATCTTCCAGTTCCAGCGGTCGTTCTTCATCGAGTTCTTCTTCCGGTTCGAGCCGCTCTTCTTCGTCCAAGGCCTCCAGCGATTCATCTAAAAATCACAAATAGGAGTCATACTATGTCCTTTTTCCGTAAGATTTTACCAGCCGTGGCGATCATGTTCTTTCTAATTCATGCAACCGGCTCTGCCCAGAAGTTCGATGAGGTGATGAGCAGTGAAGCGCTCAGTCCTTTCTGGAGTGTTTACGGCTTTGGCGCCTCGGCTTTTACTCTGCTGAACAATTCCCAGCTGGCTACGGATATCTCGTCCACCCAATACAATCCTGCTTTTCTAACCAATATCAAGCGCCCGAAAGCCAGTATTTCCGGCAAGAGTATTTCAGTCAAGCAATTGTCCACACTGGCTGACGTCGGCAAGGAGTATTCCGCATCGGCAAACGAATTCTACATCGATTATATCGGATTTGCCTACCCTGTACCGGTTTTTCAGGGAAGTTTTGTGATGTCCGCCAGCTATACTCCTGCGGCATATTATTACTCCTCGTCCTACAGCAAGGGAATCACGGGAACGACATTTTACGATGAAGATGACGATGGCAACACCGTAACGCACGTTTTGGATACCGATCTGGAGTACGATGTCCGGGAAAACGGATCGATCGATGTCGTCAGAATAGCTGGGGCGGTGGAATTCATGAAAAATTTCAACATGGGTATGTCATTGAATTTTTACAATGGCGAACGCAACTACCTGTCTTCCGAGATTTGCACCGACATCTATGACACGTTGGGCGTCAGTTCAATTATTTACACTGAAAACATCAAGCCCAGTTATTCCGGTGTCAACGCGGATTTCGGTCTGTGTTACCAGTCGGACAACTATAAACTCGGACTGCGTATATCGACGCCGCTCAACATGTCCGTTCACGAAGTCAGCGAATTTATAGAAGAATATACCGATGACGACGACACGACAACTATATATCCAGATCCCTATGATTTCAAGTATAAAACCCGTTATCCGCTGGAAATCGGGACTAACTTCGCGATCAAGATCGCCAAAGTTACATTAGGCATAGACCTCGTTTTCCACAATTGGCAGAAGATCGAAGTCGATCTCCTTGAGGATAAAACCGCCATCAACCGCGACCTCTACTGGAATCTGCGCAATACGACGGATATCAGCGCTTCCATCGCCGTTCCTTTCGGCAATTCGTTCTCGACGCGTTTTGCATACCGCCTTGTACAGTCGCCTTATGCCGAACTTGCCGACAGTGACGAAGAATATTATCATGTCATCGGCGCAAACGTTGAAACCATTCTGAATAAATCCGTCATTATCGGTTGCAGTTATCAGCGCGGTTTTGGCAATCTGTCCAATTACTATCCGTACTTCGAGACGACCACCAAGCAGAAATATACCGAAGATCGTCTGGCGTTATCGCTGGCGGTTCTCTTCTAAATCGCCTTTTGATCGATGCGAATCCACGGCTGGTTACTGATTTGTCTTCTGTTAACGACAAGTTATTCCGCCGCGGCTGAAGCGCCCCGCATCTTCCATGTGCGGCCGGACTCGCTTGAAAATGCGCGGGCGGATTCGATCGAGTGCATCCTCCAGAGCGGCGATCTGCAAATTCGAAAAGTCAGTATTTTCATCCGGAACGACCGGTGGGAAATGTTCAGGGAACGACCGATGGAATACCGGAGCGGGCGGTACGTTTACGACATCGATCCAGAAACGGCTACGGGAAAATACCTGCTTTACTTCATACTCGTCGAGTTCGGCGATTATTCGGTCGTTGCAAGCCCCGCCGAATCGCCGGAAAAAAATCCATTTCGCATTCCCATCGTTCCTAAGATGAAAAAGATGGAGAATCCAGCCGAAAGTCGTTAAATTGATGACGCAATTGCGTAAATTCTGGCGTTCGTTATCAATTTAGGAATCTGAAAATGGTCAAGAAAATCCCGGTCTTTTTAGCGAGTTTGGCGATGGCGCTGATGACGACGCAGACCGTTTCAGCCGCCGAAGTGCGGGTTCTGGAACTCGACGGCGTTATCAATCCTGTCGCCGCGTCCTACATTCACGATAATATTTTACAGGCGGAAGAAGATAGCGCCGAGTGTCTGATCATCAAAATGGATACGCCCGGCGGGTTGATGACTTCCATGCGCGACATCATCAAGGACATCCTGAATTCCAAGGTTCCCGTCGTCATTTATGTTTCTCCGCGCGGCGCGCAAGCGGCTTCCGCCGGTGTGTTCATCACGGCGTCGGCACATTTTGCGGCCATGTCGCCCGGCACGAACATCGGCGCGGCGCATCCGGTAACGATGGGCGGCGGCGGATTTGGCGGAGAAAAACCCGACTCTATCGGCACCGAAACGATGATGGAAAAAGTGACCAACGACGCGGTCGCTTTTATCCGAAGCATTGCCGAACAACGCGGGCGAAACGCCGACTGGCTGGAGCAATCCGTCCGGAAAAGCGTTTCGATCACGGAAACCGAAGCGGTTCAGAAACACGTCGTCGATCTCGTAGCAAAAGATTTGGATGAACTGCTGGAATGGTTGGACGGGAAAACCGTCAAACTCGCCGCCGGTGAAAAGACGATCCACACGAAATCCGCCGAAATCGTCGTCCGACCGCTCGGCATCGCGCGGAAGATTCTGGACATCATCAGCGATCCGACCGTCGCGTATCTATTGCTGATGCTGGGTTTTTACGGCATCTACTTCGAGTTTGCGAATCCGGGCGCGATCTTTCCCGGCATGCTGGGCGGGATTTTCCTGATTCTCGCCTTCTTCTCGTTTCAGGTATTGCCGATCAATTACGCCGGACTGGCGTTGATCGTCGTCGGCATCGTTTTATTCATTTTAGAAGTAAAGATCGTCAGTTTCGGATTGCTAACAATAGGAGGAATCGTTGCCATGACACTTGGTTCCATGATGTTAATCGATGTCAATCAGGCTCCTGATATCTTGCGTGCCATTTCACTCAAGGTCATTCTGCCTATCGTACTTTTTACAGCCGCCTTCGTTATCCTCGCCTTCTCGATGACTTTAAAGGCTCATCGCCGCAAACCGGTTACCGGACTGGAAGGTCTGATCGGCGAAATCGGCCAGGCAATAACCGATATTAACAAAACCGGCACGGTGCAGGTGCACGGTGAATACTGGCAAGCCCGTTCAGACACAGTGCTCACGAAAGGGAGTGAGGTAGTCGTGTTGAAGGTTGAACGGATGACTTTGCATGTTGCTAAAAAGTAAACAACGAATTAAATAATCTTACAAAGGAGAGCATTATGAGTATTCCATTTTTAACAATCGTCGTCCTGTTGATCTTTTTGATTTCCAGCGCGGTGCGAGTCCTGCGAGAATACGAACGGGGAGTCATCTTCCGTCTGGGAAGATTGATCGCTTCTAAGGGCCCGGGTCTCTTTTTCCTGATCCCGATCATCGACCGGATGGTGAAGGTCAGCCTGCGGACAGTCGTCATGGATATCCAGCCGCAAGACATCATCACCAAAGACAACGTCTCGGTCAAGGTCGACGCCGTGGTTTATTTCCGCGTCGTCGATCCTTCCAAAGCTATCGTGGAAGTCGAGGATTTTCTTTATGCCACCTCGCAGCTGGCACAGACCACTCTGCGGAGTATTCTCGGTCAGTCCGAGTTTGATGAACTGCTTTCCAGCCGCGAAAAAATCAATTCCGAACTGCAGATGATTATCGACATGCACACCGATCCCTGGGGCATTAAAGTTTCCCAGGTCGTAATCAAGCACGTCGATCTGCCGCAGGAAATGCAGAGAGCCATGGCTAAACAGGCCGAAGCCGAACGTGAAAGACGCGCCAAGGTCATCAATGCCGAAGGGGAATACCAAGCCTCTAGCCGTCTGTTAGAAGCCGCCGATATCCTGAACAAACAGCCTATTACAATTCAGCTCCGTTTCCTCCAGACCTTGCGGGAGATCGCCACGGAGAACAATTCGACCATCATCTTCCCGGTGCCGATCGACCTGTTTACGCCGTTCATCAAGTTGATGGAGAATAAGGTCGCCGAGCAGAAGTAAGGCGTCATCGGTCATTAGGGCATTAGGGCATTAGTTCAGGGTTCTGGGTTGACGCAGAGAGATTGTTCTGTTTCATATCGGACATGACGATAAGACCTTGCATTTCTCCATCATGACGCAAGAAGCCGTTGTATATTCGTAGCATTTTTAATAGAATTGTGCTGGTGTTGTAGAATCGGCTATTAGGTGACAGGCAAGACTGATGATAAATGGCAATAGACCTAATACGGAGAAACATGAATCATAACGGCAATCATATTGAATCCCGTCTTTGGGCCGCGGCGGATGAACTACGCGCAAACTCTAAACTGAAATCTTCGGAATACTCCGTGCCGGTGCTGGGGCTGGTCTTTCTGCGCTATGCCGACCATAAGTTTCAGGCGGCGGCGAAAGTCCTCGAAGGGACAGGCGGAGTACGGCATAGGATCGGCCCGGCGGATTATCAAGCCCGTGGGGTGCTCTACTTGCCGGAGGAATCGCGCTTCTCTGCTCTTATCAAATTACCGGAGGGCTCCAATATTGGGTCGGCCATTAACGATGCCATGCGCGCCATCGAGGTGGAGAATCCCGACCTTAAAGATGTCCTGCCCAAGACCTATAACCGCTTCGAGAACTCCTTGCTCAAGGAACTACTCAAGACCATGAACTCCGTCCCAATGGACATCGAGGGCGACGCCTTCGGCAAGATTTACGAATACTTTCTCGGTAACTTCGCCATGAGCGAAGGCCAGAAGGGCGGCGAATTCTTTACACCCACTGCAATTGTTCAACTAATCGTCGGTATCATCGAGCCGTTCCACGGGCGCATCTTCGACCCAGCCTGTGGTTCAGGCGGTATGTTCGTGCAAAGCGCCCGCTTTGTCGAAGAGCGCAAAAAGAATCCTAGTGCGGAACTAAGCATATTTGGTCAGGAACGGGTTGCCGAAACTGTCAGGCTGAACAAGATGAACCTGGCCGTGCACGGTTTGGCTGGCGATATCCGTGAGGGTAACACCTACTACGAAGATTTGCATCGTTCCACCGGCAAGTTCGACTTCGTCATGGCCAATCCACCCTTTAACGTAGACCGGGTGGATAAGGACCGGCTCAAGGACGATCCGCGCTTTCCCTTCGGCCTGCCGCGCACCGACAACGCCAACTATCTCTGGATTCAACTATTTTACAGCGCCTTGAGCGACGCCGGCCGTGCCGGATTCGTCATGGCCAACTCCGCATCCGATGCTCGCGCTTCAGAACTGGACATTCGCAAGCAGATCATCGAAGCCCGCGCTGTGGACGTGGTAGTGGCCGTCGGCGCAAACTTCTTCTACACCGTAGCCCTGCCCTGCACCCTCTGGTTTTTCGATAAGGGCAAGGGTAAAACTGCCCGCGCCGATCAGGTGCTCTTCATCGACGCCCGCCATCTCTATCGCCAGATTGACCGCGCCCACCGCGACTGGACATCGGCGCAGATCGAGTTCCTGGCCAACATCGCCCGGCTCTACCGGGGCGAGACGCCCGAGAACCTGCACGACAGCGCCAACTTAATGGCCGAACACTTCCCCGATGGTAAATACGCCGACATATCCGGCCTGTGCAAGGTGGCGACGCTCTCCGAGATCGAAGCCCAGGGCTGGAGCCTCAACCCCGGCCGCTATGTGGGCGTGGCCGCCCGCGCCGAGGAGGACTTCGATTTCAAGGAGCGGCTGGGGGAGCAGAACGAGGAACTGGAAACCCTCAACGCCGAGGCCCGCGAACTGGAAGTGCGGATCGCTGAGAATGTGGCCAGGCTGCTGGAGGCGGAGTGATGACGATCAGAAAACGTGATTCGGGCCTGATGAAGCCTGCAAAGCCGACCGTGGCTCTCCCACTGCTGGAAGACCTCCGCCGGTTGATCGAGGAAACCCGCCAAGGTGTTGCCGCCACGGTCAACGCTGCCCTGAGTTTGCTCTACTGGCGCGTTGGCAAACGCATTAACGAGGAAATTCTGAAAGGCGAACGGGCAGAGTACGGACAACAGATTCTTGCGACACTGTCGCAAGAATTGGTGCGTGACTATGGGAATGGGTTTGGTGAAAAGAATATGCGCCGCATGATCCAATTTGCCGAGGTATTCCCGGATGAGCGGATTGTCGTATCACTGATACGACAATTGAGTTGGACCCACATTATCGCGCTGATCCCTCTCGACAAACCTCTGCAGCGCGACTTCTATGCTGAGATGTGCCGCATCGAACGCTGGAGTGTCCGCACCCTGCGGCGGAAGATCGACTCCATGCTCTACGAGCGTACCGCTCTGTCCAAGAAACCGGAGGAACTGGCCCGTATCGAACTCGACGCCCTGCGCGAAGAAGACAAACTCACCCCGGATCTGGTCTTTCGCGATCCCTATTTTCTCGATTTTCTCGGACTCACCGGCGCGTTTCAGGAAAAAGACCTGGAAGCGGCGATTCTGATGGAGATGGAGGCATTCATTTTGGAACTCGGCGTAGGGTTCGCCTTCCTCGAACGGCAGAAGCGCATCACTCTGGATGGTGACGATTTCTACCTGGACCTGCTGTTCTTCCATCGGCGTTTGCGCCGTCTGGTAGCGATCGAACTTAAACTGGGCGAATTCAAACCCGCGTTCAAGGGACAGATGGAACTTTACCTGCGCTGGTTGGATAAATACGAGCGCCGCGAGGGCGAAGACACACCCCTGGGCATGATTCTCTGCGCCGGCAAGAAGCAGGAGCAGATCGAACTGCTGGAACTGGGCCGCTCCGGCATCCATGTCGCCGAATACCTAACGGATTCATTGCCAAAAGAACTGCTGCAAGAGAAACTCCGAAAAGCCATCATCATCGCCCGCAAGCGGCTGGAGAACGGGGGCAAAGAGCGGATCACCGAGAATTTGGGCAAGTTGCTGGAGGGGGAGTGATATGAACACGTGTCGCTTCCGCTCGAAGCAACTTGAGAACATTCTTGCTTTCAAGAACGGAAAATCCATCAAACCCGGTGGTATCGGTAAATATCCAGTGTATGGATCAAACGGTATCATCGGTGGTTGCGACGAATATAAAGAACAAAACGGAATAATACTTGGCCGTGTGGGTGCGTATTGCGGATCAGTATCCTACTATCCCGGCAAGTTCTGGGCGTCTGATAATACGATAGTCGTTTACCCGAAAAGCACGGAATATGACGTGCTGTATCTTTCATATTTACTAAGAGAACTAAATCTCAATCGATGGGCTGGAGGCGCCGCTCAGCCGCTTCTTACGCAGACTGTATTGAAGCAGGTAGAAGCACCTGTTCCTCCCCTCCCCACACAGCGCAAAATCGCGGCGATTCTCTCGGCCTACGATGACCTGATCGAGAACAACCTGCGGCGGATCAAGATTCTGGAGGAGATGGCGCAGAACCTCTACCGCGAGTGGTTCGTCAAGTTTCGCTTCCCCGGCCACCAGCACGCCCGCTTCACCGATTCCGTTCTCGGCAGGATTCCGGAGGGGTGGGAGGTCGTAACTGTGGAACAAATCGTGGAGAGAGTACCTTCAGGAAAGAAGTATGACCAAAAGACGGTTAGTGTGACAGGCACGGTTCCAGTTCTTGATCAAGGTAGATCTGGAATAATCGGTTATCACAATGATGAGCCAGGTGTTTTGGCAAGCGAAGATACACCAATTATCGTTTTCGCAAACCATACCTGCTATCAAAGGTTCGTTATGTTTTCATTCTCAGCGATACAGAATGTTTTGCCGTTCTTGACCAACTCTGAGTATCCACGGAATATCTATTGGCTACACTATGCGACAAAGGATTTAGTTACATTCAATGACTACAAGGGGCACTGGCCAGAATTTATGGCTAAAGAGCTTTTCCTGCCATCATCGAATACTTGCCAACAGTTCGTAGGCTTTGTTGAGCCGATAACAAGACTTATTTACAAAATGGAAAAGCGAAATGAAACCCTCCGCCGCACCCGCGACCTGCTCCTGCCCCGGCTCATCTCCGGCGAGGTGGATGTGTCGGAACTGGATATAAAAATCGAGGAGTCCGCATGAGTGATACCGTTTTCAAACAAGTCAATTACGACCTGAATTCTCTCGTCAACTATATCGAATTGGGTGAAATCGGCTTGCCCGACATTCAGCGCCCGTTTATCTGGAAAAATGCCAAAGTGCGTGATTTGTTTGACTCCATGTACAAGGGCTATCCGGTGGGTTATTTGCTCTTTTGGCAAAATGGTTTATCCGATGATGCCCGAGTTATCGGCACGGATGCGAAACAAAAACCCGCGCGCCTGCTGATCGTGGACGGACAGCAGCGGTTAACGTCCCTCTATGCCGTTTTGAAAAGGATCAAGGTGGTACGTGAAAATTATGACAGCGAATTGATTAAAATTGCATTTAATCCGCTTTTAGAAAAATTTGAAGTAACCGATGTCGCCATAGAAAGAGATAAGTCATACATTCCCGATATCTCCATTTTGTGGAGCAAGGACACGGACCTTTTCGAGGTTGTTGAGAACTATCTTTCTGTATTGAAGGGTTCACGCGAGATCAGCGGCGAGGAAGAAAAGCAGATCAAGAAGGCAATCTCAAAACTTCAGTCCCTGGTAAGCTTTCCCTTTACTGCGCTCGAGCTCTCGGCAAACATCAGTGAAGAAAATGTGGGTGACGTTTTTGTGCGCATCAACAGTAAAGGTACGCCTCTCAAGCAGGCCGACTTTATTTTGACGTTGATGTCGGTTTTTTGGGATGAAGGTCGAGCCCAACTTGAGGCTTTTTGCCGCGAGGCGCGCAAACCGTCAATAACTGTACCATCACCATTCAATTATTTCATTCAACCGGACCCCGCTCAACTTCTGCGGGTCGGAGTAGGACTCGGATTCAAGCGGGCACGGCTCAAGTACGTTTATTCCCTGTTGCGTGGGAAGGATCTGGAAACGGAACAATTCAGCGATGAACGGCGGATTGATCAGTTCGAAATACTTAAAAAAGCACAGGAACGAGTACTCAACCCCCAGGGTTGGCATGACTTTATGAACTGTATTCGGTTAGCCGGTTTCCGTAGCGACAAAATGATCAGCTCTCAGAACAATCTTCTTTTTTCATACATTCTCTACCTAATGGGGAGAACTGAATATGGTGTCGATGAATTCCGCCTTAGAAATGTAATTGCCCGATGGTTTTTCATGTCGAGCCTAACTGGACGATTTACCGGTTCCCCTGAATCGGCCATGGAATTCGACTTGGCGCGCTTCCGCGAAGTAAAAGAGGGGAACGAGTTCTTGAATATACTGGAACGTGCTTGCGACATGCCGCTGACGGAAGATTATTGGAGAATTACTCTGCCCAATGACTTGGCAACATCATCTCCCCGAAGCCCTTCGCTGTTTGCCTACAACGCAGCCCTTGTCCTGCTTGACGCACGCGCTCTGTTTTCTAAATCAAAAGTTTCTGAGTTGCTGGACCCGGCATCGCGCGGGATTCGTGGAGCGGTAGAACGACATCACCTTTTTCCAAAGGGCTATCTCGAGACGCTCGGTATTACGGATTTGCGAGATACAAATCAGATCGCTAACTATGCAATGGTCGAGTGGGGCGACAACATGAAGATTTCAAATCAGTCCCCCGCCGATTATCTACCTGAATTAGCATCCCGATTTAATAAAGCAGAGCTGGCGCGTATGTACCATTGGCATGCTCTTCCCGTAAGCTGGGAAATGCTGGGTTACCAGGAATTCCTTGAGCAGCGACGCGAAAGGATTGCGCAGGTTATTCTGGAAGGTTATCGAACACTTGCCGCTGAACCGGTTGAAATAGCCCCATACCAGCCCTTCTCTATAAAGGACATCATTGTAACCGGCGAATCGGACCAAGTTGAATTCAAATCAACATTGAGGACCAATCTGCATACTGGCGACAAAGATCCCAGAATGGAATTGGCAGTACTGAGAACCATTGCAGGATTTCTCAATACAAATGGTGGGGTACTGACGATCGGTATTTCCGACGACGGCACGCCACTAGGTATTGACTCCGACGGATTTGAAAATGAGGACAAGATTAACCTTCACCTTGTGAATCTGGTAAAAGACCGCATGAGTCCGATGTTGATGTCGTTTATTCATGTGCACTTTGAAGATTATAATGGATGCAGGGTAATGGTTGTTCACTGTCCCAAATCGATGAAACCAGTATTTGTAAAGGATGGTAATATCGAGCGCTTTTATATCCGTACTGGACCATCTACGACTGAGTTGAGCCCTAGTCAGACACAGGAATACATTAGACAGAGATTTAGTGCATGAGTCCCACCGGCTACACCGAAGACGCCCTTATTGAGCAACCGGCAATCGCATTGTTGGCGGAGTTAGGTTGGGATACAGTCAACGCCTATCATGAGTTCGACCACGGCGCAAGCACTCTGGGCCGTGAGACAAAAGCAGAGGTCATCCTCAAGGCTCGCCTGCGTTTATCTTTACTGCGGCTTAATCCCGATGCTTCTATTGAAGTCATTCATCAGGCTATTGAGGAATTGACCCGCGATCGCTCACGGATGAGTTTGGTCGCGGCCAACCGCGAGATATACCACCTGCTCAAGAACGGCGTGCGAATTCCAATACCTGATCCGGAAGGCGATGGTGAAACAGTGGAATTGATACGGGTAATCGACTGGGATAAGCCCGCCAACAATGACTTTTTGCTCTGCTCGCAATTCTGGGTCACGGGTGAAATGTACACCCGTCGTGCCGATTTGGTGGGCTTTGTCAATGGTCTGCCCCTGCTGTTTATCGAACTCAAAGCCGCTCACCGCCGCTTAGAAACCGCTTTCACCGGCAACCTGCGAGACTACAAGGATACCATTCCGCATCTCTTCTGGCCGAATGCGTTAATCATTCTTTCTAATGGCAGTCAGAGCCGCGTAGGCAGTGTGACCGCCGGTTGGGAGCACTTTGCCGAGTGGAAGAAAATAGACAGAGAGGATGAGACGGGAAGAGTCTCGCTTGAGACTATGTTGCGCGGCGTCTGTGAACCAACGCGATTCCTGGATTTGGTGGAGAACTTTACTTTGTTTCAGGATGCCCCCGGTGGACTGATTAAACTGACGGCCAAGAATCATCAGTATCTGGGCGTCACCAACGCTTTAGCGGCATTGGTAAATATCCAGCGTCGTGCGGGCAAACTGGGCGTTTTCTGGCATACCCAGGGAAGCGGCAAGAGTATCTCGATGATATTCTTCGCTCAGAAAGTGATGCGCAAGATTCCGGGCAACTGGACTTTTCTCGTAGTCACCGACCGGCAGGAGTTGGATGGGCAGATATACAAGAACTTCGTATCAGCGGGAGTTGTCTCGGAAGGACACGCCCAGGCCGAAAGCAGTAAACACTTGCGGCAGTTGCTCACCGAAGATCACCGCTATGTCTTTACTCTGATTCACAAATTTCGCACTGAAAGGGGCGAAGCCCATCCGGTGCTTTCCAAGCGGTGCGATATCATCGTAATCACCGACGAGGCGCATCGCACTCAGTATGACACGCTGGCGCTGAATATGCGCATGGCCCTGCCCAATGCCGCGTTTCTTGCTTTTACCGGAACGCCGCTGATTATCGGCGAGGAGAAGACACGCCAGGTCTTCGGCGATTATATCAGCGTCTATGATTTCCAGCAATCGGTGGCCGATGGCGCAACAGTACAGCTTTACTATGAAAACCGTATCCCGGAACTTCAAATAGTCAATGAAGCCCTGAATGAAGATATGGAACGCTTGCTGGAAGAGGCGGAACTGGACGAAGCCCAAGAGAAGAAACTGGAACGTGAATTCGCCCGCGAATACCATCTCATCACACGCGATGATCGGCTGGAAACAGTCGCCAAAGACTTGGTGACTCATTTCACCGGGCGGGGATTTCAGGGAAAGGCTATGATGATCTGCATCGATAAAGCGACGGCCATCCGCATGTACGATAAAGTACAAAAGCATTGGTCGGCCAGGATCGCAGTATTGGAGCGTGAGTCCTACAGTGCAGATAGCACTGCCAGGCAGGAGATCGAAGAGTGCATCGCTCGGATGAAGGAAACCGATATGGCGGTGGTGGTTTCGCAGGGGCAGAACGAGATCGCCGATATGGCGGAAAAAGGGCTTAATATCCGTTCGCACCGTAAGCGCATGGTTGAGGAGGATCTGGAAACAAAGTTTAAGAAACCGGACGATCCATTCCGGCTGGTATTTGTCTGTGCTATGTGGATGACCGGTTTCGATGTGCCGATCTGTTCGACTCTCTATCTTGATAAACCGATGCGCAACCATACCTTGATGCAGACAATCGCCCGCGCAAACCGGGTCTATCCCGGTAAGGTGAGCGGTTTGATCGTAGACTATGCCGGAGTGTTCCGCAATCTGGAAAGAGCGCTTGCTATCTACGGTGCAGGTGGCGACGGGCAAAAGCCTGTTGAGGATAAGGCCGCACTTTTAGCGGCATTGCGACAGACCCTGGCAGAAACACGCGATTTGTGCCTTGAACAAGGAGTTTCTCTCGAAGAAATCCAAACTTCCGAAGGTTTTGCCCGCGTCGGCCTGCTCGACGATGCCGTGGAAGCGCTGGTTGCCTCTGAGGAGATTAAGCGCCGCTATCTTGACCTTGCCAATGCTGTACAGCGGCTTTACAAAGCAGTTCTGCCTGATCCGACCGCACAGACGTTCGCCGCTGAGGTGAATTGTGTACGGATTATCGCTGAGAAAATTAATGCCCTTACTCCTCCAGCCGACATTTCTCTGGTTATGCAAGAAGTCGAGACGTTGCTCGATCGTTCTATCGCCACTGAAGGTTATCTTATCCGTGAGCCGCGCATTACATTTGGCGATAAGCGAATAATTGATTTGAGTGGGATTGATTTCGATGCACTTGCCGAGAAGTTCAAGACTGGTCATAAGCGTACTATTAATGAGAAACTCAAAGGAACGGTGGCACAAAAACTCATGGCCATGGTGCGGCTTAACCGTACACGGATGGATTATCTGGCACGGTTTCAAGAAATGATTGACGCATATAACGCAGGCAGTTTAAATGCCGAGGAGTTCTTCCAACAGCTAATGGATTTCGCACGAAGTCTGAATGAGGAAGAGCAAAGGGGTATAAGCGAGCAACTGAATGAAGAAGAATTGGCAGTCTTCGATCTATTAACTAAGCCGTATATTGAAATGAGCAATGCTGATCGGGATAAGGTAAAATCAACAGCGAGGGAATTGTTAAATACCCTCAAAGTGGAGAAATTGGTCTTGGATTGGCGCAAACGCCAACAAACACGAGCCGAGGTGCGAGTAACCATCGAGAAAATACTAGACCAAGGTTTGCCGAAGGCTTATACACCAGAACTATTCGAGCAAAAGACCGATGCCGTGTTTCAGCACGTCTATGACGCCTATTATGGCGCGGGGCGTAGCGTCTATGTATCTGTGTAAAGAAGCAGTCTAACAAGGCGGTAAACCGATCGATGATTCCATTGCGTTCCGTTGCTACCACCATGATGTCGTGAAATCAGTATCACTCAGCAGTTCCCGGACGTTAGTCCGTCGTTTTGGGCTAAAGCCCATTTCATTTTTCGGATTCCTTTCCACGCGCTAAAGCATGTGGCAATAGAGCCTTTATTCACCAATAGCGGACAGTCCCGGAACATTCGTCATTGGTCATTGGAGGCATTAGGGCATTATGGTTAGGTTCATCCCCAATCAACCTAATCAACCTAATCGACCGAATCCAACCGAATCCAACCGAATCCAACCCAATCAACCCATTCTACATAATCAACCTATTTAACCTATTCTACCTAACACCCAAACGATTCGGTGCTTTTTTTGATAACATCCCTTAAATTTGATTTGTGAACCTGTTCAGCGCAAAGATCGAAGAACTCCGGCGGCAGATCAATGAAGCCAATTATGCCTACTATGTGCTGGACAATCCGACGATCAGCGACGCCGAATACGACCGGCTGATGCGCGAACTCGAACGGCTGGAGTCGGAATATCCGGAACTTATCACGCCCGATTCGCCAACCCAGCGCGTCGGCGCCAAACCGCTTGACGAGTTCAAGACCGTTACGCACCGCATTCCGCTCCTCAGTCTCGATAATGCCATGGACGAAAGTGAGATTCGCGATTTCGCGTCGCGGGTCATGCGTGGGCTGACACCGGACGAAAATGTCGTGTTCGTCGCCGAGCCGAAAATCGACGGATTGGCGGTGGAACTCGTGTATGAAAACGGCGTCTTTGTCTCCGGCTCGACGCGCGGCGATGGTGTGACCGGCGAGGACATCACGCAGAATCTGAAAACGATCCGCTCTGTGCCCCTGAGCCTTCGCCGGAACAAGATTCCCGCTCCGAAACTTCTCGAAGTGCGCGGCGAGGTTTACATGGAGAAGAATGACTTCGCCCGGCTCAACGAACAGCAAGCAAAAGAGGGAAAACCGCTCTTTGCCAATCCGCGTAATTCCGCCGCCGGTTCGCTGAGACAACTCGATCCACAGGTCACGGCCAAACGCCCGTTGAGCATTTTCTGCTATTCGCTCGGTGCTTGTGAAGGCCATACGTTCTCGACGCATTGGGAATTTCTTCAGACTCTGCCGCAGTGGGGATTCCGCGTCAATCCACTGATCGAGCGTTGTGCCGGTGCGGAGGAACTGGTTGCATTTTACCGCAAGATCGAATCCATTCGAGATACGATTTCCTACGACATCGACGGCGTGGTGTTCAAGGTCGATTCGCTCGCTCAACAAGCCGAACTCGGTTTTAAGTCGCGTTCTCCGCGTTGGGCGATCGCGGGAAAATTCAAGGCGCAACAGGAAGTGACGCAAATTCTGGACATCGAGGCAAGCGTCGGTCGAACCGGCGCCATCACGCCCGTGGCGCATTTTCAGCCGGTACAGATCGGCGGCGTCACCGTCTCGAATGCCACGCTTCATAATCAGGATGAAATCGACCGCAAAGATATCCGCGTCGGCGATTGGGTCGTCGTTCAGCGCGCCGGCGACGTGATCCCGCAGGTCGTGAAAGTCATCCCGGAACGCCGCACCGGCAATGAAGTCCCATACAAAATTCCGCCTGCATGTCCGGTCTGTGGCGGACATGTGGTTCGCGACGAGGGCGAAGCCAAGCACCGGTGTGCGAATATTAATTGCCCGGCGCAGATTTCCGGAAGCATCCGGCATTTTGCCGAGAAACGCGCGATGGACATCGAAGGCGTCGGCGACAAACTCGTCGAGCAAATGGTCGATGTCGGTCTGATCCGGAACGTTTCCGACCTCTATTTTTTGACGAAAGCGCAGTTGCTGACACTGGAGCGGATGGCGGAGAAGTCGGCGCAGAATATACTCGACGCCATCGAACTCAGCCGAAAGACGACGCTGGCGCGATTGATCTATGCGCTTGGCATCCTGAATGTCGGCGAACACATGGGAAAAGTGCTGGAAAAGGCGTTCGGCTCGCTGGAGAAAATTCAAATGGCGTCGCTCGATGTGCTGACGTCGGTCGAAGGCGTCGGCCCGATCGTCGCGCAATCGATTCGCAATTTCTTCGACGAATCGGCGAACGTTCAGACGATTCAGCGTCTGTTGGAGGGCGGCGTGACGATCGAAACGGTGGAAAAGCCGTCGGAAGAGTCGCCGATTGCCGGGAAGACGTTCGTTTTTACCGGAACGCTGGCGACGATGACGCGGGACGAGGCGAAAGAACTTGTCGAAAGCCTCGGCGCAGTCGCTTCTTCATCGGTCAGCAAGAAGACCGACTACGTCGTCGTGGGGACCGATGCTGGCTCGAAAGCGGACAAAGCCAGAGAACTCGGTGTGAAAATCCTGAACGAGGACGAGTTCCGGACGCTGATCGGCCGGGGATAAGATTTTTAGCCGCGGATTTACGCGGATTACCACGGATTATATTTTCAGTAACGCCTTTGAACGAATACCGCGACTTTTGCCACCGGTAACTGTGTTCCGTATGTTCTGTGTGTTAAAATAGTTTTTCTTTTGTGGTCTTTTCTGCCTTTATCTGTGTCGATCCGCGTTCATCCGCGGCAAAAAACTCTGTAGATTTCGCTGTTTCAAATTCCGAGATACGGATTGAAATAGCCGTGCCGGAGATTCGGGAAAGTCTTCCGGAAGCGGTCGATCATGTTTCGGATGCCGATGCCTTCTTCTTCGGGCGGATTCATCGTTTCCCAGTACCATTCCGGATCGATGTTCAGGTTCCGCCATTGGATCAGGTCGATGTCGTATTTCCCGATCAAATCTTCCACCGCGGCGATCTCTTCCGGCTGGTCGGTAAATCCCGGGAAGACGAACAGATTGATCGAGACGAACCCGCCGAGGTCTTTCATCACGCGAATGGATTCCAAAACGTCGTCGAACGAATAGTTCGCCGGTTTGTAGTATTTTTTGTAGAGGTCGCGCCGGGCGGAATTCATCGAGACGCGCATGCTGTCGAGTCCAGCCGTGCGAAGATTGCGGACGACGTCCGGCCTGCTGGCGTTCGTGTTTAGGTTGATCGTGCCTTTCGACGTTTTTTGCCGGATGCCTTTGACGGCCTGGATCAATAAATCGGGATTCATCAGCGGTTCGCCTTCGCACCCTTGACCGAAGCTGACGACGGGAAGCGGAGCGGTCTCGAGATGTGGAACGGCGATCTCGACGATTTCATCCGCTGTCGGCGTGAAGTCGATGCGGAACTGTGCCGCACAGACGCCGGAATCCTTTTGAAGCGAGATACAACCGAGGCAATTGGCGTTGCATGCGCGGGAGGTTGGCAACGGCATTTCCCAGCGATTCAGCAAATAATTTAGCGCGGCGGGACAACCATAAGTCAGCGCGCAGTTGTTGATCAAATGAGCGGCAAGCCGGTTGCGCGGATGTTTTTTCAACAGATGTTTGGCGCTTCGCTCGATCTGAGGACGATTGACGAGAAGCGGATCCTGGCGAATATCCGGATCAATGCGCGTGGCCGGGACGTAGAATTTGCCGTCATGCCAGCCGACGGCGCAAT
Source organism: Fidelibacterota bacterium (assembly GCA_041645495.1). Taxonomy (GTDB): domain Bacteria; phylum Fidelibacterota; class UBA2242; order UBA2242; family UBA2242; genus 0-14-0-20-45-22. The sequence continues at coordinate 3,934 of JBAZPZ010000019.1, read as the reverse complement.
AAGCATAAAGCGACAGCCACGGCGCATCCGGTTTCCGCTCCCATGCGGCGTGGTAGCCGATCGTGTAAGCGGGCGCAACGAAAGCGGCGACGGCAAGGAGTTTTTCACCGTCGGATTCTTCGAGCGTGACAATCTCGCCGGTCTGGCGGTCGATACCGACCGGTAACCGCTCCGGCAATTCCATGAGTTGACTGCCGTTCGGCAGAGGAATCCACTCGTCCGGCTGAATTTCCAGAATTCGCTCTCCGGAAAAGCCGACAGCCCGATAATTTTCCATGTCGGTGACGTTCCCTCTGCCGTCCGAAACGACGAGCGAGGGTGAAATATTGCTGTTTGTATGGGTCACTTTCAAAATCCTTTCGTCGAAAAACCGCCGGAATTTACCGACTTTCGGCTAATTAATGAAATCCGGCCTTGTTTCCCAATTGAGTAGAGAATGACGGAATTTCTATTGGAAACGAAAAAGGTTTCAGATTAAATTCAGCCAGTCGGTTTTAGAAATTTTACAAGTCAGAGCAAAGCATGAGCACAAACCCGGTTCCCAGAGCGACATGGATTCTCAGTTACGGCGACATGGTGACGCTGTTGTTGACCTTTTTCCTGATGATGATCGTCGTGCTGAACGAAGCCGAAAATACGATCTACCAGATGGTTGACGTGTTGTTGAATGAGACCCAGCAAAGCCTTACCAACTATGTCCGTATGGAAAAACTCAACAAAAATATTATCGTCAACCGTACCACAAAAGGCGTCCAGTTGACGATCAGCGGCGAGTATTTTTTCGATGTCAACTCGGCGGAAATATCGGCGAATCTTCGCCCGATTCTGGATCATATCGGGAATACGATCCGGCATTCGCGGATGTTTGCGCTGGAAGAAGACAAGGAAATGAAATCCTTTTACGATGCCATGCAAAAATACAATCATGTTCTGAACATCGAGATTCGCGTTGAAGGACATACCGACAACTGGGCGATTCGCGGCGGGAAATATGCCAGCAACTGGGAACTGAGTTCGGCGCGCGCTCTGCAAGTCGTGCGTTATCTCAGCGAGGTTTCCGGGATCGGGGAGAGTAAGTTTTCGGCGCTGGGTTACGGCGAATTCCGGCCGGTCGCCGACAATTCCACGGAAGAGGGACGCTCGCTAAACCGGCGCGTCGAGATTTTTATCGACGCCGACCTTCAGGAAATTCAGCCTAAAAAGGCTGCGCTCTGAGCCGTGCCGGTTCGTCGGCGAATCTAAAAACACTTACCGTTTATTTTCTTTTGGCAAACGCCGTTTGTGCATTGATAACATATTTCGTTGTCGAGCGGTTTGTTATCGAAGAAATCTCTGATGTTTTGACAGGTCGTTTGGGCAATGTTCCTCAGCGCTTCCTGTGTGAAAAATCCCTGATGCGAAGTGATAAGCACGTTGTTAAAGGTGAGTAGTCGCGCCAGTGTGTCGTCGCTTAGAATCTGGTTGGAGAAATCCTCGAAGAAATATTTGCTTTCTTCTTCGTAAACATCCAGACCGGCGGAGCCGACTTGCTGGTTTTTCAGTCCATCGATGAGCGCCTGCGTGTCGATCAAATGTCCGCGTCCCGTGTTGATCAGCATGACGCCGGGTTTCATCTCGGCGATGGCTTTTTCGTCGATCATGTGGAAAGTTTCCTTGCTTAGCGGACAATTCAGGGAAATGACATCCGATTCGCGATAGAGTGTCTGGAGATCGACATAAGTCACGTCGTTTGCCTTTGCATAATCCGCGTCCGGAAACGGATCGTAGGCGAGAATTTTCATCCCGAAACCGTTGAGAATCCGAATGAGGACTTTCCCGATTTTTCCCGTCCCGATGATCCCGGCGGTCTTGCCGTGCATATCGAAGCCCATGAATCCGGCGATCGTGAAATTGTTGTCGCGGATGCGATTGTAGGCGCGGTGGATTTTCCGATTCAGTGTCAGCATCAGTGCGACAGTGTACTCGGCGACGGCAAACGGCGAGTAAGCGGGAACCCTGACGACGTGCAGGTTTTTGTAGGCGGCGCGGAGATCGACGTTGTTATAACCGGCGCTTCTAAGCGCAATCAACTTGACGTCAAACGATTTGAACAGGTCGATCGTCTCTTTTGTGAGCGGATCGTTGACGAAAATACAGACGACGTCGGAATCTCTGGCGAGAATCGCCGTATCGACCGAGAGATGAGCGTTGAAATATTTGAACGAAAATCCGAACGCGGAATTGACTGCGTCGAACGACTGGATATCGTAGGATTTGGCGTCGAAAAAGGCGATTTTGATAGGTTCCATAACGTTCCTTTTAAAGATTGACGGCTATTTGCGATTGAGCGAGTCCGTCGGTGTAAACACAAGATCAGAATAGACGCTGACCTTGTCCTGTTCTAACAGTAACGTTTCGTTTTGCGTTGAAATTGACATGACTTTAACGCTTCCGTCCGGCAGATCGATTGAGATTTCTTTCTGGATCGGCTGAGGGCCGGCAAATTCAAAGGCGGGGCGGTAATATTTGGCGATGTCGATGGTGCCGATGGGAATCTCTTTGCCGAAAAGCCGGAAGAAGAGTTTGACCTTGGCCTCGCGAACCTGAATGCGGATGCGGTTGGTTTCGCGGATGTACTGAATATCGACCTGCCCTTTCGCGTCTTCGGTGGTTTTAAAAACACCCGCCTCGATTTTGACTTTTGCGTAGAAATGGGCGATGCCCGGTTCGATGTCGACCTCCGGATCGATGACCGTCCACTCGTATTTGATGTCGGCCTTTTTGCCGGTTCCAGTCACCGGACCGATACTGTTAAAAAAAGCATTGATCATGCTTTCGTGGATCGAAACGCCGACGTGCCGTGGCGCCGTCTGAGCAAAAGCGCTCGCACTCCAAACAAAAACGAAAGCGATGATGAGATGTACGGTTTTGATTTCTTTATTCATTTTGATACCTTTGAGCAAACAACTTTTTCATAAAATCGCCGGAATTTACCATTTTTCCCGGAAAAATGCGCCAACTGACTCGAAAAACCTCTTTTATTTTTTGATGCAAACCGATATACTCTCCCCCGATGATTGCAAAGTCGAAAAGAAATCTTGTTCAGTGGTGGTGGCGCTGCACTATTTTCTTTTCGGGTTCGCTGATCCGCATCGATAACTAATTCAATTTAAAAATCATTTAAGAGATCGCAGAGCCTGAAAAGACCTGCGACCGTGGTCGTTTTATATCAAAAAAGTAGGAGAATCTTGATGATTGAGAAGTTACCAAATGAGAACGGATATTTCGGAGAGTACGGCGGCGTTGACCGGACTGGCGTGCGATATTTATATGGGCGAAGTCGATATTGCTAAAGAGCATCCGAACGTCGTCCGAATGAAAATTCTCGGGGCGACGGTCGTTCCGGTTTCGGAAGGGCGGAAGACGCTGAAAGAGGCGGTTGACGCCGCATTTCTCGCCTATTTACAAGATCCGGTTACACAGTTTTACGCCATCGGCTCCGTCGTCGGACCGCATCCGTTCCCGATGATGGTTCGCGATTTTCAGAGCATCGTCGGTTACGAGGCGAAGGAACAATTCAGAGAACTGACGGGAAAATTGCCGGATCATTTGGTGGCGTGCGTCGGCGGCGGATCGAATGCGATGGGATTATTCACGGCGTTTTTAGACGACACTGGCGTAGAGATTCACGGCGTCGAACCGGCCGGGATCAGCTTCAAGGACGGCGAACATGCGGCGACGCTGACGCTGGGGAAACCCGGCATTCTGCACGGATTCCGGTCGTATGTTCTTCAAAATGAAAAGGGCGAAGTGATGCCGGTTTATTCGGTCGCCAGCGGATTGGATTATCCGGGCGTCGGCCCTCAGCACAGTTATTTGAAAGACATCCGCCGCGTTCAATATCACTGCGCCACGGATCGTGAAGCTATCGACGCTTTCTATTTTTTGTCGCGTG
>JBAZPZ010000018.1:0-30719 GCA_041645495.1 Fidelibacterota bacterium | reverse complement strand
GTGTCAATTCGCATTCAAACCAGACTTTTTGATAATCACTCTGAAAATGGGTTACACATTTTCAATTACCTTGCGCTTTTTTCTTTGCCGTACTTAAATATTGACGAACGCCAAGGTGCTGTGGATTCAGTTGCTGGCATTTTTCCCAATTCTGCACAACCAATTGCCAGCGTCCGAGCGTCCAGTAAATCGTACCGATGTTGTAATAGAGTTCCGCATCGTTCGGTTTTAGTTTGATCGCCTGCTGATAATCTTCCAGCGCCCGCAGGGATTTCTTCAATTTTTGATAGCAGAAGGCGCGGTTAGCGTAAAGATCGGCTTTCTGTGGTTTCGTTTTGAGAGCCGCTGTGTAATCTTTGATCGCCAGATCGAAGCGCCGGTTTGATTTATGCAGGTTGGCGCGCAGATAATAGAGTTCGTAGAGCGGATTCAAAGCGATGGCACGATCGTAATTCGCCGCCGCCTCCTTGTATTTTCCCAATTTGCCGTAACATTGTGCGCGATAAGTCCAGACTTCCTGAACGTCAGGATTCAATTCCTGAACGTGGTTGAAATCGACGATCGCGGAATCGTAGCGTTCCAGATTGAAAAATGCTTTTCCGCGTTCCAGATACGCCACCGTCAAATCCGGCTGAAGGTTCAGCGCCTGCGTAAGATAATTCACCTGTTGACGGCTGTCATTCGTTGCGCGTCCGCGAGCGTATAATTCCATCGCCGTCGGAGGCGGTGGTTCGGCTGGTTTAGATTTTTTCAACCCGGTGATCAACGGTAACGCACAGTTCGAGACCAACATGGCGAACACGACAACCGCGATCAGGCTTTCAACACGTCCGGGAAGGCGTGGTTTGGAGATTTTTCTCATCGTTCTCTCCTGCTTCTTTTTAACCGGTCAATCCGATATGATTCACGGTTAATTTTAGATGTAAATGTGGAAAAAAATGAGAAGAATTTTCCGGATTTTACCGGGCGCGGGAGTTTTTTCAAAACGGTGACGGATAAAACTATTTGGACAAGACGGAAAACTTGTTAATATTTCAACGGTTGTTTAAAGGAGAAGGAATGGATCGTAACCGTCATCGTCTTTCATCAATTTATGTTGTCGCACTTCTGGCGTTTTTAATCAATTCCGAACTCATCGCCGGACAAATCGATACCGTTGTCGTCGCCAGTCAGGTTATGAACAAATCTCCGAAGGCGGTCGTGGTTCTGCCTGATCAATATCAAAAGACAAAGAACTGCTTTCCGGTCATTTATCTTCTGCATGGCTGGAGCGGCTCGTACCGCGACTGGCCGACCAAAACCGACCTGAAACCGCTGGCCGATAAATACGGCTTCATCATTGTCTGTCCCGACGGCGGTTACGCTGGTTGGTACCTCAATAGTCCGATTGTGAAAGATTCGCAATACGAAACTTATATTTCCCAAGAGGTCGTCGCATTCATTGATAAAAATTATCGGACGATTGCCGATTCCACCGAGCGGTTTCTGTGCGGCTTGAGTATGGGCGGACACGGCGCGATGACTCTATTGGAAAAATATCCAGAGCATTTCGCGGGCGCGGGAAGTCTGAGCGGAGTCATGACCATGCCCGGCCCTAACAAACGCGCCGGCGTCGCAGACATTCTGGGCAATTACGAAACGAACCGGAAAAGATGGGAAGAGAATGCCGCTATTTTTTGGGTAACCCGGCTCGTTAGCCGCAAGAAGGCGATTTTCATCGACTGCGGCACGAGCGACTTTCTGATCGATGGCAACCGGCAAATCCACCAGAAATTACTCGATTTGAATATCGCTCACGATTACATCGAGCGTCCCGGCGCGCATTCCTGGGACTACTGGACGAATGCGCTGGAATATCACCTGTTGTTTTTCAGAAAATATCTTGATAAGGAAATAAAGTAAAGTGGATGTAAGTATTTTATCCAAAGCAAAGGATCTGAACAATCAGACCGCTAATTTGCTCGCCGAACTTGCCTCGATTTCCTCGCTAAGCGGCAGAGAGGGAAGCGTCGTCAATCGCCTGAAAAAGGAAATGGAAAGTCATCGGTTTAAAGAACTGCTTCTTAAAGATATCGAAACTTATCCAAGTAGTGCAATTAGCACTATTCACGAAAGGATAGGTTTTGAAATCAACATACACAAAATTCGAAGGATGCTCAATAGACTCGTAGCAGATGGATATCTAATTGGAACTAGCTCCCGACGGTGGAAGAGATATTCTATTGCGCAGAAAGAACCAAATAATCAATAGATGCTCAATAGGATGTTTAGTAGGCATGCCATTTAATAATTTAAATAAACATTAGAACGAATGTTTTCATGCAGAACCAAATAATAAAATTAACCAGAGAAAAAACAAATTACACCGCCGATTTCCTCGCCGAACTTGCCTCGATTTCCTCGCTGAGCGGCAAAGAGGGAAACGTCGTCAGTCGCCTGAAAAAGGAAATGAAAAGTATCGGCTTCGATGAAATCATCATCGACGGCATCGGCAATATCATCGGGCGCATCGGCAACGGCCCAACCAAAATTGCTTTCGACGCACACATCGATACGGTGGACATCGGCAACCGCGACCTGTGGCAGTTCGATCCGTTCGACGGCCACGTAAAAGACGGCAAGGTCTGGGGACGCGGCGTGGCCGATCAAAAAGGCGGCATGGCGGCGATGCTGACCGCGGCGCGCATCATCAGGAAACTCGATCTGGCGAAAGATTGCACCGTTTATTTCACCGGCACGGTCATGGAGGAAGACTGCGACGGGCTGTGTTGGAACTACATCGTCAACGAAGACAAAATCAGGCCGGACTTCGTCGTCATCACCGAACCGACTGGTTGCCGGATTTACCGCGGTCAGCGCGGACGCATGGAAATCGAAATCTCCGTAGCCGGGCTTTCCGCGCATGGTTCGGCGCCGGAGCGCGGCGTCAATGCCATTTACAAGATCGCATCGCTGATCAAAGAAATCGAATCGCTCAACGAACAGATGGCCTACGACGAATTTCTCGGCAAAGGCACCGTCGTTCTGAGCCAGATCAAGTCCGTCAGTCCATCGCTGTGCGCCGTACCGGATTTTTGTTCGATCTATCTCGACCGGCGACTGACCTGGGGCGAGACGAAAGAATCGGCATTGGCCGAAATCCGCACGATTATCGACAAATTACGAATCGATGCCAAAGTCGAACTGCCGGTTTACCGGGAAAAAGCCTTCACCGGCCAGGTTTATGCGATGGAGAAGTATTATCCGACGTGGAAATTGGAAGAATCGCATCCATTGGTACAGGCCGGCGTAGAAAATTTCCGTAGTCTGTTCGACAAAGAACCGATCGTCGATAAATGGACATTCTCGACGAACGGTGTGACGATTCGCGGCGTACACGGCATTCCGTGCATCGGTTTCGGGCCGGGATTCGAGGAACAGGCGCACGCCCCGAATGAGTGGACACCAGTCGAACATCTTTGGCAGGCCGCGGCGTTCTATGCCGGGCTGGTTGGGGGAATTAGCCGGGGGAAATTAACCGCAGAGGTCGCAGAGATCGCGGAGAATTTTTATGTTTAAAGACATAAACAAATTAACCGAGCAAGTAATCGGGTTGGCCATTAAAGTTCACCGCAATCTCGGCCCCGGATTTTTGGAATCGGTTTATCAGGCGGCGCTTGCTTATGAATTGCAAAAAACCGAAATCAGATTTGAAAAAGAAAAATCTTTATCCGTGAAATATGCTGACATTGTCATTGAAAAAGGATTTCGATGCGACTTTTTCATCGATGACCATCTGGTCGTCGAATGCAAAGCCGTTAACGAATTAACCAACATCGATCAGGCACAGATTCTGAATTATCTAAAAATATCCGGCCTTCAGGTGGGATTGTTAATCAATTTTAACTCGGCAGTTTTAAAAATGGAATAAAAAGAATCGTCAATAATTATCAAGGAGAAACTCCGCGTTCTCGGCGTACTCCGCGGTTAAAATGAAAGGTTTTGTATGAGCGAGACACTTTTACGAGGGAAACACCTCATCACATTCAACGAATGGACGAAGAACGAAATTAACATGGTTCTAAACGTCGCGGCCGACCTGAAGCGCAAATTCGCGCTCGGCGAACCGCATCGATTGCTTCAGGACAAAACGCTCTTCATGATGTTCTTTGAACAATCGACGCGTACACGCAATTCGATGGAAGCCGGCATGACCCAACTCGGCGGTCACGCGCACGACCTGACGCCCGACAAAATGCAACTCTCGCACGGCGAATCGGCCAAAGACACCGCGATTGTACTTTCACGCATGGGACACGGCATTGCCTGCCGCAATTGTTTTTACGGCATCGGCAATAAATATCTGCGCGAAATGGCGCAATTCTCGTCCGTGCCGATTCTGTCACTCCAGGACGATATTTATCACCCGATGCAGGTGATCGCCGACCTGATGACCATGCAGGAATATTTCGGGCAGAATCTTAAAGGCCTGAAAGTCACAATTTCCTGGGCGTATGCCACCAGCCATGCCAAGCCGCTATCCGTGCCGCTTTCGCAAATCCTACTGTTTCCGCGCTTCGGGATGGATGTGACGGTCGCCGCGCCGAAGGAATTTCCGTTGAAAAAGGAATACGTTACACAAGCGCAGGAAAATGCCCGGCTGAACGGCGGCAAATTGTCATTCACCGATAACATGGATGAAGGTTTCCGCGGCGCACAGATCGTCATTCCAAAGAACTGGGGCGGATTCGGCAATTATGAATTCGACGAATATCTGCAAAATGAAGACGAATGTAAAAAGCAGATGAAAGCCAACCTGGAAAAACATACCGGCTGGATTTGCGACGCCCGCCGGATGAAACTCGCCGCGCCGGAAGTGAAATACATGCACGCTTTGCCCGCCGACCGCGGCAAGGAAGTTACCGATGAAGTCATAGACGGCCCAGCGGCAATTATTTACGACGAAGCTGAAAACCGTCTGCATACCGCCAAAGCCGTCATGGCGTTAACAATGGGCGGCAGACCGTAATAACCGCGGAGATCGCAGAGATTATTTATATTACTCGAATCCGACAGAAGTCTGACGATACAATTGAAGAAAAACTATAATAGAACAGGCGGCATAAATAAAAAGGGGGTTCTCTGTGTTTTCTGTGGTGAAAAATTATCTAAATTTGGAATGAAATGCCGCTAAAGCCCGTTATGGTCGCAAATATCCTGGAAAGCATTTCCGACGGTGTCTTTACGGTTGATGCCGATTGGCGGATCACTTCGTTCAATCGTGCTGCCGAAGAGATCACGGGAGTTTCGCGAGAAGAGGCCATCGGTCAACGCTGTTCGGAAGTATTTCGCTCCAGCATGTGCGGAGCCGATTGCGCACTACAACAAACATTGAAAACCGGCAAGCCAATCATCGGCAAATCCGCCTACATTATCAAAGCCGACGGTTCCAGGATTCCCATCAGCATATCAACCGCCGTGTTGAAAGATAGTAAAGGTCGCATCATCGGCGGCGCCGAAACATTTCGGGATTTGAGTGAAATCGAAACTTTACGCCAGGAACTGCGCGGCAAAATAGGATTTGGCGACCTTGTCAGTCGCAGTCCTTTGATGCAAAAATTGTTTGAAGTACTTCCGGCAATTGCCGCCAGCCCGAGTACCGTCCTCGTACTGGGTGAAACCGGCACCGGCAAGGAATTAGTTGCGCGCACGATCCATCATTTGAGTCCCCGAAGTAAAGGGCCATTCATCGCAGTCAATTGCGGCGCTCTGCCAGACGAATTGCTTGAGTCGGAATTATTCGGCTACAAAAAGGGCGCGTTCACCGGCGCCAACAAAGACAAACCGGGGCGATTCGCCTTAGCCAAAGGCGGCACTCTGTTTCTGGATGAAATCGGCGAAATCAGCACAGCGCTTCAAGTCAAACTTTTACGCTTCCTTCAGGATCACATATACGAACCGCTCGGCGCGACCCGCTCCGAAACCGCAGACGTGCGAATCATTGTCGCCACCAATAAAGATTTGGCGGAAATGACCCGGAATGGATCTTTCCGTGAGGATCTCTACTACCGAGTGAATGTCGTCCGGATCGACCTGCCGCCGCTTCGCCGCAGAAAAGAAGACATTCCTCTGATCGTGGAGCAATTTATCCAAAGGTTCAACCGTCTGTGGCAGAAATCCATCAGTGGGATTACCACAGAGGCTCTCTCGCTGTTGATGGCGTACGACTGGCCGGGCAATATTCGGGAACTGGAAAACGTGATCGAGCGATCGTTTATTCTGTGTAATGCAGGCTTTATCGAAATTGCACACCTTCCCGAAGAATTGACGGCGCGCCGCACAGCATATTCGGTTTCATCTGATATTCGTTCTGCACACAACATGCTCGACGCTCAATCCATCCACTCGGCTCTTGAACACAACGATTTCAATCGTGTCGCCGCGGCTAAAGAACTCGGCATTCACAAAACTACATTATTTCGCCGGATGAAAAAACTCGGCCTGTCGTTACCGGAAAAAAACGGCCGCTCGCGCCGTAAATCGTAACATATCCGCAACCATTGCAAGGTAGTATGGTAGTGATTAGGCTACCATGCGACCGTAATTAATAGAACGCCGGTATTTTCTAACTCACTATGTCTCAGAAAGTTGCTGAGTAATCAACCGGATTAAATTGTTTTGGCACAATAAATGCCATAATAATTACTGACATGATGAGTTGGAACCGAAAAAGATGAAAGTGGCCTTTGCAGTCTGGAATGATCGGATCGCGCCGGTCTTCGATGCGGCAGGACAAATTCATATTGTAGAAACCGAAGCGGGGCGTATCATTTCGTCAGTACAGGAATTTCTGCCAATCGATTTACTGCCAGTACAAAAAGCAACCCGATTGGAAGAATTAGGCATCAAAGCGCTGGTTTGCGGCGCGATTTCCAGGCTCCTTTATGAAATGCTCGTTTCTCGCGGTATCCGGGTTATTCCATTTATCGCCGGCGACCTTGAGGAAATCGTCCAGGCATGGCTTAGGGAACGTTCCGATTGGAATGTCTTTGCCATGCCGGGTTGTTGCGGCAAGCGCTATCAGTTCAGACAAATGCATGGCATTTATAAGGAGGAGTTTCCTATGAATGGAAAAAGACACAGGGGAGCAGGACAAGGCAATAATCGTAGCCAGGACCGGGAATACCAGAGATTCGATAAAATGGGCGGTCTATCAGCCACCGGACTCGATGGCGACTGTACCTGTCCGCAGTGTGGGCAGAGAGAACCACATCAGCGCGGCGTGCCTTGCTTCGAACAAAAATGCCCGAAGTGCGGTTCAGCAATGACAAGAAAATAAATAGTTAAACTTTACGAAAGGAGATAATAACTATGCCAAGAGGAGATCGAACGGGTCCCATGGGAATGGGCCCAATGACCGGGCGCGCGGCTGGATTCTGCGCGGGAAATGGGGCGCCGGGATACACGAATCCTGTCCCTGGACGTGGTTTCGGAATGGGCCGCGGTGGCCGGGGACGTGGATTCCGACACTGGTTTTATGCTACCGGATTGCCGGGTTGGCTAAGGTTCGGCGGAATTGCCGCACCCAACCAACAATACGATCCGGAAATGGAAAAGCAGGCGATCAAGAACCAGGCTGACCTTTTACAGTCGGAACTGGATTCTGTTAAACAGCGTCTCTCGGCGCTCGAAAAAGAAAAAGTAGTCTGATCAACCAGCAACTTACTTGCCCATTGAATCGTGTCGGTTGGAAAACCGGCGCGGTTCGGTGGGCCCGAATACATAACAATGAACTTCTATTCCAAGCAATCTTAACTTTTGAGGCGCCGTAAGAAAAAGCAAATCATAGGAGACGATAAGGAGAACTAGAAAGGAGAACTAGAATTGAGGAGAAGATATTTTATTTCAATTTTCGTAGCGGTTTTGACGACTGCTTTGCTCCCCGTATGGGCCTTTGCTCAAACCACAGGCGAAATTGAAGGAAAAGTCATCGAAGTGGAGACCAAAGAGCCCCTAATTGGCGTGAATGTCTTTATTAAAGGGACGACTCTGGGGGCAGCCACCAGCACTGATGGCAGTTATGTTATCAGTCCTGTGCCGGCAGGTAAATATAGCCTCAAGGCATCGATGATGGGCTATTTGACCGTAGTGAAAAAGGTAGAGGTGCGGGCAGGCGGCACGGCAATCGTTGATTTTGAGATAAAGGAAAACGTCCTTGAACTCGGAGTGGTAGTCGTCACAGGCACCCGAACTCCCCACTTCATCAAAGATGCGCCTGTGCGCACCGAAGTCATTACTGCCCGTATGATTGAACAAAAAGCAGCTTCCAATCTCTATGAAGTTTTAGAGGGGTTGCCGGGAATAAGGGTCGAGCAGCAGTGTTCGTACTGCAATTTTTCTGTTGTAAGAATGCAGGGACTGGAAAGCAGCCACTGCCAGGTGTTGATTGATGGCCAACCCATCTATTCTGGTCTGGCAGGAGTCTATGGCTTGCAGCAGCTCCCAACAGCAAACATTGAGAGGATAGAGGTGGTCAAGGGCGCTGGTTCTGCTCTCTATGGGAGCTCCGCCATTGCCGGAGTGATTAATATTATCACTAAACCACCCACTGCCGAACCGTTCATAGAAGTAGCCTCCAGCTTTGGAACCGCCAATACCAATGATTATACGTTAGCTGCTTCCAGAAAGGTTGGGAATATGGATGTGATGGCCACCGCGCAGAAAAACACCGGTGACGAAATTGATGAAGACGGTGACGGTTTTACCGATCGAGTGAAGAGCGACAATCTTGCCCTGGGACTCAGGTTAAACTCGTACAATATATTGGGTGATGACCGGTTGAGTTTCACTGGCAGAACTTTAAATGAATCCCGGCAAGGTGGAGAGTTAGCGACCTGGGAAAATCCTTTTGCCCCATCGGCAGAAAACATTAAAACGACCCGCTATGAAACAGGAATTGGATATAAGAATAGGTTTCATTATGGCAATGAGATTACCCTTAACCTCGGCTATACTCTGCATCACCGCAATGCCACCAACGATGCTTTTCTGGGAGACTATGAATCTATCCATGGGACGATTCCTACGATAGACGAGATACAACCTTACCTTGCCAATGAATACCTCTATGTGGTGGATTTGAATTACGCTCATCCCCTTAGTAGCCACCATCTATTGGGAGGAGTTCACTATTCCCACAATAAGCTGGAAGAAACGGGCAGGTATGTGATTGTGGACGATACAGACCCCGATTATGGCGGTACCTACACCTCCGAGACTGAAAAGCATGCTGCTGAGCTCGGGGCTTATCTTCAGGACGAAGTGGCCATAAGCGATGCCCTGGAGCTGGTGTTGGGGGCAAGGTACGATATTCACCACTCCCAAGACAATTTCGGTGGCTCTGGCAAGGTTGCTCCCAGAGAGAGGATTAAGCTTTCTTATGATGAACAAGCCTTCAGTCCCAGATTCGCAGTAAGGCTCAAGGCGTCTCCCAATTTTACCTTGCGAAGTAGTGTCGGGACAGGGTTCCGGGTTCCTTACGGCTTTAGCGAAGATTTGCATCTTTGCAGCGGCTCACCGAGGGTTAATAAACCGGCAGGCTTGAAGCCCGAAAAATCAGTAAGCTTTAGTCTGGGAGCAGATTACTCAGGCGAGAGGTTTACCGCGAGTGCCAATCTTTTTCGCACAAATCTACAAAACAAGATTGGCTTTACCGATGCCAGTGAAGTCTCTAAAAGAATGGGTTACACCTATGAATGGGACAACATCGGTGATGCTTATACTCAGGGGATAGAACTGGGTGCCAGAGCGCTTCTGGTACGAGACCTTGTCTTTGACCTCAATCTGGCTTATACCGATGCTCAATATGAAAATGAGCGTCAAGATTGGGTAGAAACCCATCCGGAATATGCAGAGGACAGCAAATACATTCCTCGCGTACCAAAGATTACTGCTGGTATCGGGCTAACATATACCCCAGGAAAGTGGGATTTGGCGCTAAACTGGGACTATACTGGTAGAATGTACATCGACTACTACAAGGACGAGGACATAGAACAATCCGAGAGCAAGATCGTGCATACTCCCGATTTCTATGTCGTCAATGCCAAAATAGCGAGAACCTTTAGCAATGGTGTCACTCTCTTTGTGGGTGCAAAAAATCTATTCGATTATGTCCAGGAGGAAAGGCACCCGGATAATGCTGCCTTCATGTATGCACCTTATACCGGTCGCATCATTTATGGTGGAATAAAGTTAAAGTTCTAGCAATGTGATGAAACCGTACAAATAAAGGAGGGTTAAGTGAAAATAGCCTTCACAACATCAGGAAACAATCTCAACGCCCCGATAGACAGCCGTTTCGGACGGGCTCCGAAGTTCCTCGTCTACGATCTGGACAGCGAAAGCTTCGAAGTGGTCGATAACCAGCAGAACCTGAATGCGGCCCAGGGAGCTGGAATTCAGTCAGCAGAAACCGTAGCCAGATTGGGTGCAAAAGCGCTCGTGAGCGGACATTGCGGACCGAAGGCTTTCCGCGTTTTGACCGCCGCAGGGATTAAAATTTATACCACGGACGCCGTGACCGTGGCCGAAGCTCTGGGCCAATATCTCGCCGGAAAACTTATTGAGGCAAAAAGCGAGGATGTCGAAGGACATTGGGCATGAGCGAAAATGTCATCTCACTCAAGCCAATTGGCGTAATTCACAGCGGATACCATTTAGAAGACAGGACGCCGATTCAGCCGGTTTATGCACAAAATTGTCCGGGGCAGGTGGAAATTTTTCCGGAATTCGTGGAGGGACTGCAAGACCTGGAGGGTTTTTCGCACATTTATCTAATCTATCACTTTCATCGAGCTAAACCAGCAAGGCTTCGAGTAAAGCCATTCCTTCAGGATGTTGAGCGTGGCGTATTTGCGACGCGTGCGCCCAGCCGTCCTAACGCCGTCGGATTGAGTGTTGTGGAACTTATCCGACGTGAAGGCAACATACTCCACATCAATGGTGTGGATATTCTGGATGGCACGCCGCTAATCGACATCAAACCATATGTCAAGAGGTTCGATCGGATCGAAACACTCCGCGATGGCTGGCAAGATGAAGTGGATGAAAAAACGGCTTCACAGAGAGGCAGTCGCGGGATAGCCGAATTATGAAAACATACCTCGATTGTATTCCGTGTTTCGTTCAGCAGGCTTTGGATGCTGCCCGCCGGGTATCGACAAACCCTGCCGTTCAGGAACAACTCGTCCGAGATGTTCTGAGACGAATAGGTGAAATGAGCATGAGCGATCCGCCGCCCGTTATGGGACAATATTTTCACCGGCGACTGCGTGAAATCACCGGACAACGCGATCCGTATCAGGCGGAAAAGGAAAAGCAAAATCGTCTGGCGATGGATTTATTGCCGAACCTTAAAGCCAAAATCGAATCGGCAGGAGATCCGCTGGCACTGGCTGTGCGTCTCGCCATTGCCGGAAATATTATCGACCTCGGCGCGAACGGCAGACTGACAGTGTCGGACATACTCCGCAGTGTTCATCATGCATTGACAGAACCGCTGGCCGGTGATTGGGAAGGTTTTCGATTAGCCATTGCCAAAGCGCGAAATATTCTCTATCTGGCGGATAATGCCGGCGAAATCGCTTTTGACCGATTACTTATCGAGCAGATTTCACCAAAGCGGGTAACGGTAGTCGTGCGCGGCGTGCCTGTCATCAATGATGCTACAATCGTTGATGCACACGCCGTTGGACTCAATGAAATCATCGAAATTATCGACAACGGCTCGGACGCGCCGGGCACGGTGTTGACAGATTGCAGTCGGGAATTTAACCGGCGCTTTGCGGATGCCGACTTAATCCTTGCCAAAGGACAGGGCAATTTCGAAACCCTCAGCGACGAACCGCGCAACATCTTTTTTCTGTTCAAGGTCAAATGCCCGGTAATCGCGACTCATATCGGACAACCAGTCGGGACACAAGTTTTCATGAAATCTAACGCTGAACCTTTTAAATCGGAGGATGTTTGATGATTCTGGCGATCGCATCCGGCAAAGGTGGAACCGGCAAGACAACCGTGGCCGTGAATCTGGCCAGCGTATTTGATCGTGAGATCCAGCTTTTAGACTGCGATGTCGAAGAGCCGAATGTTCAGCTGTTTTTACGGGGGGTTCCGCTCAAACAGGAAAATGCCATCATTCCGATTCCGCAAGTTGATGAAAGTCTCTGCGACGGATGCGGTGAATGTAGTCGGTTTTGCGAATTCCACGCCATTGTCTCTTTTGGCACTAAGCCGCTTATTTTCCCGGACATGTGTCACGGTTGCGGCGGTTGTGTAAAAGTATGCCCGCAAAAAGCCATTCGGGAAGTCGATCACCGGATTGGAATTATCGAGACATTTCAGGCGGGTAAAATTACTCTGATTCAGGGTCGGCTCGACGTCGGCGCGGCCATGGCTCCGCCGTTGATCCGAGCGGTCAAGGCGCGTTTAAACCGGAAAATTCCTGCCATTCTGGACGCTCCGCCGGGAACATCCTGTCCGGTCATCACCACGCTGAGAGAAGCGGATTTTGTAGCGCTCGTGACGGAACCGACGCCTTTCGGGTTGAATGACCTGCAATTAGCCGTCGAGACGGTGCGGGAATTGAGGCTTCCGTTCGGGGTCATCATCAACCGCGCCGGAAGCGGCGACGACCGGGTGAATTCATATTGTATCGCAGAAAATATCCCGATCCTGATAGAGATTCCGGACGATCGACGGATTGCCGAGGCCTATTCCCGGGGCGAACTTATTGTGGATGCCCTTCCGGAGTATCGAGGTTACTTCAGGCGGCTGTGGACTGATTTAATAAATATTCAGTGATGGCACATGTTTAGGAAAATCAGAAATAAAAATCGGGTTGTCTTTTTTTTCCAAGTTAGTCTGTTAGTTTTATTATTGCTCATTTTAAGTTCTGGCCAGGATTTATTCCATAATCATGAACCGGACTTTAAAGATCATCAGGATTGTCCTGCTTTTCAAATCTATTTATTATTCAGTTCTACTATCGTTTCCTATTGTGTATTTTGTTTTATACTTTCGTTTTGTACTGTTCTTCTTTTAGTTCATTGTAATTCTGTATATTCACTTTTTAAATTTACTTATGATCCTCGGGCGCCTCCGTTTCAAATCATTCAAAAATCGAATCGCATTTTAAAAAGAAATGAAGCTTTGTACTATCAAAATTTGAAAGGGACTAGTCATGTTTACGAACTATAGAAACTATCGCGTTTCATTGATACTGATGATATTGATGTATCTTTTTATTCACAACACAACTGGCCAAGCGCAATCAAAATATGGGAATTTAAAAGGAACCGTTCAGAGTTCAGGGAATCTTCCATTGATTGGTGCAAATGTCTTTCTGCCCAATATTGAACGTGGAGCAGGCACCAATAATCAAGGTGAGTTTATAATTACTCAAATACCCGCAGGGACACATCGAGTCGCTGTAAAATATATCGGATATAAATCAGAAATTAAGAATGTAGAAATCAAAGCAGGTGAAACATCTAAAATCGAATTTATCTTACATGAGACTGCTTTGGAATCAGAACCTGTTGTCATAACTGGCAGTCCAATTGCATCTGATCCACTGAGTACACCTCAAGATATAAGCTATATGAGTGGTCGTGAAAAGATTCGATTGCAATCCACATCTTTAGGAAAAACAATTGAAACCATTCCAGGAATCTATAATATGTCCGCTGGTTCTGTGGCAGGCAGGCCGATCATTCGTGGTCAATCTGGTGAACGGATTCAAGTTTTGAGCGATGGGATTGCGCAGGAATATCAGCAATATGGTGAACGCCATGCACCGAACATTGATCCTTTTAATTATGATCGAGTTGAAATCATAAAAGGAGCGGCCAGCTTGCTATACGGCTCTGATGCATTGGGCGGCGCTGTCAACCTGATTCCCTACCAATTTCATATCGCTGCCGACGAAAAGATGGAATTCAACGGAGCTGTGACCAGTGCTTATCAGTCAAATAACGATGAGTATATGGCAGGTATAAAATTGGGCGGCGCAAAAGGAGACTTTGGTTTTACAGGTTCTCTGGTGCGAAGAAATGCGGGTAATTTCCACACACCCGATGTGGATCCGTTCTCAAAGACGCAAAAACGGGGTGATCCTAAATTTACCGGGGAGATTGACCATACCGATTTTGAGCAAATTAATGGATCTCTTGCGGTGGGTTATTTAACTTCTCTTGGTCTCTTCTCAATTAATTACGATCACTATTTTAATGAGAATAATTTTTTGTTGCCTTCAGGTGCGCCCATTGGCCTTCGGCTTGAAAACAAGATTGCCACTGTAAAGGGGAATATGCCTTTTGGTCGCTATATTTTCAAACCCAAATTCAGTTATCAGAGAAATCACCGACAGGCGGCCAAGGAAGGTGAACCACGAGATGTATTGCCTGAGTCACCTAATGTAGACCTGGTCTTGGATGTATATACTGGACGATTAGAAGTTGAAAACGTAAATGTATTCAACTTGTCAGGAACACTCGGCGCTGAAACAAAATATTACGATCACGAAAATATCGGAAAAGTTGCCCTTCAGCCAACAGGTCATTTCACTAACCTGGCTTTATTTGGTTTTGAAGAATGGCAATCTGAAAAGCTAACCTTGAATTTTGGCGCTCGTTTTGATCATCGTTCGCAAAAGTTTTTCGGCGCGGCAACCAATCCGCTTTTACCAGTGGATGATGAACGAACTTTTTCATCACTATCAGGAGCGTTTGGCGCTTCTTATAAGCTATCGCACATTTTGACAGCAACAGCGAATATCGGTCGTGGATTTCGTACGCCGAGCTTTTACAATCTTTATGTCTATGGCTATCACGGCGGTGTATTCGCTTTTCAGATTGGCAATCCTGAACTTGAAAATGAAACTTCGTTGGATATCAATTCATCATTACGGCTGCGCAGCACAAGGATTGAAGCAACCACGACCGTATTCCAAAACAGAGTAAATAATTATATTTTCTTGTACAGCGCCCCCAATCATCCACTGGCTCCTCCAGCAGATCAAGCACCGTTCGTATTTGCACACGATCAGGCGGATGCAATATTGACAGGCATTGACTTGAGCGTGAAAGCAAATGTATTAGACTGGCTGGTGCTTGGCGGAAATTACTCATTAATCCGAAGTGAATTTTCCAGCGGCCCTCATAAAGATAATGAATTGCCGTTAATGCCTGCGGATCGGGTGAATGCCGAGATAAAATTTCTTTTGCCGAACAGATCAATTTTTCATTCACCGTATGTATTGTTTAATGTCAAATATGTGAGTGATAAATCCGCTGCTGGCGATTATGAACCGTTTGGGCAATTCGATGATGGAATTGGGCCTGATATTCCATTCGGTGTGTGTTCAACTGACGCCTATACGCTAATGAATATAGGTATTGGTTTTGATTTGATTATTCTTCGTAATCCAATAAATCTGGATATTGAAATAACCAATCTTTTAAATCGAGTGTACCGAGATTTCCTGGACACCTATAAAGGATATGCATTATCACCTGGACGAAGCATAAATTTAAGAATTAACATACCATTTAGTAGATAGTTTAAGTTAATTAAAAAAGTGAGGTTGGTTGTGCCGATATATGAATACGAATGCAGGACTTGTGGCCTTCGGTTTGAAAGGCATCAGGCCATTACCGAGCTACCCCTTACGGAATGCCTGAAATGTCGCGGAAAAGTCCGGCGGCTGGTCAGTGACGGCGCCGGTTTTATTCTCAAGGAGTCCAGCCATGGCCGAATGGAACAAAACAGGCAAGCGTGTTCCTTGGAACAGGTTGGCAGGACCTGTTGTGGGCGGGAAGAGCGCTGCGGGAAACCGCCGTGCGGAGAAAGATCATGAGTGCGAGTAGCTTTCGATACGTCTATGGTCCTGTTCCCTCGCGCCGCCTGGGAAAAAGTTTGGGAATTAACAATATTCCCGCCAAGATCTGCACCTATTCCTGTGTCTATTGTCAGGTGGGACGAACTACGCAGATACAGAGTGATCGCCGCTTCTTTTATGAGCCTGAAGATATTTTCCGGGACGTGCAGAGTCGGTTGGTAAAAGTAAAAGAGACGGCCGAGCGAGTCGATTATCTCACCTTCGTACCGGATGGCGAACCTACTCTGGATATTAACCTGGGCAAAGCAATCACGTTATTAAAGGCACTGAGCGTCCCTGTCGGCGTGATTACAAACAGTTCGCTCATATGGCGGGATGATGTGAGAGAAGAACTTGGCAAGGCCGATTGGGTTTCGCTGAAAATTGATGCTGTACAGGAAACGATCTGGAAACAGATCAATCGACCGCACAAAGCCATCCAGATGTCCCGGATTCTGGATGGAATGCTCACATTTGCGAGAGGCTTTACGGGAAAATTAATGACGGAAACAATGCTCGTCAAAGGCATCAATGACAACGAAGACTGTCTGAAGGAAGTTGCCGATTTTGTCAACAGGATACAACCGTCTCAGGCATATTTGAGCGTTCCCATCCGCCCACCCGCCGAAAAGCAGGTACAGAGCCCGGACGAAGAAACTCTCAACCGGATGTATCAGGCTTTTATAAATAAATTTGACCGGGTGGAATATCTGATCGGATACGAGGGCAACGCCTTTGCCTTTACCGGCGATATTGAAAAAGATTTGTTGAGTATAACCGCAGTTCATCCGATGCGGGAAGACGCGGTTGATGCATTTCTATCCCGGGCGGAGGCGTCCCGGGAAGTCGTTGATCGGCTGGTGGCTCAGAATGGTCTCGCGGAAACAAAATACCGGGGGCATACATTCTATTTGAGAAAATTCGCGAAAAAATTTATTAATCCAAAAGGTGGAGATAACGCATGAAACTCGGCATGATTATTACTCAGACCGATTCGGAAACCGCTTCCAACGCATTGCGCCTGACGCTCTATAGCCTCGAACAAAGCGACGAGGTGCTTATTTTCCTTTCCGGCAGGGACGAGAATAGCATAGCGGCATCGCCTTCAAATCCACGGAGGTCAAATACAACTGCACTTCTTAGAGGATCTTTATGCGTGAGTCATGAAAAACGGCCTAAAGTCAAGTCCCCAGCTGAAACCGGTATGCTGGCTCCCGATAGAGAAGATTCAACTACTGGAAAACCATTAACTGATAAATTACGGGAGAAACGCATCTGTGGCTAAACATACCGATTTGGTAAACTTAGGGACCGGGAAGAAAGCCGTCGTTACCTCCATCCACGGCGGCATTGGAGTAACTGGAAGGCTGGATTCCATGGGTATCAGGCCTGGAATTCTTTTGGAAAAGATTTCCGGACAGCCTTTTAGAGGACCGGTGGTCGTGCAGGTTGGCAACAACCGCATCGCATTAGGTTTTGGGATGGCCTGTAAGGTCCAGGTGAAGACCGATCACGGAGAGGACACCATATGAGATTGGTAATGGTTGGCAATCCCAATGTCGGAAAAAGCGCCCTTTTCAACCGGCTCACAGGCGCCCACGTAATTGTCTCTAATTATCCGGGCACGACGGTTGAAGTCACCCGTGGCACAATACACACCGCTACTCAGCATATTGAAGTGGTGGACTTTCCCGGAATATACTCATTGAAACCCACCTGCAAGGCGGAGGAGGTGGCCGCCACGGAACTTGGGAAATTGATGCCCGACGACGTCATTCTCAACGTCGTGGATTCGACCAACCTCGAACGTAACCTCGGCTTGACCCTGCAACTCATCAAGTTGCGCAAGCCCATGCTGGTGGCATTGAACTTCTGGGATGAAGCCGAGCACACTGGTGTGAAAATTGACGCTCCAGCACTAGAGGGAATACTCGGCATCCCGTGTCTTCCGGTCGTGGGTACAACAGGCGAGGGAACAAAAACCTTGGCGGATAGAATCCACCAAGCCACGATATCGGCATATGACTTCGATGATCTTCGCAAGTGGGATGAGATCGGAGAAATACTGGGAATGGTTCAAAGACTATCTCATCGACACCATACTTTGGGAGAGCGGCTGGGAGACGCTTCTCTGAAACCTTTTTCGGGCGCGGTCATCGCCATATTGGTATTAGGGTTATCGTTCGGAGCAATACGTTGGATAGGCGAAGGATTGATCGACACCATTTTTGAGCCATTCTTCAACAAAATTTGGAGTCCCTTGATGCTAGAGTTATCGGCGTTCCTGGGCGGTGGCGGCTGGCTGCAACACCTGCTCATAGGAACCATAACGGACGGAAGAATAGACTACGGTGAGTCGTTTGGCCTACTCACCACGGGGCTGTTTGTGCCCTTTGCGGCTGTTCTTCCCTATATATTCGCGTTCTACTTGGTGCTCTCGATTCTTGAGGATTCCGGGTATCTCCCGCGGCTGGCCGTGCTTGCCGACCGTCTCATGCACAAGGTCGGCCTGCATGGCATGGGAGTAGTTCCAATGCTGCTCGGGCTGGGATGCAACGTACCGGCTGCCCTATCGAGCCGAATCATGGAGACTAACCGGGAGCGTTTCATATGCATCACATTGACGACCATTGCCGTGCCGTGTATGGCACAAATAGCCATGATCATCGGTTTGGCTGGCCGGCATGGTACACTGGCCCTCGCCATAATCTTTGCCACACTTTTCGTGGTATGGTTTGTGATCGGGGTGATTCTCAATAGGTTTCTCAAGGGAGATAGTCCCGAGATTCTAATGGATGTGCCCCCCTATCGGATACCCCATTTCAAATCATTGGCAAAGAAAGTATGGATGCGCCTTGTGTGGTTCCTCCGCGAAGCCGTGCCTTTTGTTCTCGGGGGTGTGCTTTTGGCCAATCTCCTTTATTCAATCGGAGTAATTGATTTCATCGGTAGGGTGGCCGCGCCGGTGGTTACCGGGATCATGGGACTGCCAAAGGAGTCCGTCGGTGGACTCCTCATCGGATTCCTAAGAAAGGACGTGGCTGTCGGCATGCTCGCTCCGCTAGATTTGTCCTTCAGGCAGACCATCGTGGCTTGCGTGGTGCTTGCCGTTTATTTCCCCTGCGTGGCCACATTCACGACCATATTAAGAGAAATGGGCATCGTTCGGCTACTCATGATTACGGCCATTATGGTTGCAACAGCGCTCGTTGTTGGTGGAATGCTTAACCTGGCCTTATGGGCTATATTCGGTTGACACGGTGGTTGCGTGCAAATCACACGAAAGGTATTGTAATTATGACAAGGGAACACAAATGAAAGAACTCGTTATCATCAGCGGCAAAGGCGGCACAGGCAAGACCAGCGTCACGGCCTCTTTTGCCGTCATGGCCGACCGACCAGTCATCGCCGATTGCGACGTGGACGCGGCTGACTTGCATCTTGTTCTTTCACCAATAATCAGAGAACGTCATGAGTTTCGCGCCGGGCATGAAGCAATCATCCGGCAGGATGACTGCATCGGTTGTGGTGCCTGCCTGATGCATTGCCGGTTCGATGCGGTAAAGATGAGCGGAAAATCTGCGGGTGAAGCCAAATTTTCCATCGATCCGACTGCCTGCGAAGGATGTGGTGTATGCGTTAGGTTTTGTCCGGTGCAAGCCATCGATTTCCCGGAACGTCTCAGCGGCGAATGGTTTATCTCGGAAACCCGCTGCGGCCCAATGGTTCACGCCAAATTGGGAATCGCATCTGAAAATTCCGGCAAACTCGTCACCATTGTCCGAAGAGAAGCAAGACGAATCGCCGAAGCAGAAAACTGCTCACTGGTTATCGTTGACGGACCGCCGGGGATCGGTTGTCCGGTCATCGCTTCCATAACCGGCGCAACGCTCGTGCTGGTTGTGACGGAACCGACGGTTTCCGGCGAACATGATCTGGAGCGGGTGCTTGCCCTGACGCGGCATTTTAGCATCTCGACAGATGTTTGCGTCAATAAATGGGACATCAATCCCGAAATGACCAATCGCATCGAACAAAAGGCGCGGCAAACCGGGGCACAAGTCATAGGTCGTATCCGATACGATCGAGGAATGACAAGTGCCCAGATACAGGAGCGCGCGGTCGTTGAGACCGACTCGCCGTGCGTCGCAGACATTCAACATATTTGGAATCAATTGTATTTAACAGGAGATTGAAACAAATGGTAAACACTAATTCGGGAAATCAATCTGCCACAGCGCAGAAATCGGAAGCGCATCCCGACAATTCCGACGCCCAAAAGAATGCGTGCGATTCCTGTACCAGCACGGATTGCTCAGCGACCAAACGTCAACGGGGCGAAAGTGACGAGGAATTCACAGAACGTCAGCAACTGTTGTCCCGGCTTTGTCACATCCGGCATAAAATTATCGTTCTGTCCGGCAAGGGCGGCGTCGGGAAAAGTACGGTGGCCGTGAACCTCGCAACGGCGTTGATGATGGCTGACAAGAGCGTCGGCCTGCTCGACGTGGACATTCACGGGCCGAGCATCCCGACTATGCTGGGCTTGGAAAACGAAATCATTCAGAAAAGCGATGACGGACTGATTCCAATAGAATTAGGCGATCTGAAAGTCATGTCAATCGGCTTTATGCTGAAGAATCCGGACGATGCAATTATCTGGCGCGGCCCGTTGAAAATGGGAATTATCAAACAATTTCTGAAAGATGTCAATTGGGGCGATCTCGATTATCTGATTATCGATTCCCCGCCCGGAACCGGTGACGAACCGCTCTCGGTTTGCCAACTGATTGGGGACTTAGACGGTGCCATTGTCGTCACAACTCCCCAGAAAGTGGCTACAGTGGACGTGCGCAAGTCGATTACATTCTGTCGCCAGCTAAAAGTCACAGTACTGGGCGTCGTAGAGAACATGAGCGGATTCGTCTGTCCCAAATGTGGCGAGATTACGCAGATTTTCAGCACCGGCGGCGGAAAAAAGATCTCTGAAGATATGAACGTTCCTTTTCTGGGCTCGATCCCGACCGATCCGAAAATTGGCTTGGCTTGTGACAACGGTCAGGTATTTATTCATCAATATGCCAAAAGCGCGACGGCGGAAATCATGCGGAATATCATCAAACTGATTCTGGATTTTGATACGGACGGCACTAACCAATAATTATAGGAGAACGGATAAAATGAAAATAGCCATTCCTTTAGCAAACGGGCGACTGGCAATGCACTTCGGCCATTGCGAGTGCTTTGCTCTACTCGATGTCAGCGATACCGACCGGAAAATCATCAAACGCGAAGACGTTGAAGCCCCGCCGCACGAACCGGGACTATTACCCAAATGGCTGGCGGAACGCGGCGTGAACCTGATTATCGCGGGCGGCATGGGTCAGCGCGCGCTGGCGCTTTTCTCTGAAAATAATATTCAGGTAATTGTCGGCGCGCCGTCGGAAAAGCCGGAAAAATTGGTCGCCGATTATCTCGACGGTACGCTACAAATCGCCGATAACGTCTGCGATCATTGAGAATTAATACAGCGGAGTCTGTTTACGATTCAATGCGGATAAATCTATAATTGGATTGCAGGTTGCTTAGAAATACTAAAAATTGCCCTGACTTTGTTACAAATATTCCATAAAATTGCCTTGACTTTGTTACAATTTTGAGGTGTGTTTTGAAATTTTCATATCGTTGTACCGATTGCGGCGCTGAATATCCCGCCGACACGATTCGCTACCTTTGTCCGCAATGTGAACGCGAACAGGTTGTCGGTGAATTCCAAAAGGGTGTGTTGGAAACTGTTCTCGACCCGGAATATTTATCATCGTTGAAAAACAAACCGACGGTTGCTCCAAAAGATTTTCTTGTTTATCAATTGCCAAATGCCGCGGCTTATCCGGTCGGCAACACGCCGCTCGTTGCGCCGGAAAAATTGAGGACGCAATTCGGTTTTCCGAACCTGTTTCTGAAAAATGATGGCACGAATCCGTCCGGCTCGTTGAAAGACCGTGCCTCGCTTTTAGTCGCGGCTCAGGCGTTGCATCATGGCGAAAAAACCGTCGTTCTGGCTTCGACCGGCAATGCAGGTTCGGCGATGGCCTGCGCCGGCGCTGCGCTCGGCTTGAAAGTTATTCTTTTCGTCCCGGCGACGGCCCCGAAAGCCAAACTCATGCAGTCGGTGCTGTACGGCGCGACGGTCATTCCAATTCGCGGCACGTACGATGACGTGTTTAAGTTATCGATCGAATACACGCAAAAATACGGTGGCATCAACCGCAACACGGCTTACAATCCGCTGACCATCGAAGGCAAGAAGACGGTTTCAATTGAGATTTTCAATCAGTTGAATCGGACGGCACCGGATGTCGTCTTCGTTCCGGTCGGCGATGGCGTTATCTACGCCGGGGTTTACAAAGGTTTCGCCGATCTGAAGACCGCCGGTTTGATTGCCAAAATTCCACAGATCGTTGGTGTACAAGCTGCCGGGTCGAATGCTATTGCACGAGCGTTTCAGACTGGAAAAATGTTGGCGATCGACCATGCAACGACTGCCGCTGATTCAATTTCGGTTGCCTCACCGGCCAATGGCAGAATGGCGGTTAAGTTCATGCGTGATTGTCATGGCTGGGCGACGGAAGTCAGCGACGACGAGATCACTGCGGCACAATTGCAACTCTGTAAAGACGCGGGCGTTTTCGTCGAACCGGCCGCCGCCACATCATGGGCTGGTTTTCAGAAAGACCGGAACAAGCTCAATCCGGCGCAGAAAGTCGTCGTCTTGCTCACCGGACTCGGTTTCAAAGACCTGTCCGCTGTGGAAAAATCGGTCGTTATTCCCGAAGCGGTCGCGCCCGACTTGAGTAAATTATTTAACCGCGGAGATCGCTGAGGGCGCGGAGAATCTGCCTAAATAATTCTGAAAATAGTGACGCATCGGATAGTAAGAACATATTTTACAAAAGCAGAGTAAATGACAATGACTTTTCAAATTTTCAATCACCAATCTCCAATTTGAAATTTGAAATAATATTCGTGTCCATTCGTGGTTAATAAAAATGACACCGTCATTCTCGCTGCCGGGTTTTCCTCCCGCATGGGCGCCTTCAAGCCGCTTCTGCCGTTCGGGAATTCCACGATAATTGAAACGGTTATCGAAACTGTGTTGGCGGTTTCCGGACGCGTTATCGTTGTCGTCGGTTTTCGGTCGGCGAAAATCGTCAAATTGAAAAAATGGGATGAACGTGTGGTTTTCGCTGAAAACCGGCTATTTGAAAAAGGCATGTTCTCGTCGGTGAAAGTCGGCGCGGTGCAGGTACAAACGCCACGGTTCTTCATTGCGCTCGGCGACCAGCCGCAAATTCCGCCGGAAGTGTACCGAAAATTAATCGACGCCGAACCAGCCGACGTCGTTCAGCCGTCATTTGAAGGTAAAGCCGGGCATCCGATTCTCGTCAGCGAAAAAGTCCGGCAGGCGATTCTGGCGGCGAATGAAGATGACCCTTCCATCCATCTCAAAACGATTCTCGATCAATTCCAGAAGCGATTTGCGGCGGTGGACAGCGAAGGAATATTGGTCGATCTGGACACTCCGGAAGATTATGGAGTGCATTAACCGTATTGATACCCCGCCGCGAAACTTGTGTTAAGTCGAATCCATAGCCAACGCCTCCACCATCGAATTGCTCTCCATTCGACTTGACATAAGCTGACCACGAACTTAAGTCAAGTCGCTTGAACAATAGTCCCGGAAAAGGTTCAATAATTCAATTCGCGACTTAACCCAAGTTCATCAACCACGAAGTAAGCGGCAACGCTTTTGCCGCACTCCACAGTCCGTCGTCTGTGACGACGAGTCCCGATATTGTATGGACACTCCGAAAAATTCTCAGCATAAACCTACAATGTCTGATTCCAGACCATTCTCCACCGGAATTCCCTCTTGATTAGCGAACGTTATCTTTGTAAACTTCCGGCGTGTGTAATGAGTTGCTAAAATTTAACCGAGAATGAAATGGATACACTGTTTGATAAAATCACAGAAACAACTACTTCCGGCCAGGCCTGCGTTTTAGTCACCGTCGTTGAAAATTCCGGCGCCGCGCCGGGCAAAGTGTCTTTCAAAATGCTGGTTCTGCCGGATGGCAAGACACTTGGCACCGTCGGCGGCGGCAGTATCGAAGCGGCGGCGATCCGCGACGCCAGCCGAATTTTTCAAACGCAAAAGTCGGAACTGAAAAATTACGATCTGGAATCGCTTGGCATGTGTTGTGGCGGCAGTTCGACGCTTTTCTTCGATTATTTTCCAGCGGCGCGGACGCTCTTGATTTTCGGCGGCGGACACTGCGGGCAGGCGCTTTACAAAATGGCGCCTCAGATCGGTTTCCGCGTCGTCGTATTTGATAACCGCCCGGAACTTAAACCGCAGTTCGTTGAGTCAAACTTTATTCTGTGCGATTTAGACAAACTTCCGATCACAGATTTTCCCGGGTCAAATCTCTACGCCGCCATCATGACTTATAATCATCAATTCGATTACTCTGTTCTCCGACAACTTCTGATCTGCGGGAAAACTTTCGAGTACGTCGGGCTGATCGGTTCGGCAAATAAGGTCAAGGAAATTCATAAGCAATTGGTGTCGGAAAACATAGCCATTCCGGAGCAGTTTTATTCGCCGATCGGATTAAATATCGGCGCCCAAACTCCGGCCGAAATCGCGGTCGCAATCCTGGGTGAACTTGTTGGCGTAATTAACAAAACCAATACCGATTCTCTAAGAAATACAGTATAATTAACCGCGGAGAACACAGAGTACACAGAGAATTTTTTACCGCGAATGAACACGAATATTATTAGACAAGATCAACAAGATTTACTTAATTCACTTCACGACGGGACACAATTTGCAATCTGCAATCTCCAATCCCCAATTTTCAATAGGGAATCTCCGCGTTCTCTGCGCCCTCCGCGGTGAAAAAAATCCCTCTATCATTTTTCGGCAGAAACGATTATCTTTGTAACGGATGTCCGATCAGCAAAAAATCGAGTTGAATTATGTCGGTGCCCCGGTCGTGAGATTTGACGCCGCCGAGAAAGTGCGCGGCACAGCAAAATATATCAATGACATAGATTTTCCGGATGTGCTCGTCGGCGTAACGATTCGCTCGACCCATCAGCGGGCGAAGATTTTACGCATTATCGTGCCGGAATTGCCGTCCGGTGTAACGCTCGTCACGGCTGACGATATTCCCGGCGAAAACTACGTCGCACTATTTAACAAAGATCAACCATTATTGGCGAAAGAGGTCGTCAATTACATCGGCGAACCGATTGTACTTTTGGCGGGCGCGAATGAAGATGAATTGCGTAAGATCGCGGCGCTGATCCGGATCGACTATGAGGATTTGCCGGCAATTTCATCCATCGAAGACGCACTGTCCGGCAAATTCACACCGATTTACGGCAACGACGGCGTTTTTAAAAGTTACGGTTACGTCAAAGGCGATCCGGACGCGGCGTTTGAAGCCAGCAGTTTCGTGCTGGAAGAGACGTTTCGTACCGGCTTTCAGGAACATATTTATCTCGAAACGCAGGGCGTGGTGGCGTTCCCGTATAAAAACGGCGTCAAGATCATTGGTTCTCTGCAATGTCCGTTTTACGTTCAAAAAGGTCTGGCGCCGGCGCTGAATCTCAATCCGCATGATATTGTCGTCGAACAGGCAATCACCGGCGGTGCGTTCGGCGGCAAGGAAGAGTTTCCGTCGCTGATCTCCGGCCACGCGGCACTTTTAGCATTGAAGACCGGCAAACCGGTCAAGATCACCTACGACCGGCACGAAGACATTTGTGTGACGACCAAACGCCATCCATCGAAAAGCATTCGCCGGATCGGTTTTGATAAGGAAAACCGCATCGTCGCGATGGACATCGATTTTTTACTAAATGGCGGCGCGCATAGCACGCTGTCGCAAGTTGTTCTGGCGCGGGGCGCACTGGGATCGCCGGGCGCTTACAAATGCGAAAACATCCGATTGCTGTCGAGAGCGGTGGCGACGAATCAATTGCCGTCGGGCGCGTTCCGCGGCTTCGGCGCACCGCAGGCATTCTTTGCCATCGAAGCGCAAATGAATCACGCCGCTTACCGGTTGAATCTCAATCCGTATTCCCTGCGGAAAATCAACATTCTGCGGATCGGTGACCGCACGGCGACCGGCCAATTACTGAAGGAATCGGTTGGCCTGGAAAAGGCGCTGGACACCGTCGCCCAGCGGACGAATTTCGTCGAAAAATACAATTTATACCAACGCCAACCAAAGAACGGCCAACCACTGAAAGGCATCGGACTGTCGACATTTTTTCATGGATGCGGCTTCACCGGTAAAGGCGAGGAACTTATCAAAGCGACGGCCGCTGTCGATTATTCCAATGAAAACGGCGCGCTGATCCGCATCGCTACCGTCGATATGGGACAGGGCATGAACACCGTCATGCGCCAGATTGCCGCCGATGCGTTGGCCCTGCCGATTGAGCGGGTCGCCGTGGCGATCCCGAACACCGCCGCTGTACCGAATTCCGGCCCGACGGTTGCCTCTCGCACAACGATGATCGTCGGCGGATTGGTTTATCAATGCTGTGCCGATCTACTGAAACAGGTTGGCGCGACGCCTGCCGCGAAGGATTTTGCCGGGAAAGCGAAACAGGTAACGAATGA
The DNA here is from genome assembly GCA_041645495.1 of Fidelibacterota bacterium. Taxonomy (GTDB): domain Bacteria; phylum Fidelibacterota; class UBA2242; order UBA2242; family UBA2242; genus 0-14-0-20-45-22. Next base: position 4,098 of record JBAZPZ010000018.1, on the reverse strand, counting down.
CGTTCTTACCGCAACACGCGATTACCGGGTACCGGACGATGTGTTCTGGGATGAAGATAAATTCATCGGAGATGCTTACCCGATCTATTCCTGGGCAGCGGCGGTTGTGGAAGTCGCGGTCGATCCGGTGACATTTGAAGTGACGGTAGAAAAAATCACTGCCGCGCATGATATTGGCAAGGCGATCAACCCGATTCTGGTAGAAGGGCAGATCGAAGGTGGCTCATTGCAGGGACTCGGTTACGCCTCCATGGAAGTCATGACGGAAACGAGCGGCAAATTGAATCAGGCGAGCCTGACGGATTACATTATTCCGACGACATTGGACACGCCGGACATTGAGACGATTATTCTCGAAGAGGCTTACTCGCGCGGGCCGTACGGCGCAAAAGGTGTTGGCGAACAACCGCTGGTTGGTATTCCCGCGGCCTACGTCGGCGCAGTCGAAAATGCGCTGGGCGTCGAGTTCTGCGAGATTCCCTTAACACCGGAAATAATTCACCGGCAGATAACTTCACCGCAGAGTTCGCAGAGAACGCGGAGAAAGGAATAAATATTTATAGTAAGTCGTTAAATAATTCTTTATGGTCATACAATCGGTGATTATGTCCGATAGATCGAAAATAATAAAAAAAATCTCCGCGACTTCAGCGTTCTCTGCGGTTTCGTCAATTAGTCTTACCGTCAATAGTGTCACTCGCACCCCGAAGGCCTCTCCATCGACTCGTTTACTCGACTTTCTGCGCGATGAACTCAAACTCACCGGCACAAAAGAAGGTTGCGGCGAGGGCGAATGCGGTGCGTGCATGGTTTTACTCGACGGCAAACCGGTGAATTCCTGCTTAGTTCTGCTCGGCCAATGCGACGGCCGGGAAGTCACCACTATCGAGGGCATCTCTGTGCCCGAACTTTTCAAGGCCTTCGAAGAAACCGGCGCGGTGCAATGCGGTTTCTGTACGCCGGGATTTGTCGTTTCGGCTTACGCTTTGCTGAAGCAAAATCCGAATCCGACCGCCGCAGAGATCAAAGAGGCGCTTTCCGGAAATCTCTGCCGTTGCACCGGCTATAAAAAGATCATCGAGGCGGTTCAGAAAGCCGCCAAACACAATATTCAGCGGGATAAATAATCTTGTGGTACACCACCATTCCATTTATTAAACCGACGAACCTGAATGCGGCGTTAGCGTTATTAAGTCAAAAATCAGTTCAACCGATTGCCGGCGGAACCGATTTATTAGTACAGGCGCGCACGAATCCCAAACGTGTTCAGGCATTTATCCGGATCGATCATCTTCCGGAACTCAGCCGGTTGGATTTCTCTGGCAGTCAATTGACGATTGGCGCTGGTGTGACATTCACCGGTTTTCTCGAAAAGGCAAAGGAAATTTGCCCGCCGTTGACCTCCGCGGTGGCGCAGATCGCTTCGCCGTCGATCCGCAATATGGCGACTTTCGGCGGCAACATCGTCAATGCTTCCCCGGCGGCCGACACTCTGCCAATCTTTTACGCGCTGGATGCCGAATTAACGCTCGAATCTGTCAGCGGTATTCGCCAGATACCGATTCACGATTTTATCATCGGACCCAAGAAAACGTTCCTTCGCCCGGACGAACTGCTGACCGAAATCCGGCTGAACATTCCGCGGAATTACAAATATTCTTATCGCAAGATCGGGCCGCGCAAAGCGCTCTCGTTATCGAAAGTCGCCTTTCTCGGTCTGCATCTGCCGGACGCAAATGAAATCCGATTGGCTTATGGCGCAGTCGGGCCGATGGTTATCCGGGCTGACGAAGCGGAGCAGTTATATCGCGAAGGCAAAACCGCCGCTATTCCTGCCTGCATCGAGCGCACCGTCCAGCCGATCAGCGATCAACGCTCGACAGCCGATTACCGGCGCTATTTGTGCCGGGTACTGACGGAAGAATTCCTGAGAAAATATTTGAGTTTCTAAATAGAGTCTGGTTAAAGACGATAAAAAAATACGGCAGACAGCTTTGGAGAAAAACCGCCTGCCGTATTGAAATTATCACTGCATGATAAAGTTTTTGTTGATAAGATCGTCTTCGGCTTGTATCGCTACGGCCTGATACAAAGTGTCGGCCGTAAATCCGTCAGCCGCTGCGGAAATGTTATACGTTCCTGCAAGCACAACCAACTGATAAAAACCATCGGTATTCGTCAGAGTCGTGACCGAGTCGGAACCGGAAACGGCATAAACCGAAGCGTTGGCCAGAGCGGTTTGGTCTGATTTCGTCACTTTTCCGGAAATCGTGCCCGATAAAACTTTCTTCATCACCCGAAAAGTCGGTTGAAGAGAATATCGATCCTGAGTGGGATGTTTGTGAATGGATTTTTCCGCATCGAAATCTAGGTAAAGTTCCATGATTTCATCGGCATCGATACTGAAATTTATATTCAGCTTTACTCCCGATTGGGAACCGCTCGGAACTCTGAGTTCATAAGAAACGCCGTCCACAACAATCGCCGAACTGTCACCCAGCACGAGTCGAATCTGGGAATAATGCCCTTCTTCCAATTCCGATTCCACGAGATTGGTCATCTCGCCGTTCACCAGACTCAGAAAGTCGATGACCGTGTCTTTTTCGCTGACACCGATCCATCCCGTAGTCGAGTCACTGCCGTCCGACCTGTGAATACTGACCGAATCAATGTCGAGATAAATATGTTCGACGTTTCCTTTGAACGGAGCATCGAAAGCCTGTATAACCAGCGCGCCCGTCTTCGTTTCGTCCGAAGCACTATCGCAGGTCATCAAACCCAGCGAAAGGATCGAAATGAGGAAAATAAGTTTCGTTTTCATGTTTTTGCTCCTTTTGTTTTCAATTAGCAAGATTCCTATTGTTATATTACCACGAACTAAAATTAGACGGTGTGTATTTTATCACTCGAACCATTTCCCCGGAAGACGGCCGAATTAAATCCATTCTAAAAATTCTTTCTATGGTTTTCAACGGAAAACCGTTAAAATTGAAGCGCATTTTTAAGGAAGGTTGCTGTGGATAAAAGTCAAAACCGTTTCAATGTGATCCTGATCGGCGCAGGATCGGCCGGGCTGTTTGCCGCAGACCGACTCGCCCGAACCGGACTTTCAGTTCTCGTCGTTGACCGAGGTGAAGAACCATCTCTGCGTACCGACATGAACTATGGCATCGGCGGAGCCGGAACATTTTCCGACGGGAAATTAAACCTGACGCATCGCATCGGCGGTGAGCCGGGTAGTTTCGGACGCACGCCCGCTGAAGTCGAAAAATTGATTTGTCAGATCGATGATATTTTTACGGAGAACGGCGTCGAAGGCGGTTATTCCGGCGAAAACGGAGGTGAATATTACAAACTGCTTCGTCAGGCAAGCGCCGCCGGCGTGGAATTCATCTTTGCCCGGCAACGCCATATCGGAACGGACAGACTTCACGTCGTCACCGAACGCTTTTACAGACGACTTGTCGAGCGCGGAGTTCATTTCAGGAAAAATTTAAAAGTCGATGAAATCCGGCATGTGGACGACCATTTTGAACTCGTCTGCGGGAACGAAAAACTGACCGCCGACGCGGTCATCGCCGCCCCGGGACGCGCAGGCGCCTACTGGTTGCGAGAACAAGCGAAGCAGTTGAACATTCAGACCATCTACGGGCCGATCGATGTCGGTATTCGCGTCGAGTTTCCCGCCGTGATCTATCACGAAATCGGGCAGATCATGTACGACGCCAAGTTCAGGCTTTACAGCAAATCGTACGACGATCTCGTTCGGACGTTTTGCACGAACCCAAACGGCTTTATCGTCTGCGAGCATTTCGACGATTTCGTTCTGGTGAACGGCCACGCGCGGCGTGATTCCAAAACCGACAATACTAACTTCGCCCTACTGTCGCGCGTTGTTTTGACCGATCCCGTCGAAGATACCACAAAATACGGGCGCGACATCGCACGGTTGGCGACGACGATCGGCGGCGGCAAACCGATCATCCAGCGACTGACCGATTTTCTATCCGGCCGACGTTCGACATGGGATCGAATCGCACGCTCGTCGATCGTTCCGACATTGAAAGACGCGACGCCAGGAGACATCGCCATGGCATT
>JBAZPZ010000017.1:0-30744 GCA_041645495.1 Fidelibacterota bacterium | reverse complement strand
ACGAGCGTGTCGGTCATGGCGATGCCGGTTCCGTCGATCGGACGAACCAGCGACGCGATTCCAACGATCGCCAGTAGGTTGAAAATATTCGACCCGACGATATTTCCAACCGCGATGTCGGCTTCCTTACGAAAAGCCGCAACAATGGAAGTCGCCAGCTCCGGCAGACTCGTCCCGATCGAGACGATTGTCAACCCGATGACGGCTTCGCTGATACCGAGAACACGCGCCATTCCGATGGCTCCTTCGACGAAAAAATGCGAGCCCAGTATCAATGCGCACAGACCGCCGGCGATGAAAAGGAAATCCATCGTCACGCTTTGCGTCGGTTTGGGTATGTCGTCTTCGTGGATAAATTCGATTCCTTTTTGATATTGCTTTTTGGCGTAGATGAGGCTGAAAATTACATAACAGACGATTCCAAGAAATAGAATAAGTCCTTCGATACGATTGATTTGAAAATCTAAAAAGAAAACGAAGAACAGGACAGAGACACCAATTAAAATCGGCATATCGATGATGACGAGCTGACGGTGGATTTTCAACGGACAAATCAGTGCCGCTAATCCCAAAATGACGGCGATGTTGAAAATATTCGAGCCGACGACATTTCCGATGGAAATCGCGCCGTGCATTTTAACGGCGGCTTCGATGGAAACAACGAGTTCCGGAGCGCTGGTGCCAAAGGCAACGATGGTCAGTCCAATAAAAAGCGGGCTAAGTCCCCAGCGGAGTGAAACCGAACTGGCGCCCCTGATAAGGCCCTCGGCTCCTAAATAGAGAAGCGCGATGCCGATAATTAGAAGTAGTGCGATGGTTAACATATTTCGGAAACTCCTTTCAGGATAAAATTTTTAAAATTGAAAGAACGGAAAAACAAACGCTGCTGGTTAAATTTCTTCTTCGATCAAATGATACTTCCGAGAACCGAGTCCAAGTTGTTCGGCGTAGGCCAACTGCACGGTCGCATCGATTTCCGGGAACGCCAGTTCGGAAAGCGATTGTCCGGCGTGCTGTTTCGTCAAATCGAAAACCGCCTGATCGATAGCAACCGGGTCTTTTCCCGCGAGGACGCCGATATCATCCAGCATGATGGCTGATTTTTCGTTCAGACAATCACAGTCTTGCGACATGCTGATGAGAAACGTGATGTAGCCGATTTTTCCGTTTTTTTGTTTGATGATTCCCAGCGCGTGCTCGACGATCCGTTTTTGCAGTTCTTCCGTCGTGCTGTTCCATTTGAATTTTACTGCTTTGTACCGGCAAACGGTCAGACATTCTCCGCACCCAATGCAGATCGACTCGTCGATAACAGCGTACTTCTCACCGACGGTAATTGCCTGAACCGGACACGAACCGGCGCAGGTTCCGCAGGCGACGCATTTTTGCGGGCTGATGATCGGCTTCGAGACGGAATGTTGTGTTAATTTTCCCTTCCGGCTCGCCATTCCCATTCCGAGATTTTTCAGCGTCGCCGCCAATCCAACCGTGATATGACCGGTGGCGTGACTGACGACGATGATCGAATTCGCGCTGACGAGTTCGGCGGCAACGGCGACTTTCGGATAGATGGGAGCATTGACTTCGATCTCCGTCTCATTTTTCCCTAAAATTCCGTCGGCGATGATGACCGGCGCGCCGAGCGTTTCGATGTTGTAACCATGCTCGTTTGCGATCAAGAGGTGATCGATTGCGTTGTCGCGGGCGCCCGAATATAAAACACACGTATCGGTCACAAACGGTTTTGCGCCGCGCGCTTTGATCATGCGGACGATCGGTTCGATGTAACGCGGATCGAGGTAAGTGACGTTGCCTTTTTCCCCGAAATGCGCCTTGATGGCGACGAATTCACCGGGCGAGAGAATCTCGTCCAATCCCGCTTTTTTAAACAAGGCTTTCAGGCGATTCTTCGTCCGGTCGATCGGCTCGCCGCGGGTCATTTTCATGAAATGAACTTTACTGACTGACATACCATTAACTTTCAAAATTCGGGGAAATTTAACGAAAAATTCTTCGGATAACATAGCCAAATTGGATTGTCGATCGGAAATGCATTTATCGGGCGACTGTCTTGCCGACCGTCCGCATGTCTCATCCCAAAACCGCTGACCGTAAAAATCTTTTGGATTCTCGGACGATAATGTAAATTCAGCCGGAAATAGAGAGAAAAAGGTCGAAGCCGATGATGAAAACAAAAAAAATCAATTTGATGTACATGGTTCTTCTGGCGATGTGTTTTGCCGGTCTGGCGAATGCACAAACCAAATACGCAACGAAGGAAATTCGCCATCGTTTTGCCGGTCTGACGTTGATTACAACGGATCGCGGTTCCGGAGTGGGCGGATTTTACGAATGGTCAATCAATACATCAAACCGAATCACTATTCAATCCAATCTGCTCGTAATCAAAGGGTCCTATCCAATCTACGACTCTTGGACAGGAACTTATTACGAACGGACGGATAAACGCCGTCTGACGCTCATGCCGGTTCTCGTCGGGTACAAACGAATCCTGTTCGCCGATCAAATAGCAAATAATTTCCGGCCGTTCATCGATTTTTCCGCCGGCCCGGTGGTGGCGTTCGATCCGCCGAATATATCCGATTTTGTCGATAGAATGAAACAGATCGACGTTGCCTATACCGGGGCGCTGAGAGTCGGCGCGGGTGTCGATTTCACCTACGGCCCGGCGGCGATCGTTTCGTTTTACTTCGGTTACGAAATGATCCGGTTTTCAAAGACGCTCGACAAAGCAGAAACTTACTACGATGAAAACAACCAACTGGTTGTTCCTTACCCGGGCATGAAAAATTACAGCGGGTTGATCATCAAGATAGGATTGGGAAAAAAGTACTAAATGCATGATTTCCAGTTCTACGTTCAGCCGGATGAAGTGCATGACCGGCGCGCCGTTCTCAGAGGTGAAGAGCGCGATCATTGTTGTCGTGTTCTTCGGAAAAGAGTCGGCGACGTCATCTTGCTTTTCGACGGGAACGGAAATCAGTATGAAGCCGAAATCTCCGCAATAAACAAAGATACGGTCGAATGTCTGGTTCATCAGCAACGGCCGAAGCAACGCCGAATCTTTCCCGAAATCCATCTTGGAATTTGTGTAGTTAAAAATGCCGCATTTGACGAAGTGTTGACCACCGCTTTGGCGCTCGGCGTTCACACAATTTATCCGTTGACGACGCAACATTCCGTCAAGCAACACGTCAATCCTGAACGAATGCGAAAAATCGTTCTGAATTCGGTCAAACAGAGTGGATGTGCGTATTTGCCGACAGTAAGCGATCTGTCCGGTCTGGCGAATTGGTTAATTAGCATGAAAAATATCGAGATCAAACTCGTCGCCGAAAAGGATAATTCTCATTCGTTGGCGTCGCTCGTTCCGAAGCCTCGCGAGATCGACCGGATCGCGGCGCTTATCGACCCGGAAGGCGGATTGAGCGGTGACGAGATCGATCTTTGTCGCGCGGCGGGATTTTCAGCCGTCAACCTGTTTCCGTACCGGCTTCGGACGGAATTAGCCACGGCGGTGATGATTTCTCAACTTTATCAATATTATTCACAACAGGGAGGTTTATTGTGAACGAAGATTGCATTTTTTGCAAAATCGCCTCCGGACAATTTGGGACGGAATTTTTATATGAAACGGACGAGATCGTCGCCTTTCGGGACATTCATCCACGCGCCCCGATCCATTTTCTCGTCATTCCGAAAAGGCATATCCCGAAAGTCAGCGATGTTCAGCCGGAAGACGAGGCGCTGATCGGAAAAATGGTCGCCGTCGCGAATATCGTGGCAAAACGGGAAAATATTTCCGAGACCGGCTACCGACTGATTTTTAATTGCGGCCGCGATTCGGGACAGGATGTTTTTCATATTCACCTGCATGTTCTTGGCGGAAGAAAGTTAAACTGGCCGCCGGGATAGGTCAAGATTGAATCCCGTCGATGGCGGGAGAAAGTTGAAAGTTGGAACCAAACGGTCGTTGGAAAGATTAAGTGAACGAGAATCTGTTGTTTACGAAAAATCCGGAGTTGAGCGCCACTGAAAGTATGACTGTATGTACATTTCAAAACTAAGTTTATACGGATTTAAGTCATTTTTAAAATGCTCGGAGATCGAGTTCGGGCGAGGAATCACTTCCATTGTCGGACCGAACGGTTGCGGCAAGACCAATATCGTCGATGCTTTGCGCTGGGTAATTGGCGAGCAAAAATCCAGCGTGCTTCGCGCCGATCGGAACACCGACGTGATCTTCAATGGCACATCGGCCAAGCGTCCGCTCAATATGGCGGAAGTGTCGCTGACGATCCATGACGTCACGAGCCGCGCCGCAGTCGAACTGTCGGATGTGACCATCACGCGCAGACTGTACCGGAACGGTGAGAGCGAGTATTTTATCAACAAAAATCTCTGCCGGTTGAAAGATATCACTGACCTGTTCATCGATACGGGAATGGGCGCGAACGCCTACTCCATCATCGAACTGAAAATGATCGAAGATATTCTCAGCGAAACGCCCGAAGAACGGAAGCGTTTGTTCGAGGAAGCGGCCGGCGTCAACAAATATCGGATTCAACGAAAAGCCGCCATCCGAAAATTGGAGGCAACCCGCGAGGATTTGCTGAGATTGAACGACATCATCACGGAAGTCGATTCGAAAGTAAAAAACCTCAAGCGACAACTTCACCGATATGAAAAATATCAGGAAGTGACGCAGAGTCTCATCGAATCCGAAGTCGCATTGGCGACGCGGCGGATTCTGAACATCCGTCTGAAAAGTGAACCGATTCACGAAAATTTCCGTGCAAAACAGGAAACGTTTGACCGCTGTGCCGGTGACTTGACCGTTCTGGAACGTGACTGGCGCGATAATCAGCAGGCGATCGAAGAAAAAGAGGAAGTTCTTCAGCAACAAACCGACATGGTGAATTCGCTTCGCTCGACGCGAAGTCAGTTGGAAACGAACGATCTACTGCTCAAAGAACAGCACCGCAACATTACACAAACGATCAGCCGGTTGTCGAACGAAATCGAATCGCACACGAAAAATATTTCCCTTGCCGAAGAGCGGAAAATCGCTCTCAAAACCCAACAGTCGGAAACCGGCGACAACCTCGAGAAAAAACGGGAAGAGTTCAAGAACCTTTCCGAAGCGGTTGGCGCGGTTGACCAGCAGTACAAATCGATCGACAAGGAATTACAAACTTTACAGGACGAGCGATACGCGCTTTTCCGTCAGCAGGCCGAGTTCGCCGCGCGCGTTTCAAGTCTGAAGGAAAATATCCGGCAACGCGGCAACGATCTGCAAGCGGTTCTGAATCGAATCGCCGAGCAAGACAAGGTTGATGAACGGAGCGCCGGACAACTCGAGGAAATCCGCGGAAAAATCAGCCAATCGAACCGCGAACTGGATCAACGCAAAGACCGACTCCGCCGGGAAGACGAACGCTTTCAGGAATTATCCGACGAAGAGCAGAAACTCCGCGACGAACTCCGGAAAGTCGATTCCGAACTGGATAAACTCTCGAACCGCATTTCGTTTTATTCCGGGATCATTCAGACCAAGGAAGGATTTGCGCCCGGTTTGCAGTTCGTGCTCGATCATCTGAGCGATTTTCCCGGGATTCAGGGCTCGCTCTCCGATCTGCTTTCGGTCGATTCAACCTATTATCTTGCCGTCGAAACGGTCATCAAGGATATTTCCCGTCTGCTGGTCGCCGATTCGCAGTCGGTTGCACTTCATGCGCTGGAAAAGCTCTCTTCAACGGGAAAAGGGAGAGTTTCCGTCATTCCGCTCGACATCGAATTTCATAATTCCGAAAAGGAGAAATTCTCGGGTGACGGTTTTCAACCTCTGAGCCAATTTATCAAATGCGGCTCGTCGCTGTCCCGACTGAAAGAATTTTTGTTTGGTTCCATCTACGTCTGCGATGACGGTGATTTTGAATCTCTGATTTGGGAAAAGAAATACCGGAACCTGTCGTTCATTACGCCGCGAGGCAGATTCCGTGACGCCAACGGTTTTTTTGCGGGCGGCTCCGAAACGTCAGAATCCAGCGCGCTCGTCGGCAGAAACCAAAAATTATACGAGTTCGAGAAAAAATTCGACGCACTGAAAATAGATAAAGAAGGAATCGTCAGTCAAATCGGCAAGATCGGTTCCGATCTTCGTCAAGTCGCCGCGAACCGAAATGCGCTCAAGAACGAGATCGCACAATTTGAAAAAATTCTACAGGCCGATGAAGATAAACGTCGCGCCGCCGAATCGCTCTTGTCGCAGTCGAACGGAATTCGAAGAAACCTGAACGAAAGCAAAGTTTCCATTTCGGTCGCACTGGAAAATTTCAATGAAAAATTGAAACGCGAAAATCCCGAAAACGACTCGATTTCTACAAAAATAACTTCTTTGGACGCGGCTATTCTGGAGAAAAAGGAAAATCTTTCGACGGTCAAATCGTCGCTCGACGAACAGAACGCCCGCATCCAGAATGCGCGCATCGAACTTGTCAATCTCGAAAACAGTTACCGGAATCTCGTTGCCGGTTTTGAAGCCGCCGATCGGTCGATCGCCAACCTGTCGAACGTCCGGAATGCCGCGATTCAGGATAAGAACAAGAATATTCAGTCGAAGCTGGAAATCGACCTGAAAATGGAAACAAACGGCGCTGAGATCAAAAAAATTTCCGAGCGCCTGACGAAGGCCGAACAAACGCTCGTCGCCGTTCAATCGGCGCACCAGCGTTTGCGGTCGGACCAGCAAGATCTGAATGACCGGATGACGGAAACGCGCCGGAATAAAGAGAACTTGTCGGAAGAGTTGAAGAAAATGGAGTTGGCTTTTTCCGAATATAAAGCCGCCGACAATGAAATTCGCTCCATCCTTTTCGAAAAATACAACCGAAGCGTGCCGGACGAGATGCCGGAATCTCTGCCGGAAGAAGAAACGCTTTGCCGCGACGTGGAACGATTCAAGCGGAATCTGGAAATGATCGGCATGGTGAACATGGCCGTGAAAGACGAATACGAGCAGGAAAATATGCGGTACAAATTCCTCTCCGAACAGCGCGACGATCTGATTGCCTCGGAGAAAGGCCTGAACGAAGTTATCTTGCAAATCGACAACGTCGCCCGGGAACAATACATCGAGATTTTTGAAAAAATCCGCCAAAATTTTCAATCGACGTTCTCCATTTTCTTCAACGGCGGAGAAGCGGATGTCAAGTTGATCGGCGATCCCGATCCGCTGGAATCGCAGATCGAGATTTGGGCGTGTCCGAGCGGGAAAAAACTGCGCTCTCTTAAAATGCTGTCGGCGGGAGAGAAGGCTCTGACGGCGATCTCGTTGCTGTTCGCCATTTATCAGGTGAAGCCAAGCCCGTTCTGCATTCTGGATGAAGTCGATGCGCCGTTGGACGATCAAAACACGTCCCGATTCACGAATGTGCTTAAGACCTTTTCGGATAAAACGCAGTTCATCATCGTCACGCATAACAAATCGACGATGAGCATCGCCGACGCGTTGTACGGCGTAACTATGGCTGAAAAAGGAGTGTCACAAATAATCTCTGCAAAACTGGATTAACCCATGACTAAAATGAAAATTGTCTTCCTATCGCTGGTAATTTCGTTGTCGATGCTCGTCGCGTTTGCCGGCGAATATGATGTGGATTTTGCGACATTCCGCGCTTCAGATGAAATGGACGTCGTTGAAGTCTATTTCATGATTCCCCGGAATTTGTTCAAATTCGTGCCGATTGGCGACAAGTTTCAATCGACCATTTTGATTCGCGTCGCTCTGGCGCAACGGGATACGGTTGTTGCGATGGATCAATGGATCATTGTCGATCAAAAGTCCGATACGGTCCGCGCGGCCAGCAGTCAGAAAATACCGGAAATCTCCACGTTGCAGGTCAAACCGGGCATTTATCAGATGATAACGGTCGTTGCGGACACGAATACGCGCGTCAAGTACAAACAGGAAATGCAGATCAACGTGCCTGCTTATTCCGGGAATACGATCCAGATCAGCGACTTACACTTTGGAAGTCAGATCAGCAAAACCGAAAAAAGCAACAAGTTCAGCAAGTATTTCGGCTATGACATTATTCCAAATGCCAGTTCGATCTATGGCGTGAAAAATCCGTCGCTTTTCTCCTTTTGCGAAGTCTATCATCTTCGGTACGATCCGAACTCCGCAGGAACATATAAAACCCGCTACACGGTTACCGATCTCAATCAGAAAGAAATTCTGAAATCGGAGTGGAAATCCAAGGCGAAACCCGGCGATTCCTCCGTCGAGATTAACGGAATGAACATCTCGTCGCTGGAATCGGGACTTTACAATCTGAATTTCGAATGCGTGGATGAACAATCGGGGCAGACGGCGACTTATAAAAAACGTTTTTACATGGTTAAGGAAGAGAAGCGTGACCTTCTCTCATCGGCTTACGACGAAGAAATTTTAAAAAATCTGTCTAAGAAGGAACTGGATGAAAAATTCGGGCCGATGAAGTTTGTTGCGTCGGAAACCGAGATCAAAATGTACCGAAAATCAGATTTGTCGGGTAAACGGCAGATCATTGCCCGCTTCTGGGATCGGCGAGATAACAGTCCTCAAACGCCCATCAACGAAGCCCGTCAGGAATTTGAAGACCGTTTGAAATACGCGAACGAACAATTCAGAACCGCTCGTCAAGCAGGATGGAAAACGGACATGGGGCGTGTTTTTATTATTTACGGACCGCCGTCAGAGGTCGAAAGATATCCTAGTTCACTGGAAAAGAAACCTTATCAGATCTGGACCTATAACGACATCGAAGGCGGTATCATCTTTGCCTTTGTCGATAAGACCGGATTCGGAAGCATGGAATTGGTGCATTCGACCGCCCGAAACGAACTGCAAGATACAAACTGGGAAAGATGGATCTCGCCGACGGCAACGGGAGACAATACCACTTACTAGCCATCCCGATCCAGACAGTTTGGAACTCGAAAACCGGAGCAATTCATCGGATGAACAACATCTTTGCAGATGCATACAACGGTTTCCTGTCGTTGTTCTTTACACCGCTGTGTCTGGTTTGTGACCGACGTCTGGAAGACCCGAAAGCCGTTGTCTGCGAGGAATGCTGGAACAAACTCCAGCCGATCCCGCCCGAAAAAAGCGACCGGAAGGATTTTTTAGAAAACCTGGACGAGATCATCTCCGTTTTTGTCTTTGACGAATTGTTTCAAAAGATCGTACACGCTTTGAAATATCAGGGCAAGCGGTCGATCGGAGTTGAACTCGGAATTCGGATGAGCGCATTTCTTCAATTGGAAAATATCGACAAATCTTCCACGATTTTGACGCCGATTCCGCTTCATCCGATCAAAATGAGAGAGCGCGGTTACAATCAATCCGACTTGATTTCGACCGGCATGAGAAAAGTTCTCGGGATTCCCGTCAACACGGGAATTCTCAGGCGAATTAAAAATACACAGACGCAGACGCAACTGAATGCAAACGAGCGAAAAGAGAACATGGATGCGGCGTTCGGAATTGGAAAATGCTTTGATAAAGATGGAATCGCGACGGTCATTTTGGTGGACGATGTATTCACGACCGGATCGACGATGAACGCCGCGGCGAAGGTCTTACGGGAAAACGGGATCGGAAAAATTATCGGAATTACTGCGGCGGCGGCCGAATAAATCCATTTTTCTGTAATTTTTTCTTGAATTAATTATCAGAGAAAATTAAACTCTTAGGTTATTTTTAAACATGTAACGATTGGTAGGTGAAATATGGCAAGATTGACAATTGATGATCTCAAAGTAGAGGGCAAGCGGGTGTTGATCCGCGTCGATTTCAACGTTCCGTTGGACAAGAATCAAAACATCACGGACGATTTCCGAATTCGGGCAGCTTTACCGACGATCCAGAAATTGCTCGCCGGCGGTGCGCGGGTTATTTTGATGTCGCATCTCGGCAGACCAAAAGGAAAAAAGGCTCCGGAATTTAGTCTGAAACCCGTCGCGGAACGCCTTCAGAAATATCTCAAAAATAAAGTGTATTTTTCGCCGGACTGCATCGGCATTGAAGTGAAAAGCTTAGTCAATTCGCTTCAAAACGGCGAAGTCCTGCTTCTGGAAAATCTTCGTTTTTATGCCGAAGAGGAAAAGAACGATCCCGATTTTTCCGCCAAACTCGCCGAACTGGCTGAGATTTATGTCAACGACGCTTTCGGAACGAGTCACCGGGCACATGCCTCGACGGCCGGAATTTGTCAGTATATTCCTCAAAGAGCCGCCGGCTATTTATTAGAGAAGGAATTGCATTATCTGCACGATTATCTGGAAAATCCGGCGAAACCTTACACCGCGGTTCTGGGCGGCGCGAAAGTGACCGGAAAGATCGAAATCATCGAACGGTTGTTTGGGAAAGTAGATAACATCCTGATCGGCGGCGGAATGGCTTACACCTTTCTGAAAGCGCTGGGCTATGAGATTGGAAAATCGCTCCTCGAGGAAGACAAGATCGCATTAGCGAAAGAGACACTTGAGAAAGCAAAACAATTCGGTTGTCAGATTATTCTTCCAAAAGATGTCGTGATCGCAGATGAAGTTGCCGAGACCGTCGAATGCGAGGTCGTTTCGATCGATCGAATTCCAGCGGACAAGATGGGCGTTGACATCGGACCCGAGACTTCCGTCATCTTTTCGGAAATCATCGAAAAGAGCAAAACCGTTTTGTGGAACGGCCCCGTCGGTGTCTTCGAGATCAAGAAGTTTTCCACCGGAACCGAAACCGTTGCCCGGAAGTTGGCCGAGATTACAGAAAAAGGCGCCGTTACGGTCGTTGGCGGCGGAGATTCCGCTTCGGCCATGGAAAAATTCGGATTGATGGATAAAGTGACGCACGTATCCACCGGCGGCGGCGCTTCGCTCGAACTTTTGAGCGGTCTGGAACTGATTCCGGTGAATTTAATTTCAAACAAATAAGGGACTATGAAAAAATATATTGTCGCGGCAAACTGGAAAATGAACAAAGATGTTCAACCTTCTGTTGATTTTGCCGTCAGTTTATCGAAAAACCTGTTGAAACTTAAGCGAACTGAAGTTATATTATGCCCGCCATTTACGTCGCTTTTTCACATCAGTGAAATGTTAAAAATCACTTCCTTAAAACTCGGCGGTCAAAACATGTATTTCGAGAAATCCGGCGCGTTCACCGGGGAAATTTCCGGAAGCATGTTGAAATCTTCAGGATGTCAATACGTGATTTTAGGGCACTCCGAAAGGCGTCATATCTTCAACGAATCCGATGAGTTGATTCAAAAGAAGATGTCAGCCGCGCTGGAAATTGGACTGAAACCGATTCTTTGTCTGGGCGAAAAACTCGAAGAACGGCAATCGGGTGCGACACATGACGTGCTTGAAAGACAGTTTAAAAGTGCATTCTCGGTCGTTTCGGACGACCAACTGAAGTCTTGCGTGATCGCTTATGAGCCCGTTTGGGCAATCGGAACCGGCGTCGTTGCGACACCGGAACAAGCCTCGGAAGCGCATCAGTTCATCCGCGAATTGCTGAAAAAACAGTATGGTTCGGAGAAAGCGGAAACGATGACGATTCTGTACGGTGGAAGTGTAAAATCGTCCAATGCGAAGATCTTGATCGAGGCCAAGGACATTGACGGCTTTTTAGTCGGCGGCGCGAGTTTGGTTGAACAGGATTTTGTCGGGATTTCAGAGATTGTTGAAAGATATTTAGTAGAGAAGGAGAAATAGTGTACACCCTTTTTATCGTCATTTTTATCATTGTTTCGATCTTGCTGACGCTGGCGATTTTGATGCAGTCCAGCAAGGGAGACGCTCTCTCCGGAACGTTTGGGAGTTTCGGCGGCTCAGGTTCTCTGTTCGGGGGACGTGGAGCCGTAACGTTTTTATCGAAAGTTACAACAGGTCTGGCGGTTGCCTTTATGGTTATTGCCATCCTGATCAGTTTTTTATCGGTTCCCAAAGGCGAACCGACCAGTATTATCAGGCAGGAAGCGGATAAAAGAACCGTTCCGTCCGCCACTCTCCCGGTTCCTCAAGGTAGCATGGAACAAGGAGAAGCGCCTGTCGCACCGACCGGGAAATAATCCGACGGACGATGTTCTTTTCAATTATTTTTAGGCCGAGGTGGTGGAATTGGTAGACACGCATGGTTGAGGGCCATGTGGGCGGTAGCCTGTACGGGTTCGACTCCCGTCTTCGGCACTCAGTTAAGTCACCGGAAAATTTGGAACCGATGAATCAGAGAGGAAAAGCGATGAAACAAGTTTTGGCAGGATTAATTGTGTTATTAGTCGCGACGCTGGCGTTCGGTCAAGGATCGGATGAACTGATTAAAGCGTACGATTTATTCCAGAAAGGCGAGTATCAGAGCGCCTTCGACATCTGCAAACCGGTTGTCGATGCGGACCCGAATTATGCGGGCGCCGTTTTTCTTCTGGGAAGAATTTATTATGGAATGGGCGATCTGGATAATGCCAAAATTTATGTCGATAAGGCAATCGAGTTAGATCGCGCTAACACGGAATATCGCGACGTCAGAAACACGATGGCGGCATTTATCAGTAAACTGTCGGAAGCTTCGCGACTCGTCGCGAGCGCCGATTATCAGGGCGCGAAAAAGATTTATCTGGAGATTATAAACGAAAATAAAAACTTTGCGGAAGCCTATTTTTCGCTTGGCATCGTATTCGTCAGACTTCAGGATTATTCCAGCGCTGCCGAATACATGAATAAAGCCATTCAGATGAAGCCGACGGAAGAAAAATATCGGAAGAGTTTTCAGTGCCTCGTTTCACAGGTTCTCGCCGAGGGTACACAGTTGATGCAGAGGAAAAATTATCCCGGTGCGCTTGAAAAATTCCAGCAGGCGATCAGTCTGGATTCCAACGATTATCGTTCCTATTATCTCAGCGCCGTCATTAGCCTCGACGAGAAAAACTACACTAAAGCGCTCGAATTCATCAGCCGGTGTATCGAGAAAAATCCGAATAATCCCAAAGCGTTTTTGGTATTAGGCAAAGCGCAGACAAAACTCAACAACGTACCGGAAGCGTTGAAAGCATTCGAGGCGGCGACGAATATCGACCAACAGTATTTGGACGGATGGGTCAACATCGGTCAGATTTATTACCAGTTGAAGGACTTTTCCAATGCGATTCCCGCGTTAAATAAGGTCGTTGAGATCAATGCGAATTACGAAACCGCTTATGAATTGTTAGGCGCTATCCATACCGAAATGAACAACTTTAAGGATGCCGTAACCACATTGTCCAAAGCGGTTCAACTCGATCCCAAAAGTACGACCAGTTGGCTCAGACTCGCAACCGCTCAAAATAAACTCGGTCAGTGTCAGGAAGCGAAAGAATCCGCAAATAGCGCGCTAAAACTTAAAATCAATTGGGCGCCGGCTCTTATCGAACTAGGAATTGCCGAGCGTTGTCTGGGAAATAAAGCCGCCGCCAAACAAGCGTTTCAACTCGCCGGAAAGGATCTGAAATGGAAGAGCGTCGCCGAGTTCGAACTCAAGACGGTTCAGTAAGATTTTTCGGTAATAGATTAGAAAAAGGGTGGGGAATGAACTCGCCCTTTTTCATTTATCGGCGGATAGCATTGCAAACGAGTGGAAATCTTCCTATTTTATCGCACGAGGTTCTATGATTCGAGCAATCATTTTCGATTTGGACAATACACTACTGGACTTCATGCGGATGAAGGAGGAAAGCGTTTCGGCCGCCATCGATGCGATGCGCGACGCCGGGTTGAATCTTCCGTCTCTGGAAATTCGGAGCGGAATTGAAGCCGTCTATCGTGAAAAAGGGATCGAGTATCAGAATGTTTTCGACGATTATTTAACGCGTACGCTGGGAACCATTAACTATAAAATTCTGGCGGCAGGAATTTTCGCGTACCGACGGGCGAAGGACGGATGCTTACGAACTTATCCGTTCGTCCATCAAACCGTGATCGAACTGACGAGAATGGGGCTTCGGTTGGCGGTCATTTCAGACGCCCCGAGAAGGGAAGCGTGGCTGAGAATTTACGCGACCAATCTTCAGCACTATTTCGATCTCGTTCTGACTTATGAGGACACTCACGAACGCAAGCCGCATCCGAAACCATTTTTACTGGCTTTGAAGAAATTGGATGTTGCACCGGCAGAGGCGATCATGGTCGGCGATTGGGCAGAACGCGACATGGTTGGCGCAAAAAAGGTCGGGATGAAAACCGTCTTCGCGCGCTACGGCGACACGATGAACACGCTTCATTCCGGCGCAGATTATGAGATCGACGCCGTCTCGGATTTAATAGGCATCGTTAAAAAGGAATGCGGACTTGATTAAAATCGGCACCGACATTATTGAAGTCGAACGGATCAAGGAGTCGATCGAACGCTACGGCGACCGGTTCCTGACGAAGGTTTTTTCTCCGGAGGAAATCCGTTATTGTCGGAATCATGCCATTCCCGAACAGCATTATGCAGGCAAATTCGCGGCGAAGGAATCTGTTCAAAAAGCATTGCTCAGCGTCAATCCGACGCTAAACGTTTGGCCGAACCAGATTGAGATTATTAATGACGAGACCGGGAGTCCGCATGTCCGTCTAATTGGTTCGCTGGGCGAAATCTGCCGCTCGTACGGTATTGAGATTTCCGTCTCGCACGTCAAGGAATTTGCCACGGCAACAGCCATCGTGATGATATGAAAGAATTTGTTCTGAGTAACCAAGAGGCTCGGCAAGTCGATCGGTTTGCGATCGAGAACCTCGGCGTTTCCGGGCGGGAGTTGATGCGGAAAGCCGGCGGATTCATTTCGCTCAAAGCCAAGAAAATCCTGAAAGATGTTCCAAACAGCCGGGTAGATATTTTTTGCGGTATCGGAAATAACGGCGGAGACGGATTTGTTGCAGCTGGTGATCTGTTCGATTGGGGTGCAAACGTGATTTGCTGGTTGCTGGGCGACGGCGAAAAAATCAAAGGCGACGCGGCATATTATTACCGGCAATGTCTCGAAAAGGGAATCCCAATCCGCAAAATAGTGACGGAAGAAGACATTTCGGGACTCGATGAGTTAGCCGAAACGGAACTGATCATCGATGCCATTTTCGGAACGGGTTTCAAAGGGGATATTCTCGACATAACATCTCATATAATTCAGAAGATTTGCGAATCGAATCAACCCGTCTTGTCGGTCGATATTCCTTCGGGCGTGAACGGCGACACCGGGCAAGTCGGGAACTGCGCCGTGAACGCAAATTGGACGGTCACGATGGGTTTTCTCAAACGCGGCTTGCTGTTCTATCCGGGGAAAAAGCACGCTGGCGAAGTGTTCGTGGTCGATCTAAACTATCCGAAAAAGTCGTTCGAAATCCTTTCCAACGAGACTTTTTTAATTAGTAAAAATCAGGTGAAAAATATTTTGCCGCTCGTTCCGGAAGATACTTACAAACATCGACAGGGAAAAGCGCTCATCATTGCCGGATCGCCGGGAATGACCGGCGCGGCGACGCTTGCCGGAATGGCGGCTTTGCGGGGTGGCGCCGGATTAGTCACTGTAGCAGTTCCGGAGAGTCTAAATGCGATTATGGAAGTGAAACTGACGGAAGCCATGACGATTCCCGTTCTGGAATCCGGCGATCACACTTTTACTGGCGATTCTATTGATTCCCTCAAGGTGCGAATCGAGTGGAGCGACGTCGTTGCTTTCGGTCCGGGCGTGTCGGCGCATTCCGAGGTCGTCGATTTTGGGAAGAAATTATTAACAGTTACGAAAAAACCGTTGATCGTTGACGCTGACGGATTGCGCATTTTCAAAGATAATTTGAATCAAATCCGTGAAATCGACGATCTCATTTTAACGCCGCATCATGGTGAATTTTCGATGATGACTGGCATCCCGGTTCAGGAAATCACGGAAGGAGCCATCGATATTGCCCGTCAATTTGCCACGAAATATTCCTGCACGCTGGTTCTCAAAGGCGCACCGACTGTCATTGCAAGCCGGAACGGCGCCGTGGCGATCAATCCTACGGGAAACGCCGCGCTGGCGACTGGCGGAACCGGAGACGTCTTGACAGGGCTGATAACCGCGTTCCGTGCGCAGGGAATTCCTTCGTTCGACGCGTCGATTGTGGCTGTTTCGATTCATGGCGCCGCCGGAGATCTTGGGAAAATTCGGTACGGTATTCGTTCCTTTATCGCCGGTGACCTGTTCGAATTCATTCCGAAAGTATTGAAAAAGTTGGAGCGACTTCCCTCATGACAAAACTTTGGCTCAAGATACCGGCTGTTCTTTATTCATTGGTGATTTTCCTGCTGTCGTCGATTCCTCAAGAAAATGTCATCCGGGTTGACATCTGGAATTTCGATAAAGTGGAACACTTATTCGAGTACGGGATTTTCGGAATTTTCCTTATGCTGGCTTTTGTCAACTTTCGATCGGAAAAAGTCGCACGGAATGCCGTCTGGATCAGCCTCGTCATCGGAATTTTGTACGCCGGCACCGACGAAATTCATCAACTTTACGTTCCCGGAAGATTATGCAGTATGTACGACCTGATCGCCGATATGATCGGGATTGCACTCGGCGCCTACTATTTTACTAAAAGCAAATGGATTGCTCGGATGAGCAGTCGGCTGGAAAATTCCAGACAATTTCCCGGATGATTGGAACGGATAGGAAAAGCGACATGAGATTGCTTCGGCTCAAAATTGAGAAATTCGCGATCATCAAGCAAATCGATATGGAATTCAAACCCGGTTTTACCGTGATGACAGGAGAAACGGGTGCCGGGAAATCCATCATCATCGAGGCGCTGAACCTTGCGCTCGGCGATAAAGCATCTCAGACGGTTATCCGGTCAGGTGAAGAGTCCGCTTCCGTCGAGTGCGTGTTCCAGGTCGATCGGCAAAATCCGCGGCTGACTGCATTTTTTCGAGCCAAAGAAATCGACACTGAACGGGAAAGTTTGATATTTCGCCGGGAAATCTCCAACAACGGACGATCGAAAGCATGGATCAACGGGAAATCCTGTCCGATCTCTCTTCTCAAGGAAGTCGGCGACCGCCTGGTCGATCTGCACGGTCAGCACGATCATCAATCGCTTTTGAATGAAGAAACGCACATCGACTTTTTAGACGCTTACGGGAATTATGCCGAACTGTTGGCCGAAGTAAAATACTGCTGGCAACATCTGAGATCGGTTCAGGATTCTTTGAATATTCTCGAACAGAGAAGGAAAATCAACCACGAAAAGCGGGAATTGTGGGAATATCAACTGGACGAAGTCCAAAAGGTCGCTCCGAAATCCGGCGAATTTGAGGAATTGACGCAAACGAAAACGATTCTGGAAAACGCTGAAAAAATTCATGTCATTTCTGAAGAACTGACAAACGCGCTCTATGAAAGCGACGATGCACTTTATCATCGGACTGTCGAAATCGGGAAAAAACTCGGCAACCTAAGCAGACTTCATCCGATGTTCGGCGATTATCTTGTCAAACTCGAAGAATCGCAGTATCTGTTTCAGGAAATCTCAAATCAGTTGACAAATTTTGTGAGCCGTCTCGAGTTCGATCCGCTTCGACTGGAAAAGATCAATCAGCGTCTCTATTCTCTACAGCAGTTGATGAGAAAATATGGCCCCGGTTTGGAAGACGTCGTCGCATATGCCGAAAAGGTTAGGAGAAATCTGACTGAAGACGACGGATTGGATGTGGAATTGACAAAGTTGACGAAAGAAGTTACGGCGGCGACCGAACATTACATGACATCCGCAAATCGGTTATCCGAAAGACGCAGGGAAGAATCAACACATCTGGAATCGAAACTGGAATCGGCGTTAAATCGACTCGGGATCAAAGGAAGTCTGTTCAAAGTAAAAATTGATCCGATTCGCGAGTCGTTAAATAGTTTGATAGGAGAAAAGGGAATCGATCGCGTTGTTTTCCATATTTGCACGAATCCCGGAGAGCCGCTCAGACCGCTGGTAAATATCGTTTCCGGCGGCGAAGTTTCCCGAATCATGCTGGGATTGAAGTCGATCCTGGCCGGTCGGGATCAAATTCCGGTTCTGATTTTCGATGAAATCGATACCGGAATTTCCGGTCGTGTTGCCCGGATCGTCGGAGAAGAACTTCGCGAGTTGGCAAAATTTCACCAGATCATCTGCATCACGCATCTGCCGCAAATCGCCGGACTTGGACTGGATCATTTGAGCGTCCAAAAAATTACGGATAACGGAAGAAGTGCTACTCAAATTGTTCGTTTATCACCGGACGAACGGATTACAGAAATTGCTACGATGATCGGTGGAAAATCAATCAGCCAGACTACGCTCCGGCAAGCGGAAGAATTGTTGGCTTAAAAATAAATCGATCTGCTTTACTCGGTCGTAAGATTCGGTTCCGTATGAACGGAGATGAAAGTTTCTGTGCCATACCGATTTCTAATTCGTCGTTCGACATCGGTGGCGATATCGTGCGCCTCACAAATACTGAGATTTTGATCGACGTAAACATGAATATCGACGGCGATGTTGAATCCGATCTTTCGCGTCCGCAGGTCGTGCGGCTTGATGACGCCCGGGCAATTGGAAACAATCTTGATGATTTCGTTTTCGACAGAATCATCGAGCGATCCTTCGGATAGTTCCCGGATGCTGACAACCGTGATAGAGTACGCGACTTTGACGATGAAAAAACTGACGATAACGGCGGCAATCGGGTCCAGAATTCGCCAATGTTCTCCCAAAAGGATCGCACCACCGATGCCGATCGTCGTGCCGATGGATGAAAACGCGTCCGAGCGATGATGCCACGCGTTAGCGACAACGGCCTGACTGGAAATTTCGTCACCAACCTTGACCGTGTATCGATATAACCATTCTTTGATGATTACTGATACAACCGCGGCGATCAAGGCAATATTTCCCGGTTTTTCGAGCGGAGAACCGGAAAGGTTCAAAAGAATTTTCTTCCCACCTTGCCAGAAAATACCAAGTCCGACTATTAAAAGTGCCAAGCCGATGAAGGCCGTTGCCAGTGTCTCGAATTTGCCATGTCCGTAATCATGTTCACGATCGATCGGTTTTCGAATGACCCGAAAACTTACCAATACGACGATATCCGTTATAAAATCGGATAAAGAATGAACGGCATCCGCAATCATGGCGCCACTTTTCCCTAAAATTCCAGCGGCCATTTTGAATGCCGTCAAAAGTAAATTTGTAAAAAAACCGATCCATGTGATTCTGTTGGCCTTTGCGGCGCGAATATCATTAGAATTCATTTTAAAACTCCCGATAATAATTCCTTTCCTCGTTATAAAAGTGAGTTAAGATAAACGATTGAATTGAAAGGAAACGTTTTGTGCCAATTTTAAATTCCCAAACCATACACCCCGGTTCAGGAAAAACGCTGTCAGAAAACAGTGCGACGAATTTTAAGCAAAATTCGAATAGAAATAAAGAAAAATATTGTAGAAGTCGGCCGAGCCTCTGTAAATAGTCATAATTCGTATGCAGAAAATATTTGTTGACAAGAAATTTTAGAAGCGATATATTAAACAGTAGATAGTAACTCAGTTTTGAACTACAATTGATGAATGTAAGTACTAAAAGAGCTCCCAAATTCTGTGCTGGTTCTGCATTTCACGTCATTTTTCCGGTACTGGTGATCCTTCTTTTTCTAAGTCTGGAAAATTCATATTCGGAGGATACCAATCCGGAATGGGCGAAAACTGCGATTTGGTATCAGATTTTCCCGGAGCGATTTCGGAATGGAGATACGAAAAATGATCCGACGGTTGAGACGCTCCAAGGAACCTGGCCGTACGATCACCAGGTCGATTGGCAAATTATGCCGTGGACATCAGATTGGTACAAATTACAGCCGTGGGAAGAGAAAAATGCCCACGGTTTTTATTACAACGCTCAATTGCGGCGATATGGCGGCGATCTACAGGGAATTCTGGATAAACTTGATTATCTAACCGCATTGGGTATAGATGCAATTTATTTAAACCCGGTCTTCGAATCGGCGTCATCGCATAAGTACGGCGCAACGATGTATCACCATATAGATAATAATTTCGGACCCGATCCGGCGGGTGACGTTGCAATTTGGGAAACAGAAAATCCTGGTGATCCGTCAACCTGGAAATGGACAGCCGCCGATAAATTATTCCTGAAACTGATCCGGGAAGTTCACGCCCGCAAGATGAAAATCATCATCGACGGTGTATTCAATCATGTCGGGATTCCATTTTGGGCATTCCAGGATGTCAGGAAGAACGGGGAAAAAAGTCAGTTCACGGATTGGTTTATCATAAAAGCATTTGATGATCCGAAAACACCCGAGAATGAATTCGATTACCAGGGGTGGTACGGTGTCACTGATTTACCGGAAGTATGGGAGGATGAAAACGGACCTCGCAAAGGTTTCCGCAATCATATCCGTGCTGTTGTGAAAAGGTGGGGCGATCCGAACGGCGATGGCGATCCGTCAGACGGAATCGATGGCTGGCGTTTGGATGTGGCCGAGATGGTCAGCAAATCTTTCTGGCGTGATTTTCACAATTGGGTCAAAGAAGTCAATCCTGACGCATACCTTACCGGTGAGATCTGGTGGGAAGATTTCCGGCAAAACAAGATGTTTGACGCCTCTCCCTGGCTTCAGGGTGACATGTTTGATGGCGTAATGAACTATCGCTTCGGCGATGCTATGCAGAAGGCATTCATCGATAAAAAACTGCACATTACGCCTTCCGGTCTCGATAAATTGCTGGGTGATATCCGGCAAGCATATCCGCTTACAGCGCAATATGAACTTCAAAACATCATGGGAACGCACGACAACGAGAGATTCGCTTCCATGTTGATCAATCCCGACCGATGGATCGACCATGACTGCAGTTTGAACTACAATAAACAATTTAAAGTCAACCGTCCGTCTTCTGCCGATCGTCAGATTCAAAAAGCGATCCTTGTATTTCAGTTTACGTATATCGGTGCTCCTTATATTTATTATGGTGACGAAGTCGGTATGTGGGGCGCAGATGACCCGGATTGCCGAAAGCCGATGGTTTGGCCTGATCTGAAGTATGAACCAGAGGTGGCTCATCCTTTCGGATTGAAAAGACCGACTGATCAGGTTGAGGTGGATCAGGAGTTATTGGAATATTACAAATCCGTTATCCGACTGCGTAGGGAAAATTTAGTATTATCGACGGGGAATTACCGAACAATCATTTGCGATGACGAACATAATTTGTTCGTGTTTGAGCGTCAATCTGAGAAAGGCACTATCCGATCGGTATTTAACCTTTCTGAAAAATCTCAGGAATTTTCTGCTAACAAAATTTTATCCTCAGAGCCGGGGAAATGGAAACTGATTTTCACTACAGATTCATCCTCCGGACCAATGTCTCCGAAATCAGCAAGGATTTATCAAAGGATGAAATGAGAGTTACTCGATCGATTCTATTCATAATTGTAGTTTTTATTTGCTCATCATGTGCAAAAAACGGAGATAAAAAAGTAATAGCAACGGTCGGAAAGACAGAGATTACATTAAAGGAATTCACCGACAGGTACCGAAACTTACTGAAGTTGACCGGGATGCGTGATAACCTGAAAATGCGGCATGATTATCTGAAGATCGTAATTGATGAAAAAATCATTCTTACTTATGCCGATACGAGCGGCTTCGTCCGAAAGCCTGAGATCGTCAACGCTCAAAATAATCTGAGAGATCAGGTCTATATCAATTATTTTTACGAGCATTCGATCTATCCGGAACTAAAAGTAAAAGATGCGGAGCTCCGGGAGACATTTCGTCGCTCTAAAATCCGGTTGCATACCCGCCATTTATACGCTAGGACACTAACCGAAGCATTAGAAATGAAAAAAAGACTCGATAACGGCGAGTCCTTCGAGACAATTGCCCGCTATGCTTTCAAAGATCCGAAACTGGCATTAAATGGCGGCGATTTGGGCTGGATTAGCTATGATGAAATGGATCCCGCGTTCGAAAATGCCGCTTATTCATTAATCCCCGGGCAGATTTCCGAACCCGTGAAAACACGGAATGGGTACAGCATCATACAGGTACTTGACCGTCGGATCGAACCTTTTATTCTTGAACAGGATTATCAAAAGAATGAAAAGTGGTTGGAAATGCAACTCAAGCGTCGAAAACAAGCGAGCTTTTTAGAGGATAAAACAGATGAATTTTTAAAAGAATTACATCTGTCTTTCAACGAAGAATCGGTTAAAGAGTTGTACACCCACTGGGAAGAAATTAAAGACAATTTGCTTTTAGGAAACAGGTGGTTGCCTGAAATTAGAATGTCAAGCAGAAACCCGGTTATTTTACGTACCGGAAACGGACAGTGGGATGTCCAAAAAACGGTAATAAAATTGGGCGAACTGCAGAAAAAACAGGCGAACAGAATCCAGAATTATGAGGATTTCTGTTCGGCTTTAAAAGGATTGGCAATCCGCGAAGAAATTGAGCACCAGATTTGGAAGAAGAAAATTCCTAAAAAGGCTGAGGTCAAAAAAAGCGTAGCACAGTATCAAACGAATCAAATTACCCGGAAATTCATCGAAAGATTTACGGATACCGTTACTATCAAAGAAGATTCTTTGAAAAGCTATTTTAAGACGCATCGCAATGAATTCGTTGCGCCAGAGTCTTTTGAGGTTTCGGAAATTGCCGTCCAAGATTCGGCACTTGCATTTCAAATTTATCACCAGATTAATTCTAAGGCAGATTTCAAACGGTTAGCGCGGCTTCATTCTATTCAGGAGAGGAGCGCGAAAAATGGCGGCTATCTGGGTTGGGGGGATAAAGACCAGTTTGGTTGGTTATCAGATAAGTTGATGTCTGCACGGGTTGGCGACATTATTGGGCCAGTCCGGTACAAGGATCGGTATTTTATCGTACAATTATTAAATAAACGCCAGCCGGAACTTCTTTCGTACGAAGATTCGAAATCGGCGATTGTCAATAAGCTATTACCTGAAAAAAAGAAGAGCGAATATCTGGGTTTCATCAATCACTTGAGGGCTCAGACAGATATTCAGATAAACAATGACCTGGTTCAAAAATTTATTCTGGATGTGAAATGAGGTTGAATATGGAATACACCAAGAAACTGCTGGCCTTTTTTCTGTTGTGTGTTTCTTTTCAAGGGTTGATCGGCGGGACGACGGGGAAGATCACCGGTAGTATTACGGATGCCAAGACGGGCGAACCGCTCATCGGAGCAAATATTTTATTAAAAGGTACATATTTAGGTGCGGCATCAGACATTAACGGCAATTTTTTAATCCTTAATGTTCCACCTGGTTACTATGATATTGAAGTATCTGTGATCGGTTATCAAAAGCAGGTAATCAAGGATGTTTTAATACAAATTGATTTGACTACGCACTTAAATATTATTTTGACTACGGAAGTAATTGAAGCTGATGCCGTGACGGTGATTGCCGAGCGTCCTGCGGTCCAAAAAGATCTGACCTCTTCAGAGTCAAGGGTTTCTTCTGAAAATATTGATGCTATGCCTGTTAATACTGTCGGCGATATTCTCCAATTACAAAGCGGAGTAACTAAAGATGCCGGCGGTGGTATCCACATTCGCGGTGGCAGATCGACTGAAGTAGCCTATTGGATAGACGGTGTATCTATTACTGACTCATATGATGGCGGACAGGCTGTATCCGTTGAACACACATCAATACAGGAATTGCAGGTAATTAGCGGAACTTTTAATGCGGAATACGGCAATGCTATGTCGGGAATTGTTAATATTGTGACAAAGGAAGGCAGCCGCAATTATGACGGATCGGTTTTCTTATATTTAGGAGACTATGTTTCTGGTAAAAATGATCTCTATCGTGGCATTGAAGAAGTAAATCCGACTTCTGAAAGAAATTTACAGATTAATTTTAGCGGACCGGTTCCACTATTATCAAAAGTGGCTAATTTTTACACTACGGCGCGTCATAATTATACCGACGGCTGGTTGTATGGTAAAAGTTATTTTAATATGTATGGTGATACATTATCCAATCCTCAATATGTTCCCATGAACTGGCGGGAAAGATTCACAACCCATTCCAAGTTGAGCATAAATCCGTTTTCAAGATTAAAAATTGGTTTGGCTTATATGACAAGCGATGAAGTTTATGAAGATTTTAATCATGGTTTGCAATATGTGCCTGATGCAAATATCGAAGGACACAATATTGGACGAAATCTGAGTTTGAAACTAACCCATTCCTTATCAAGTAAGACTTTTTATGAGATCAGTTTCACTAAGTATCTCAAACGGTATTCGCATAAATTATTTGATGACAAGGATGACCCGCGCTATATTGATCCCCATTATTGGGAACACATTGAGAGAGTCAATCCTTACTATTGGTTTACAGATTACGCGATTAATACAAACCGTTTTTACAGGCAGACAGATACACGAGTTGCCAAATTTGACTTAACATCCCAAATTACAAAGTTGCATCTGATAAAAATTGGCGGCGAAGCTAAATTTCACCGATTAGAGTTGGATGGATATTCGATTTTTGACGATCCGTATGTTAGCGATTCAGTATTTACTCCTTTTATCCCCCAAAAAGACGTTGAAGATAAGAAATTCGGCGCATTTGGCAGGGATTACTATTTGCATGAACCGAAAGAATTTTCCGCTTATTTTCAGGACAAGCTGGAATTTCAGAGTGTCATTATTAATGTAGGCTTGCGTTGGGATTATTTTGATGCAAATGCTTTGATTCCGGCAGATCCAAAAGAGCCGTATATTGATAATCCCCGTAATCCGGCGCTTGATTCGCTTTCACTTAGTGAACGAGAGGATTTATGGTGGAAAAAAACAAGCATCAAGACGCAAATCAGTCCACGGTTTGGTGTTGCGTATCCTATAACCGATAAAGGCGTGTTGCATTTTTCTTTCGGTCACTTCTTCCAAATTCCTAATTTTGAATTATTATATACTTATCCGGGATATAAAATACCTGAGACAAGCGGGAGGTTTGGCATCGGTGGAAATCCTGATATGAAACCACAAAAGACAGTTATGTATGAACTCGGAATGCGACAGGAAATAATATCAAAACTGACAGTTGATTTAACAGGGTTTTACCGTGATGTAAGAGATTGGGTTTCCACGGGTGTTCCGATTGATATCGGAGGCGGCACGGAATATGTTATTTATGAGAATAAGGACTATTCCAATGTCCGGGGAGTGATCCTTTCATTGGAGAAGAAATATCAAAATAATTACTGGTTTAATTTGTCATATACTTTTCAGGTAGCGGAAGGATCAAACTCTAATCCCGGAGATGCATTCGGAGCGATGCAGGCGAATCGGGAACCGCGGAAGTATATCATTCCTTTAGGATGGGATCAGCGGCATACTCTTAATGGTTCGATTTATTATGGCACTGCAAAATATGGAGCGACTTTAATTGGTCGTTATGGTTCAAGTTATCCATATACACCATCAATTTTAACAGCTACCAGACAGGGAGCAAGCGCATCAATTCAACCTGAAGAAAACAGTAGACGAAAACCAACAACATATGAGTTTGATCTGAAGCTGAATAGAAAACTGAAAATGTTTAATTCTGAAATATCTGTTTATGTTGATATTTATAATTTATTAGACACACAAAATGCGATAAATGTTTGGGGCACTACCGGAAAAGCTGATAGTGGATTAGAAGAACTCAAGGCAGACGAAAGCAGCAGAAACTATTTGCAAGAAAAAAGAATTAACACGGTGTCTGAATACTTTACTCATCCGGAATGGTATTCGGCTCCCAGAAGAGTTATTATCGGCGTAAAATTTCCTTTTAATTTGAGGTAACAGGGTATGAAGTTTAACAGATTGGTTTTACCTATTTTAATTGCGTCAATTCTATTTGCACAACATATTCCGAGTAATGAGCGTGGCAACGCCAATTATCGGAGACAAACCAATATTGATGGTAATAAAGTGCGCACATCGATTTTTAATTATGGTGTAACCGGAAGACCATCGGCTGGAGCTCAATATGTTCCCTATGAATGGCCGAAAAATACACGGCAGCACTACATTGCTATGACCCAGATTTGGGTTGGCGCCGAAGTGAAGGATGTGAATGGCGAAATCCAGAAGATTGTTAATATTGCTAACGGTCGCACCAGTCCAGCCGGGGAAAGTTGGAATTTTGAGCCGGTTCCGGGCTATCTGAATCCTGAATCAGACCAGATAGCCAAAAGCGACGAACCCGAGACATGGCCGGGATATTGGCCGGATAAATCGAAGGATGAGGTCGATCGGGGCTGGCAAGGTTCTTGGAATGGTTATTTCGGGAAAAATAAATTCAATTCCGACCAAGAAATTTATTTTAAAATTTCGGATGACTATTATAAAAAACCGGATTTTAATTATTATCCTGATTCGACAGATTTAACCCGAGGCGGGCTTGGAATCCTTGCCGGCGTCAGGGTGATGGAATGGTCTCAAGTTCTGGTTGAGGATGTTGTTTTTATTCTTTATGAAATCCAAAACGATGGGACGGAAGACTTAGAAAAGGTTGCATTTTGCATCTGGCTGGCTGATCTCGTCGGAGGCGACGGCGATTCGGGCGATGACTCACCGGATTTTGATCTTTTGTATGATATTGCATGGTGCAAAGATAGTGATGGGATTGGGAATATTGAAGCCTTTGGTTCAGATCCGGTCGGGGTTGCCGCAATTGCTTACCTTGAGACGCCCGGCAATTCGAAAGACCGCATTGACAATGACGGGGATGGCGAAAAAAATAATCCAAAAATAACCGCTGAAATGCTTAAAGATGAAATTCCATTCAATGGAATTGATGATAATAAAAACGGGATTATTGATGAAGATATCACCCACATTGCTTTTGGAACTTTTTCCGAAGGTTTCGGATTTGCCGATCGTATTGATAATGATGGCAATAGCGAGATGAATAGTCCCGTAATAACTCAGGAAATGATTACAGATGTACAGGCTGATAAATGGAAACGTTGGCCGCCATATCCTGAAAGCGACACATTAACACCCGGGGTGATCCACCTGATTGATGTCGGTTCTGAAGATATTGGTCGTAAGTTCGCCGATTTTATTGATAACAACGACGATGGTGAAGACGGTAGTCCGGTTATAACACAGGAGATAATCGATACTGCGGCAACGGATTCGCCTTATTTTCGTTATAAAGTGCCCGGCACTGAAATTGTCTTATACGATGTTAAAACTGAAGATATGAGGCTTAAATATACCGATGGAATTGATAATAACGGGAATGGCGCCATTGACGAAAGCATCGATGAAGGAATAGATGAAATGATCGATGAATCGCGAGAGGATTATATTGATAATGATGGCGATTGGAGCCCCTTTTATGATGATGTTGGACTGGATGGCGCCGAGTTGACCGGTGATCCAGGCGAGGGAGATAATAAGCCTACTTCAGGAGCAGGGACCAACTTTCCCGGTGAGCCTAATATAGATAAGACCGATGTCTCTGAATCCGACCAGATTGGTTTGACGGCAGTGGCGTATGATCGCGCCGGTTCGATTAACCTTAGTTCCGATAACACGCTCTGGCGAAAATATTTAACGCCCGGAAAGTTCTGGCAACCGCCGCCGGGAGGACTTTCGGGAGATTATGATCTTTTTGTCACTTCCGGATATTTCCCTTTGAAATCCGGGCAAACCGAGCGAATATCTATGGCTGTTTGCCTGGGCGCCGATGAAGATGATGCAATCCGTAATAAGCTGATCGCCCAAAGAACCTATGATGAGGATTATCAGTTTGCTAAACAACCGATTCCGCCGAATGTTACAGCAGTTGCCCGCGATGGTAAAGTCACTATCTATTGGGATGATGTTGCTGAAAGGACCTTCGATTCATACATGTTTGGCATAGGCTCTCCGGGATTTGATTTTGAAGGTTATAAGATATTTAAAGCCACAGATACGGGATTTAAAGATGCCTACCTGATCACAGATGCAGTTGGGACGTTGACATTCCATAAACCTATTTTCCAGTGTGATTTAGTTGATGGAATTAAAGGTTATCATCCGGTTGATATTAACGGAGTAAAATATCAACTGGGAGATGATACCGGAATTGTGCATAGTTTTGTGGATACTGATGTTCGGAATGGGCAGACCTATTATTATGCAGTGATTTCTTATGATTTTGGGGGTGATGTATCAAATAATATCCCTCCGACTGAGTGTAATATTAAGTTGACGATCAATTCAGCTACGGGCGATATTGAAAAGAAAGGTCCAAATGTGGTGGTTGTAACACCGGAAGCGCCCGCAGCCGGTTATGTAGAAGCGAATATTGTTGACATCCGACTGGCTCAGGGAATGACGACTTCTAAAGTAGCTTATCAAATTGTTGATCCTTCCGAAGTATTGGATAATCATACCTATCGAATTACTTTTGAAGATACTTTATGTTTAAATCAGAGTACCGGTTTGGGTTATGATACTCTGAAAACCAAATCTTATACACTCGAGGATATTACTTATTCTGCAGAACCTGAGACATTAATATATAAAAGTCGGCAATTACAAACCGATGATGAGCAGCCATTAATTGACGGATTTCAACTTATATTTACTAATAAAGATCTTATTGACCCCAATCGTGCCGAATCCCATTGGAGCAGTGATAGTTTATGGCGCTTCGTCACTGAAGTATTCCGGTTTCCCAGCCCACCGACTATTGGCCGACCGTACCCGGCGGATTATAGGATTGAATTCGGAGCGGCGGGAATGGATGTTTCCACCGATTATTGGTGTGGATTAAAAGGATTACCATTTCCTCTGGGTTATAATTTCCCACCCGTATCTGTTGATTTTACAGTAAAGAAGAAAGTTGACGTTACCGGAGTTGATGAGATTGATTGGGTAAAGATACCTTTTGCCTTTGGAGATTACTCTCCCCGCAGGAATCCGGATGGTATTCTTAACGCTGATTCAGTAGAAAGTGACTGGGTGATTTTTCTGGATGACACGACTAAAAAAGGCGACCTTATCGGGACGTGGCGTTTCTCACTCGATGCACCGCGACCATTTGAAAAACATCACATTTATCAGCCTCAGGCTGGAGATACAGCCTTTATCGTAATCAATAAACCCTTTATGTCAACTGATGTTTTTGAATTTACCACTTACGCCTCTTATATTGATACGGCGCTAGCAAAAAAGAGTTTGAAAAAGATTAAAATTGTTCCGAATCCCTATTTTGCCGCTGCAAGCTGGGAATCGAAAAATCCTTTCGTAAGCGGTCGAGGACCGCGCGCTATTCATTTTAACCATCTTCCAGCTGAATGCACAATCAGGATTTACACGGTTTCCGGAGAAATGGTGAAGAAGATAGAACACAAAACGACTTATAATGATGGTTCTGAAGTATGGGATTTGCTGACCAGGGATAATTTATCAGCATCCTACGGTGTATATATTTATCATGTTGATGCTCCGGGAATAGGTGAACATGTTGGGAAATTTGCCATTATTAAATAGGTGTGAATTATGAATATTAAAAAGATAAGCCTGACATTTGTTTTGATTTTATCTTTTTTTTCTCATTTATTTGGGGAAGATGTCGTTACAAAAACAGGAACAACAGCAGCTAAATTTCTGACGATTGGCGTCGGCTCACGAGCGAATGGAATTGGAGATGCATTTGTCGGCATTGCTAATGATGCAACGGCAATGTATTGGAATCCTGCCGGCATTGCTCAATTAAAGCAAATGGAATTCGTCACAAACTATAGTCAGTGGATCGCTGATATCAACCTGACTTACATGGGGTTGGTTATCCCTCTCCAGCAATACGGTACAATCGGACTTAGCGCTACTCATATGGGAATCGGTGAGATGGAAGTTACAACGGAAGCTAATCCCGAAGGTACCGGAGAGATGTTTAAATCCGGCAGTTATGCAGTTGGTTTTACCTACTCGAAAATGCTTACCGACAGATTTTTCCTCGGAGGCAATATAAAATATATCAACGAATATATTATGAATTGCGGGGCTGGAGCTTTTGCTCTTGATATCGGTACGCTTTTTATATCACCTTTCAGGGGAATTCGATTCGGAGTCAGTATCTCCAATTTTGGCGGAAAGATTCAGATGACCGGCTCCGACCTTCTGGTCACAAAAGATATCGACGAAACTATTTACGGTAACAATGAAAGTGTAAATGCTTATCTTGCGACAGATAAGTTTGATCTGCCACTTTTACTGCGGGTCGGTTTATCAGGTGATTCGGGCGACCCGAAATATATTCGCACAACCTGGGCGATTGATGCGATTCATCCCAATGACAATTCCGAATATCTGAATATGGGCGTGGAGATGGGCTTCTGGAATGATGTATTGGTATTAAGAGCAGGGATGAAATCTCTTTTTATGGATTACCGGGATGAAAGATTTTCGCTGGGCGGAGGAATTCATCTTCCTCTCGCGAATAATATAAAACTCTTTGTGGATTATGCCTACCAATCCTATCAATATCTGGATCAGGCGCATAAGTACACAATGAGAATAGTATTTTAGGAAATGTAGGAAATGTATTAACAACAAAAGGAGAACTGTCATGAAGAAAATTGCAACAATTTTCATGGTGCTGGGAATG
>JBAZPZ010000016.1:0-31061 GCA_041645495.1 Fidelibacterota bacterium | reverse complement strand
AAATAAAAAGACTTGACACTTTGCACAGGTTGGCTTATAATTTCCACAAATTGAAAGGTAAGTTATGGTAAATGTTAGACGAATGAGACCCGCGACCCCTGCAACACCTATCCGCGGAAAAACCGAACCGACGGTAGAAAATCAAGAAAAGCCCGTCGTTGTAGATTTAAATGTGACCGAAGGCAGAAAAGAATATGTCGAACGGAAATTGAACGATATTCTTGAAAGCATTGGCGAAAGCTACAGCAAACGCATGACGAACGAGTTGATGAAACGGCTGGAAAAAACCATCCGGGAATTCCACGGTGAGGTGACTAAAATTCTGGACAAACTGGAGACACTTGAAGACGAACGACATAAAGCCCCGGAGGAAATCTCCGCTCCGAAATCCGAAGAGACTACCGTCGAAAACGAATTGTCCGGAATGAGCGAAATCGAAAGACGCTTAGAAATGAAAGAACGGGAAAAACAGGAATCGCCGGAATCCGAAGAAATCCAAGAAGAGCCGAAACGACGCGGTTTATTCCGCCGGAAAAAATAAACCGGGCGCTGGATTATTCATTTTGAAAGTATCTTCATTTTTGTTATTTTAGCGTCGGTTCTTTGAAGAGTAAAGTATCGGGGTTGTAGCTCAATTGGGAGAGCGCAGCGTTCGCAATGCTGAGGTTGTGGGTTCGATCCCCATCAACTCCACAGTTTTTTAATAACACGATCAAAATGGCTATGCTACATGGGGAGCCAGCGGTGCCCTGTCACCTGCAATCCGCTATAGCAGGATGGAATGCCAGGCAGAGGGTTTTGTTTGGTTTATCTGCGAAGATGCGAGGCGATGACGTTTTCTGTTTCGCGCAATAAATAATTGGCGAACCCCGTCAGGCCTGGAAAGGAGCAGCGGCAGTTAATTCGTTTATGTGCCGCGGAACTTCTGAAAACCAGCCGACTGTCCAAGCAGACCTACCAAAAACGAATTCGATGCCTGGTGCATAGCCAATCAGAATTATGGGTTATCAGGTAATTTCACGCAAATACAGACCGCAACGGTTTGACGAAATCGTCGGACAAGAACACATCTGCTCGACCCTCCAAAATGCCATCAGATCGGGACGAATTTCCCACGCATATCTCTTCACCGGTTCGCGCGGAATCGGCAAAACATCCACAGCGCGAATTCTCGCCAAATCCCTGAACTGTCTCGATTCCCACGATAACAATCCCTGTAATGTTTGCCAGAATTGCATAGAAATTACTTTCGGAAGAAATATCGATGTGCTGGAAATCGACGGCGCCTCGAACCGCGGCATAGACGAAATCCGTGAACTGCGCGAAAACGTGAAATATCCGCCCGTTCGCTCTAAATACCGGATTTACATCATCGACGAAGTCCATATGCTGACGAAGGATGCGTTCAACGCGCTCCTCAAGACTCTCGAAGAACCGCCGTCGCATGTGATTTTTATCTTTGCCACGACGGAGCCGCTGAAAGTCCTGCCGACGATCATTTCCAGATGTCAACGATACGATTTTCACCGCATTCCCGTTCTGAAAATCGTCGAACAACTGAAACAGATCACCGAGGCGGAAAAGATTCAAGTTCCGGAAGATTTGCTGATGCTGATCGCGAAAAAATCTGACGGCGGCATGCGCGACGCCGAAAGCATGCTGGATCAGGTTATCGCGTTCAGCGGGGAAAAAGTGAATCCGGCAGACGTAATAAAAATTCTCGGAATCATCGATCCGGATTACCTGTTTTCCGTTGAAAATCTGATCTTCAAACAAGACCCAAAAGGCTTGCTCGATGTAGCCAAAGAAATCTTTGACAACGGCGCCGATCTCGGCGAGTTCCTCACTGCATTATCCGAACATTTTAGAAATCTGCTTATCGCCAAAGCTACAGAATCTGTTGAAATGCTGGACTTGCCGATCAACGTCAAAGAGAAATATCTCGAAGAAAAAGATAGGTGGCTCATCGGCGATCTTCTCCGGCTGACGAAGATAATTTCCGAAGCGCAAGTCAATTTAAAATATGCCGTCAATTCGCGGACGCTTCTGGAATTTACTTTGCTGAGATTGGGAACGATCGACAAAACCGTAACCGTGAACGACATTTTGGAAAGCATCGGCAAATCGGATTTACGCATTCCAGTTATTCCGGCTCCAAAAGCGATTACGCCGCCCAACACCGAATTGTTTACAAAGCCGACACAACCGGTCGCAGTTACAGAGGTTCACGTTCGGGAACCGAAAGTCGAATATACCAAACCGCCTATCGAACCGGTGAAGAATTCGGAACCGAATTTGCCCGATTCAACCGTCCTGACTTTCGATATGATCGAAGCGAAATGGAATCAGGTTCTCGAAAACCTCGTGAAATCCAACCATTCGCTTTCCGATTTTCTCAGGCAGGGAAAATTGATTTCTCTGACCGGTAACGTCTTGGAAATTGTATTCGATCCTATGAGTTCATTTGCCAGGCAAAGCGTTGTCAAAAGAGCGACTCACGTTGAAAAATCTATTGAACAAATTTATCATAAGCCATTGAAAATCAGGTGTATTGAACGGAAGAGCGAATCTGGAAAACCTACAACGAGCGAGATCGACAAAACAGTCCAGACCGTATTGGAAATCTTCGATGGTGAAATTATTGTTACATAAGGAGAAACTATGATACCCAAAGGCGGGTTGAACAATCTGATGAAGCAGTTCGGCAAGATGCAGGAAAATATGGAAAAATTGAATCAGGAGATGGCGAGTCTGACGGTCGAAGGAACGGCCGGCGGCGGAATGGTAAAAGTTATCGCCAACGGCTCGCAGGAAATCGTTTCCGTCAAAATCGATCCTGAAGTTCTTACCGACGATGTCGAAATGGTCGAAGATATGATCGTTGCCGCGACGAATCAGGCTATCCAGAAAGCCAAAGAATTATATCAGGAGAAAATGTCCGGTCTCGCCGGTGGGCTTATGCCGAATTTACCCGGAGGTTTCAAAATACCGGGATTATGAACGTCTTACCCGATTCACTGCAACGATTGATCGAAGAACTCGCGAAGTTTCCGGGCATCGGAAAGAAGTCCGCACAGCGCATCGCGTTTTATATCCTGAAATCCGATAGGGAGGACGCGGTTTCACTCGCCAGAACGATCATCGATGTCAAAGATCGGATTTTCCGGTGCTCGCGCTGTCACCATATTTCCGACGTCGATCCGTGCAAGATATGCAGCGATCCAAAACGAGACCATACGACCATCTGCGTCGTGCAGGAACCGCTGGACGTCATCGCCGTCGAAAAGACAGGTTGGTACCGCGGACTTTACCATGTTCTCGGTGGCGTCATTTCTCCGCTGAACGGCGTCAGTCCGGACGATTTGAATATTCAACCACTTTTGTACCGGTTGGAAGGAATCCGCGAAGTCATTCTGGCCATCAATCCGACTCGGGATGGCGAAACGACATCGCTTTATCTTTCCAAATTAGTCAAAGACAAACAAATCAAGGTCACTCGTATCGCGCAGGGATTACCAAGCGGGATCGACCTGGAATTTGCCGATGAAATCACATTAACCCACGCATTGGAAGGTCGTACGAACTTATAATGAAACAGAAGGTTTTTACGATAGCGAATCTAATAACGATATCCAGAATTCTCTTGACGCCGTTATTTATCTATTTTTTATTTGGCAAGCACTCATTTTTTGAGATTTTTGCACTGATTATTTTCGTCATCGCTTCCGTCACAGACGCTTACGACGGCTATTATGCGCGCAAGTACAAATCGGTGTCTAATCTCGGAAAATTTTTAGATCCGCTCGCCGATAAGATACTCATGTCAGCGGCTTTCATTTCTTTTGTCATTCTTGACCTGATTCCTCTCTGGATGGTGATTCTCGTGATCTTGCGTGATTTCGTCGTCACCGGTCTGCGTATCCTAATGCAGATCAAAGAGACTTCGATGACGACCAGTCAGATCGCCAAGATCAAGACCGGTGCACAAATCGGCGTCATCTGTTTCATTCTCGTCTATCACATCACGCAACGTTGGAAGATATTTCTCGGAATTGCTCCGTATGTCGCTCTGATCGAAAAATACTTCGTCATCGATATACTGATGTTCGCCGTGACGGTTTTTACGGTTTACACCGGCGTGCAATATATCTTTTCGAATCTCAAATACCTGAAAAAAAGTTCGTCGTCTGCCGATGAAAAATAAACTTATCACAATAATTGCGACATTTTTCTTCGTCGGGAAAATTCCGGTTTCTCCCGGAACGGTGGCCAGTTTGATTGCGCTCATACTCTGGTTTTGTTTTCCAACCGAATGGCATATTTGGAAAGCGATCGGAACGATTATTCTGATAGTCGTCGGTGTTTTATCCGCGGGATGGATCGAAAAACGCACAAGCGAGAAAGACCCGTCGATGGTCGTCATTGACGAAGTCGCCGGAATGTGGCTGACGATGACGCTTCTGCCGGGTGTTCACTTCCATGGAAACGTCTGGATGGTGATTTCCGCTTTCGCGTTGTTTCGCTTCTTCGATATTTCCAAATTCCCACCGATCAACCAGTTGGAGAAATTGCGGGGCGGGTGGGGAATCGTTGCGGACGATCTTCTGGCTGGCGTCTATGCCGCCATTTTCATCAACACCGTTCGCTGGATCACATGAAGAACGCCGGCGTCATTTCTATCGGAAACGAATTGCTTTCCGGCCAGATCGTTAATACTAATTCCGCTTTTATATCCCAATTTTTAAAACGATACGGCATTCCGGTCAACTTTATTATTACTGTCGGAGACGATAAGTCAGCGATTGTTCAGGCAATGGACGCATGTCGCGTTCACGCTGACCTGATCTTCATCACCGGCGGACTCGGCCCGACGCATGACGACATCACGAAGACGACGATTGCTGAATATTTCGACTCGAAATTGGTTTTTCATGAAGATATTCTGAACGATATTCGCGAACTCTTCCGGAGACGCGGCAAGGTGATGTCCGACTCGAATGTCAGTCAGGCGATGATTCCCGACAAGGCGGTAATTATTCCCAATCCGGTTGGAACGGCGCAGGGAATGAAATTCCAGCACGAAGACAAAACATTTTATGTGATGCCGGGCGTTCCGCTTGAGATGGAGCGGATACTGACCGATTCTATTTCAAAAGATATGGAACAATTGTCAGAAACCCGGATCAACACTCTTACAATTCACACGACCGGCATGCCGGAATCCGAACTTTACGGCAAGATCGAAAATTGGATTTCTGATCAAAAGCAGATCGGAATTTCGATTCTTCCGCATTTTACGCATGTCGATTTGGTGCTGTATTCCGGCGCCACAGATAGCCTCGCTATGCTGAGTTCGGCTAAGCGGGAACTTGCCGGAATGCTCGGAGAAATCGTTTACGGTTACGATGACGATACGCTCGAAATGGCAGTGGCTAACTTCCTGATGGAGAGGAAGATGACGATTGCCGTCGCCGAGTCGTGCACGGGTGGACTGATCGCCGACCGGCTCACGAACGTATCCGGCAGTTCGGCCTATTTCATGATGGGCGTCGTCACATACAGCAACGAATCCAAGGTACGATTGCTGAATGTCGATCCGGAAACTTTGAAGCGATACGGCGCCGTCAGTTCTGAGACTGCAAAAGAGATGGCGCTCGGCGTTCGGAAATTGTCCGGATGTGATATTGGATTGAGTTCTACTGGAATCGCCGGACCGCTGGGTGGAAGCGATGAAAAACCGGTTGGACTTGTACACGTTGGCTTGTCGATGGACGGCTTTCTGGAATCGTTCGAGTTCCGGTTTCTACGAGATCGGATCATGAATAAGCAACTCTTTTCGCAGATGGCGTTGAATCAACTGCGGTTGACGCTTTTACGGAGATCGACCCGATGAAGCGACTATTTATCGCCATCCCAACCTCAGCCGAAATCCATCAATTGGTGAGTCAGATTTCTGCGGATTTGACTGCTTTGAAGAACGACGTTCGGTTAGTCAGACCGGAAAACGCGCATATCACGATAAAATTTCTCGGTGAAACCGAAGAGAGCGTCATACCCGGGATCGTTGGTGCGATCCATTCCGTTTCATCAATCACCGATCCGTTCGATTTTCTGTGCGAAGGGACGGGCGTCTTTCCCAGCAAAGACAAGCCGCGCGTCCTCTGGCTGGGAATCTCGCAAGGTGTTGAGCAATTTCGACGGTTGAGTTCTCTCCTCGATGACGCATTGTTCAAAACCGGAATTCCGAAAGAGAAAAGGGAATTTTCCGCGCATCTCACCATTGGTCGAATCAAAAACGAAAAGGCGAAGATTGACGGATTAAGGGATTTTCTTGCATACTCATTTTCTCCAATCCACCAAATCGCCGACCGCCTGCATTTATTGGAAAGCGAACTGTTGCCGCGCGGTCCGGTTTATACACCGATTGAAGCATTTATTTTCAGGAAATAACGGGAGGAATTATTATGGCAGACAAAAATGAAAACAAAGTGCGCGCGCTGGACTTGGCGATCACGCAAATCGACAGACAATTCGGAAAAGGCTCGATCATGCGACTCGGCGACACGTCGGCGCTGGTAGCGGTCGATGTCATTTCTACCGGATGTCTTTCGCTGAACGCCTGCATTGGCGTTGGCGGCATTCCGCGCGGCAGAATCACCGAGATTTACGGACCGGAATCGTCCGGCAAGACCACGCTGGCGCTTCACATCATTGCCGAAGCGCAGAAGGCTGGCGGATACGCGGCTTTTATCGACGCGGAACATGCGCTTGACCCGAAGTATGCCAGCAACCTCGGTGTCTTGACGAAAGATTTACTCGTTTCTCAGCCTGACAGTGGCGAGCAGGCGCTGGAAATTACCGAAACGTTAGTTCGAAGCAATGCGATCGATGTTGTTGTCATTGACTCGGTTGCGGCCTTGGTCCCGCGTGCGGAACTTGAAGGAGAAATGGGCGATTCACATGTCGGACTGCAGGCGCGGCTGATGTCGCAGGCATTGCGGAAATTGACCGGCGCGGTGAGTAAATCCAACACGGCCGTCGTTTTTATCAACCAACTCCGCGAGAAGATCGGCGTTATGTTCGGGAATCCGGAAACGACAACAGGCGGACGCGCGCTGAAATTTTATACGTCGCTTCGTCTGGAAATCCGACGCATCGCGACGCTGAAAGAGGGCGACTCGAATTACGGAAACCGGGTAAAGGTTAAGGTCGTCAAGAACAAGATGGCGGCGCCGTTCCGGGAAACCGAATTCGACGTGACGTTCGGTCAGGGCATTTCGTACATCGGCGATCTGCTGGATCAGGCGGTTCAGGCGGACATCATCCAAAAAAGTGGCTCATGGTATGCCTATGGCGACGAGAAAATCGGGCAGGGAAGGGAAAACGCAAAGAGCTATCTCGAACAAAACAAAGACATCTTTGAAAAGGTCGAGAAACAGGTAAAAGTCTATCTGGGGCTGGAAAAGGCTTCGGAAACCGCCGCCTCGTAAGCTATTTTGGGTGCAGTCATGAATCCAGACAACGGTTTTTCACCGGAAGACAACACAATTTACCGGATTACAGCGATCACGCATCAGGAAAAGCGCAAAGATCGGTTGTCGGTTTTTCTCGACGGTAAATTTGCATTTGGAATCGCCGCGGATACAAGCGCGACTTTTCCGCTTGCTACCGGCCAATCCGTTTCCGGAAAGCAGGTTCGCATCATTCTTTTCCATGAAGCCTTTGAAGTCGCAAAAGATCAGGCGATCCGTTTTCTGACAATCCGCATGCGAAGTCAACGTGAGGTTGAACTTTATCTCCGACGGAAACAGACGGAAGCGGCCGTGACGCGCCGGGTGGTTCAATATTGTCTGGAACATCAGTATCTCGACGATCGCGCGTTCGCCGGTGCATTTATCCGGGATCAATTGCATCTGAACAAAAGCGGGATTTTGAAGATTAAGTCGGCACTGCGGCAAAAAGGCGTCTCTGGTGAAATCATCGATGAACTGCTTAAAAGCATGGAACCAGAGATCGACGAACTTGCCATCGCCGTCAAGATTGGCGAGAAGAAATTAAAGACGTTGAAGGATGAAAATACGCGCAGGCAAAAGTTGATGCGCTTTTTGATCCAAAAAGGGTACCGAAGCGAAACGGTAATCAAGGCTGTCTCGCGTCTGCTCCCGACACGCTGAACTTTCCGCAGGCTGGTTTCGGGTGGAGTTATCTTCTTGCATATCTACACGATAGAAAATAACTTTACGACCAGAATTGGGTTATTTAACATGATTCGTTTAGCATAAAACCGGAGATTCCGGCGG
Organism: Fidelibacterota bacterium; assembly: GCA_041645495.1. GTDB lineage: Bacteria > Fidelibacterota > UBA2242 > UBA2242 > UBA2242 > 0-14-0-20-45-22. The sequence goes on along the minus strand of JBAZPZ010000016.1, from coordinate 22,761 downwards.
TTTCGGAAAATCGCCGGATTTGTGTTTGATAGAGAGATACCGTTTCGTAGGAGTATAATGAAGACATCCCATGAAATCCGAGAAGATTTCATTCAGTTTTTTAAACAAAATCATCATAAAATCGTCCACAGCGCACCGGTTATTCCGCAGGACGATCCGACGTTGCTATTCACAAATGCCGGAATGAATCAGTTCAAAAGTATTTTCCTTAATCTCGAAAAGCCGCCGTATCCGCGTGTCGCTGATTCCCAAAAATGTATCCGCGTTAGCGGAAAACATAACGATCTCGAAGAGGTCGGTCGCGATACGTATCACCACACGTTTTTCGAGATGCTCGGCAACTGGTCGTTCGGCGATTATTATAAAGAACAGGCGATTGCGTTTGCTTGGGATTTGTTGACCAACGTCTGGAAATTGCCGAAAGAACGGCTCTGGGCAACCGTCTATCGCAAAGACGATGAATCTGCGGAATTATGGAAAAAAGTCACTGACATCGCGCCGGATCGTCTCTTGCGATTCGGCGAGAAGGAAAATTTCTGGGAAATGGGCGAAACCGGTCCTTGCGGTCCTTGCTCCGAAATTCATTACTATATGGGCGACACGCCGGAACATCAATCCGCCCAAAAAGTCAATGCGTCCGATCCGGAATATATCGAACTATGGAATCTTGTTTTCATTCAATATGAACGCGACAAGGAAGGCGTTTTGCATCCGTTGCCGAATAAACACGTCGATACCGGCGCGGGATTGGAGCGCATCGTCACGGTTTTGCAGGGCAAGAAATCGAATTACGATACTGATCTGTTTATGCCAATCATCCGCCGCGTAGAATCGATTACCGGTGTTCCGTATCGACCCGAAACCGGCATGCCGCATCGCGTGCTGTCGGATCATGTTCGCATGTTGGCTTTTGCGATTGCGGACGGCGGAATGCCATCCAACGAAGGCCGTGGTTATGTCATCCGCCGAATTTTACGCCGCGCCGCGCGTTTCGGCAGAATGCTAAACATGAAAGAACCGTTCGTTTACGAACTTGTCGAACCGCTGATCGATATTCTCGGCGACGTTTATCCCGAGATCGTCGAACGGAAAACGCATATTCAGAGCGTAATCAAGGCAGAGGAGAAATTCTTTGGCGATACGCTCGATCGCGGATTGGAAGTCTTTTCACGGATAACGAGCCAGATAAAATCCGAAGGGAAGCCAATGATCTCCGGCGCGGATGCGTTCAAATTGTACGACACATACGGCTTTCCGCTGGATTTGACGCAATTGATGGCGAAAGACGAAAATCTTACCGTCGATGAAAAAGGTTTCGCCGAGGAAATGGATAAACAGCGCGAGCGCGCCAAGGCGACGGTTGCCTTTCAAATGAACATCGAGACCAATTCCGATAAATGGACGGTTCTGAGCGAAGGCAAAGATTCCGACTTCATCGGTTACGAGCAGACGACGAGTAACTCGGTCATCCGGAAGTATTTCCAGGATGGCAAAATGGTTCACCTAATTCTCGACAAGACGCCTTTTTATGCCGAATCCGGCGGCGAGGTCGGCGATAAGGGATTCATCACCGGAAGCGATTTTAGAATCCGGATCGAAAATACGTTCAAATCCGGCCAAACGATCATTCACAGCGGATCGATTGAATCCGGTGTGATCGGTCAAAATCCCAACGTAACTGCCGAAATATTAAGCGAGGAAAGCCGGAAAATTCGTGCCAATCATACGGCAACGCACCTGCTTCACGCCGCATTGCGAACGATTCTCGGCGAACACGTTCATCAAGCCGGTTCGCTGGTTTCGCCGGAGAGGTTGCGATTCGATCTTACGCATTATGAGAAAGTTACAGCCTTTCAGTTGCAGGAAATTGAAAGGCTCGTCAACCGGAAAATCCGCGAAAATATTCCGGTCACCGTTTCAATTCAGGAATACGAAAAAGCCAAGCGTTCCGGCGCAATGGCGCTTTTCGGCGAGAAATACGGCGACGTTGTCCGCGTCATCACGGTCGGTGATTATTCATCCGAATTATGTGGAGGAAAACATGCGGAAAGAACCGGCGACATCGGATTTTTCCGGATCGTTTCGGAATCGTCCGTTGCGGCAGGAGTTCGAAGAATCGAAGCCGTTACCGGCGAAGCCGCAGTCTCGGAAGCGATGACCGATGCGAATCTTATTACGGAGTTGGAAAGTCTTTTCAATGCAACGAGATCGGAACTCAAATCCAAAGCCGAAAAAATTCTGAGTGAGAATAAACTGTTCGAGCGGGAAATTTCCAAACAAGCGACGGTAGGAATGGAATCGCAGATCGACGAACTCATTGCCAAAGCGCCGGTCGTCGGAAATCTGAAGACTGTTTTCCAACAGTTCGATTCAAAAAATATGGACGATTTGAAAAAGATTGGCGATATCGTCAGAGAAAAACTCAAAATGGGCGTCGGTGTTCTGGCGTCCGTCGTCGAAGGGCGCGTGAATCTTGTCGTCGTCGTTCCGGATGAGACAATCCGGGCGTACGGCATCGGCGCCGGCGATTGGATCAAACAATTGGGAGCGATTCTTGGTGGCGGCGGCGGCGGAAGACCGCATCTGGCGACGGCAGGCGGGAAATTCCCGGAAAAAATTCCCGAAGTCTTTGAAAAAGTGAAAAATCTAGTGTTGCAAAAATTGCAAACTTTATAGAAGGATCGGTCATGGAAAAAATCATTTTCGATTATTCAAAAAGCGGTAAAACCGGCGCCGCTCTTCCGCCCATCAGATTGGATATGAAGTCTGCCGAAAAGATTCTGCCGCCCGATTTATTGAGAGAAAACGATCCTGATTTGCCGGAAGTCAGCGAACCGGAAGTCGTTCGACATTTCGTGAATCTTTCCTGCATGAATCATCACGTCGATCGCGATATGTATCCGTTGGGTTCCTGCACGATGAAGTACAATCCGAAGATCAACGACAAATTGGCCGGACTTCCCGGTTTAGCCGACGTGCATCCGTTTCAGCCGAAAGAGACGATTCAGGGCGCTTTACAAATTTTATTCGAGACCGAACGCGACCTCTGCGAAATAACCGGAATGCATTCCGCTACGCTTCAGCCGGCGGCAGGAGCGCATGGCGAACTGACCGGCGTTTTGGTCATGAAAAAGTACCACGAATCAAAAGGCGAACAACGAAAATACATTCTGATTCCGGATTCAGCGCACGGAACGAATCCTTCGAGCGCGCACTCGGCAAACTTTGAGACGTTGCCACTGAAATCCAACGAACGCGGCTGTATCGATCTCGAAGACCTGAAAGCGAAGATGAATTCCGATGTGGCCGGTTTGATGCTGACCAATCCCAACACCTTGGGTCTTTTTGAGGAAGAAGTCAAACAGATTGTCGATATCGTGCATCAATTCGATGGCGTCATGTATATGGACGGCGCCAATCTGAACGCCTTACTCGGCATCGTTCGTCCCGGAGATATGGGATTTGACATTACTCATATCAATCTTCATAAAACGTTCTCGACACCACACGGCGGCGGCGGTCCGGGAAGCGGTCCGATTGCCGTGACGGAAAAGTTTGCCAAATTTCTGCCGATCCCGAGAATCGTCTGGAAAAACGGGATTTATCAATTATCCTGCGATTATCCGGATTCCATCGGAAAAGTCATCGGACTGTTCGGCAATTTCGGTGTCATCGTCCGCGCTTACGTTTATATCCGGATGTATGGATTAGCCGGTTTGACTCAGGTATCCCGAAATGCGATTTTAAACGCCAATTACATGCGCGTCAAGGTCGCCGAAAAATATGATGTGCCGTATAACCGTTTTTGCATGCACGAATTCGTCGCGTCCGGCGAAGGACATCGGCAGTTGGGCATCAAAACGCTCGACATCGCCAAACGCCTGCTGGACTTCGGCGTTCACGCTCCGACGATCTATTTTCCGCTCATCGTGAAAGAGGCATTGATGATCGAACCGACGGAATCGGAAGACAAAGAATCTATGGATCGGTTCATCTCGTATCTGGAAACGATCGACAAAGAAGCGCACGAAAATCCGGAAATTCTGCACTCGGCGCCTCATGACACTCCCGTGCGCCGTCTCGACGAATTGAAGGCGAATAAAGAGTTGAATATTTGCTGGGGAAAGTGAAATATCCATGAGTAGAAAAATCGTCCAAAGCGAACGATTACCCAAGCCGATAGGTCCTTACAGCCACGCAATCATTTCTAATGGATTCGTTTTCACATCCGGACAACTTCCTGTCGTCCCGCAATCCGGGAAAATCGAGGCGGGAGACTTTGAAGGACAATTGAGACAGGTTTTGAACAATCTGAAAACCGTGTTGGAGTCGTCCGGAAGCGATCTCACGAGAATCGTCAAAGTCACTGTGTTTCTGGTAGATTTGAACAACTTTGCGACGTTGAATCAGGTTTTTACGGAATATTTCCCGAAGGAACCGGCGGCGCGATCGGCGATACAGGTCAGTCGTCTGCCGCTGGATTCGCTTGTGGAAATCGAGGCGATTGCAACTGTGGAGAACTAACCGATGAAAAGAAAATATGCGATCATAGTTAACCCGACAGCCGGACGAGGGAAAACGGCCAAAGTATTACCGCATCTTCAGGAAGTTACTCGAAAACAGGATGCCGTTTTCGAGTACTACATTATGGAATATCCATTTCATGCGCCGACGCCGTTTGGAATCATCCCGAATGGTACGGGCAACGACTTTGCAAAATGTATCGGCGTATCGAAAAACGTAGAACAAGCCGTCAAAACTCTCATGCAATACGATTGTCGCGTGATGGATCTGGGAACGATCGGTGACCGATTGTTCCTGAACGGAGTCGGCATCGGCTTCGACGGATATGTCAACTACCGGAGCAAGAGCACGAGACTGTTTCGCGGCGTGCTGTCTTATTACATCACCGTGCTGACGAGTCTTGCCAGATGGCGCGCGATACCGGTGCAAATCGAGATCGATGACGGAAGTTTCGACATCTGTCATGTTCGGGATATTCCGATCTGGAAAATCCTGCTGAATCTCGGTCGGCTCAAAACGGGAACGCTGGGCGTCGTTAAAGAGGTAAATATCCAAAAAGGAAAGACGATTAACGTAAAGAGCGAATATCCTCTGCCGATTCATTTCGACGGAGAAGTCTATGATATTAACGCGAAGGAAGTCCGGGTTTCGATCGTTCCGAATTCTGCGATGGTTATCGGAGAGTGGAATAACTGATTCAAACGGGTGCGAATCAAGCGGCCGGATCGTCCGATTTTAATCTCTGAAAAAGGCAAATAGTGAAACGCTTCTCGAAAATTCAAATAGTCTGCGTAACAATCCTGATTTTTGCCCTCCGTCCGTTGAATATGGCGGCGGAAGAGAAGGACTCGACGCGCGTGATTTCTCCGCGCAAGGCATTTTTTATCTCTTTGGCGTTTCCCGGGGCCGGACAATTATATCTCAGGCGTCCGTTAAAGTCGGTCGGATTCGTATCCGCGGAAACCTTTTACATTTACAAAACGATCGAGTACCATAAAATTTACCAATATGTTAAAGACACCAAAACTGCCGTCGGCGCGGACGTCTGGAACGATCTGACGGAAGCGGAAAAAAAACAGACTGTGAAGGACTCAACCGGCTACTCGTTGACAATGGGTTCCTGGCGTGTACGCGAAAAGCGTAATAAGTATGCTTGGTGGTGCGCCGGCGTCTATTTTTTCAGCATTTTGGATGCTTATGTCGATGCGCATTTATCCGGTTTTCCGAAGGATGACATCGATGTCAGCGCAATTGCCGATCGTGAGTCTGTCGGTATGAATATTTCATTTGCATTGGATAGGAAGAAATGAGTAATCCGAGAGAGCAGTGGGGATCGCGCATCGGATTCATTCTGGCCGCCGCCGGTTCGGCAATTGGACTCGGAAATATCTGGCGGTTTCCTTATCTGGTCGGTGAGAACGGCGGCGCGGCATTCATTTTCGTTTATCTGATTTGCGTTTTTGTGATCGGGCTGTCGCTGGTGATTGTGGAAATGATCATCGGGCGAACGGGGCAGAAAAATCCGGTCGGCAGTTTTCGAGTGTTATCGGGCGGAAACCCGTTTTGGATAGGCGTCGGATTGCTGGGCGTCGTCACCGGATTTCTGATTCTTTCCTATTACAACGTCATCGCAGGTTGGAGTCTTGGCTATGTCGTCGAATCCATCAAAGGATCGTTCCAATCGCTTGCAAAACCGGAAGAAGCAGGCATGTTGTTTCGGCAATTTTCATCCTCGACCGTCTGGAGTGTTGCCTATTCTGCAATTTTTATGTCGTTGACGGTGACAGTGATTTACTTCGGCGTCACAAAAGGCATCGAACTGGCAAGCAAATGGCTGTTACCGCTTTTGTTTTTTCTTGTGGCGATTCTGGTCATTCGCGGGGTCACGATCGACGGCGCCAAAGCCGGAATCCTGTATTTAGTCAAACCCAATTTATCTTTGATTACACCCCGGGTTGTTCTGGTCGCGCTCGGACAGGTGTTTTACAGTTTGAGTCTTGGAATGGGCGCGCTACTCACGTATGGCAGTTATCTTTCCAAAAAAGAGAACATACCGGTTTGCGCTCTTAGTATGGTGACGCTGGATACATCCGTCGCATTGCTTGCGGGTTTTATGATCTTTCCAGCGCTTTTCGCAATGGGACTTCAGCCCGGACAGGGAATCGCGCTGTTGTTCAATATCTTACCGGTTCTGTTCAATTCGATTCCCGGTGGATATTTTTTCCGAATAGTTTTCTTCGTGCTTATCTGTCTGGCGGCTTTGACATCGACGATTTCTCTGCTGGAAGTGATCGTTTCTTATTTTGTCGATGAGTTTCATCTGAAAAGAAAACCCGTCGCTATCGCACTGGGCGCTTTTGTGTTTTTATTAGGAATTCCGAGCGCGCTTTCGTTTGGAGTTTGGAAAAATTTTCATATTTATCACCGAACCGTTTTTGAACTCGCCGATTTTGTCACATCGAACGTTTTCCTGCCGGTCGGTGGAATTTGCATGGCGCTTTTTGTCGGTTGGTTCTGGGGAAAGGACAAAGTTCTTTCTTATGTGCAGGAAGGGAGCGAAAGATTCAAAGGCTGGATCGCTTCGCTCTGGATGTTTATTGTCCGATACGTCACGCCGATCATGATCCTGCTGGTCTGTTTACTGCTGGTCGGGATTCTATGAAGCGACGACTTCTCATCCCGATAATGACCATTCTTGTCACGGTGATTCTATCTGCCGCCGATCGTCCGGTTTCGGTTCCGGTAAATTCCCGTGATCCGTGGTTTGGACCGGACAAACTCAAACACTTCACTTCGTCAATCTATTTGACGACGACCGCGTATTACGTGCAATCCAGAATGTTGGATAAATCGCGAAGCGCATCAAAGGATGCATCCGCGATGATGACACTCACGCTCGGTTTCTCGAAAGAGATCGCCGACACCCGGGAAAAAGGTGGGTTTTTTAGCTGGAAGGATGTACTTTTCGATGTAGCGGGAACAGCTGTTGCGTTGGTTTTTATAAATCAGGTGAAATGAAAGAACTCAAGGAATATATCGGTTGCATTCATGCGCATTCCGTTTTTAGCGACGGAAGCGGAACCTATCCTGAGATTATTCGCGATGCGCAGTCCGCAGGTCTGGATTATCTGATGATGTCCGACCATATGAGTTTGAAAGGTCGGGAGGAAGGTTATGCCGGCTGGCATGAAAATCTGTTTGTCAGCATCGGATACGAAATGAACGATCCGGCCGATCGCCATCATTATTTGATTTTCGGCATGAACGAAACCCTTTCGCCCGAATTGAATCACGAGGAATACATTCGGATCGTCAAAGAGAAAAAAGCGCTCGGTATCGCCGCGCATCCATTTGAAGAACGCAACTCGCGCTCAGCGCTTCCCGGTTTTCCAGCCATCACGTGGAGCAATCTCGACTACCCGGAAATCGAAACCGTTGAACTTTGGAACATGATGTCGCACTGGTTGGAACTGACGACACTGAAAAACGTTCTGTGGAATATCGTACATCCGCGCAGTTTTTCGACTTTTCCATCGAGAAAATTGGTCGATTGGTGGAACAACGCGAACCTCATGCGGAAAGTGACCGCGATCGGTTCGGTGGATGTTCACGCAACGAAATTCAAAATTCTCGGACTCTTTCCTAAAGCGATTTTCGACTACAAAGTGATGTTCAAATCCATCCGGACGCATCTGTTTACAGATGAGGAATGGACGCAGTCGGATTCCATCGAAAAGACGGAGGCGTCCATCCGCGATAGCATTTCTTGCGGGAATTGTTTTCTTTCCAATTATCGCAGAGGCGACGCCAGAGGTTTTCGGATGTGGGCGGAAAACGGTTCTGAAACAGTCGGTCTGGGCGGAACCGGACGCTGGAAATCGGCAACTATTCGCGCCATTCTTCCGCAAAAAGCAGTCTGCCGGCTGATTCGGAACGGAAAGGTCGTCTTCGAACAGAAAACCGACAATCTGGAAATCAAAGTCAGCGAAGGAATCTATCGGTTGGAAGCGGAAAAAAATCACCGTGGCTGGATTTATTCCAACCATATTCGGATAAAAGAAAACGAGTAAACTATGTGTGGAATAGTCGGAATTTACAATCACGACGAAGCATCGACGCTGGCTTATCTCGGCTTGTTTGCACTGCAACACCGCGGGCAGGAGGGAGTCGGCATTGTTACTTACGACGAGAAAAAGACTTTCACCCGGAAAGACAACGGCTTAGTGTCGGATGTTTTTGCCGACCGGAAAAGTCTGGAAAGTCTGCCGGGTAAAATCGCCCTCGGACACGTTCGCTATTCGACGCACGGCGGTTCCAAGAAGGAGAATATCCAACCGCTGGTTTTTAATTATCGCGGAAAACAGATCGCGCTGTCTCACAACGGAAATCTCGTCAATCTGGAGAAAATTCAGGAAGAACTTGAAAAAAAAGGCGCCATCTTTCAGACTACATCCGATACGGAATTCATCATTCATCTTTTTTCACATGCCACGGGAAGCATCGAAGAGCGATTCCTATCCGCTTTTCGGCAGGTAGAGGGCGCGTACTCCATGATCATTCTGTATGGCGAAAAGATGATCGTTGCGCGCGATCGTCACGGTATCCGTCCGCTTTGCGTCGGGAAATTGGACGATGCGACGATCTTTGCGTCCGAAACCTGCGCCTTGGATCTTATCGGCGCCAAATATGAACGAGATGTCAATCCCGGCGAATTGTTGGTCATCGACAAATCCGGTGAAAAATCTTACAGGATTGCCGAACCGAGTCCGCGGCATTGTATCTTTGAATATGTCTATTTTTCCCGGCCGGACAGCCGGATTTTCGGCGAATACGTCGATAAAACCCGCCGCAAACTGGGGAAAAATCTCGCGCTTGAAAAACCAGTCAAAGACGCCGATATCGTCATCTCCGTTCCGGATTCCAGCAACACAACAGCGATCGGTTATTCCCAGCGATCGTCGGCGCGTTTCGACATCGGACTGATCCGCAACCATTACATCGGGCGAACTTTTATCCATCCGACGCAATCGATGCGCGATTTCACGGCGAAGATCAAATTCAATCCAATCGGCGGCGTTTTAAAAGACCGGAATGTCGTCGTCGTCGATGATTCGATCGTTCGGGGAACGACTCTGAAGAAACTCGTGAATCTGATTCGCGAAGTCTCTCCGAAAGCGATCCATATCCGCATCGGCTCACCGCCCGTCCGATTTCCCTGCTATTACGGAATGGATTTCCCGTCGCCGGACGAGTTGATCGCCAATCAAAAATCGATCGAGGACATCCGCGACTATCTGGAAGTCGAAAGCCTGGAATACATCAGCGTCGATGGCTTGCTGGATTCCATGAGCCTGCCGCGCGACCATTTTTGTACCGCTTGTTTTACCGGCAATTATATCGAACCCGACCTTCACCTAAAAACAGAGGGAAAACCGACATGTTAAAATCATCCAAGAAATCCATCTGGTTGAAAATCAAAGAAAAGATTCAGGTTATGAAACAGGACGATTACAGGTTCAAATTACCAATGCGGATCGTTCAGCCGCTGGATTATCTATTCATCTTTCGACCGACGCTGTTTTTTCCAATCTGGATCATCACGCTTGCCGGTTATTCCGCCTATTTTATGACGAACACTCAACTGGTTTGGTGGAAAGTCGGCGTCAATTGGAAGGTCGTTCTGGAATTCGCATTTCTCACGCTTGCCGCCGGAGGCACATTTATCCTGAATCAAATCCGCGACATCGGAACCGATCAGGATAACAAAAAATTATTTCTCATTTCGGAAAACCATATCAAGCCCGGCATCGCGCGAATAATCGCTTACATCTCGATGGGCGTCGCTTTGATTGTTTTTCTAATTCAGTCTCTCTCGTTATTCATCCTGCTGGCAATATTTCTCATATCGTGGGGATATTTCTATAATTTCAAACCGTTTGTCTGGAAAGATAAGCCGTGGATGGGAGTCTGGACAAATGTTTTCGCCGGATTGGTTTTGTTTCTGATCGGCTGGAATTTCGCGGGAGTTTTGGATTGGAACGCCTTAGTTCACGTCATTCCTTACTTGTTTGCATGGGGATCGATTGCGCTCATGACGACGATTCCGGATATGAAAGGCGACACCGCTCATTCGAAAATGACTTTCGCCGTCAAATACGGAATCCGAACCAGCGTTTGGGTGGCGACGATTTGGGTCGTCACGGCCTTCGTGATCGGTTTGATTTTAGACGATCCGATCATCACGCATCCGATTCTGATCTCGTTGCCGTTATACGCCATTTTATTGTTTAAGATGAATGTTGTCTGGGTGCTGAGAACGATTCGATATTCGATGTTTTTTCTTGCCATGTTTATCTGTTTTGAATTTCCGGTTTTCTTTATCGTCATTTTGGTCAATTTCTATCTGGCGAAAATCTACTATATTTCCCGGTTCGATCTGGATTATCCGACATTTAGGGTAGAAGAGGAATAAAAATGATTCGAGTCAATCGCGAAACCTGCGATCTCTGCGGCGTGTGCGTTTCGGTTTGTCCGGAAGATTGTCTGGAATTGACGGAAACCTACTTAAAGACCGATAATAAAATTTGTATCGGATGCGGATTTTGCGTCAAAGTCTGTCCGACGGCGGCGCTAAGCGAGGTGAACGAAAAGGAGGAATCCGATGAAAGACCGCTATGACGTTCTCGTGATTGGCGGCGGGCCGGCGGGAACGACTGCCGCTCGTTTTGCCGCACTGAATGGTGTTTCCGTTGCGTTGATCGAACGAGACCGCGAAATCGGCGTGCCCGTCCGGTGCGCCGAAGGCGTCAGCGATACCGGGTTGAAGAAAATCATCGATATCAATCCAAACTGGATCGCGGCGACCGTCCGGAAATTCCGGTTTTACTCACCGACAAAACAGCAGGTCGAACTTCATTCCAAAGAAACCGGCTACGTTCTTCATCGGCGCGTATTCGATCACGCTCTCGCAGTCGAAGCCGTGAAAAGCGGCGCGGAAATTTTCACCAAGGCTACCGCTTATGGATTGACCCGAACGGAGAATAGTTTTTCGAATGTTCTCGTCCGCTATGAAAATCGCGAACGGACGGTTCAGGCTAAAATTGTCATCGCCGCAGACGGCGTCGAATCCCGAATCGCCCGGATGGCTGGAATCCGGACAAATCTTCCTCTAAAAGACATCGAATCATGCGCGCAGGTTCTCGCCGGTAATGTGGATATCGATCCGGAGAGGATCGACTTTTACCTATCGCAAAAATGGTCGCCCGGCGGCTATGTCTGGGTATTTCCCAAAGGCGACAGAATGGCGAATATCGGTCTCGGCGTCAACGGCTCCATGACGAATGGACGTTCGGCAGCCGCGCATTTGAACGAGTTTCTTGACGAGAATTTTCCAAACGCTTCACGGCTGACGACGATTTACGGTGGTGTTCCCGTTGCGACAAATCTTGCCGAATTGGTGGCAGACGGATTGATGGTCGTCGGCGACGCGGCGCATCAGGTGAATCCGTTAACCGGCGGCGGCATTTCATCGGCGATGGCTTCGGGAAAGATGGCCGGAACCGTTGCGGCAGATGCAATTCGATGTGGCGATACATCGAAGAAAAAACTTCGCGCTTATGAAAGCGAGTGGAACCGAACTATCGGAAAGGATTATCGGCGGTTTTATCGTCTGAAAGAATGGATTCGCAACATGACCGACGCGGAGTTTGAAGAGATCGCCGCCGCCTTTCAGGGAATGGCGCCCACCGATGTTAAAATGTCGGGCATTTTCCGAATGGCTGTTAAAAACAAACCGTCTCTGATCGTTGACGCCATCAAAGCGTTCGCAGGATTTTGATTGACCCGATGAAAGAAATCCTGAAACAACTGCATTTATCCGAGTTTGTCGTCATCGATTTCGAGACGACAGGCCTGAATCCGGCTAATGATGCGGTTCTCGAGTTTTCAGGAATCCGTTTCATCGACGGAGAGCCGAAGGAAATTAAGTCATTCCTCTGCGATCCCGGTATTGAAATTCCAGTTGAAATCGAATTGCTGACCGGAATCACGACGCAGATGGTCGCCGGGCAAGCGCCGTTCGAGAAACGCCTGAAAGAAGCGATCACATTCATCGGAGAATCGCCGATCGTCGGCCATAACATCGGATTCGATCTGGCATTTTTAAAAGAATATATGCGGCGCGAAAAACAAAATCGCAAAAGCATATTGAAAAATTTTACTTACGACACGTCGCTAATGGCGCAGGCATTCTTTTTTTATCTGCACAATCACCGACTGACGACGGTCACCGATTATTGCGGTTTTTCGACAAAAGATGCGCATCGCGCCGAGACGGATTCGCTGAATACCGGACGAATTTTTCTATGTTTAATTCGGGAAGCGCTGAAATACGACTTCGACACATTTCAAACCATCAATCGAATCCTTGAAGGAACGAATGATCCGAATAAATGGCTCTATCTGCGTCTTTTGGAAAGATTGTCTGCCGCCGGTTCGATCGGCTCGGACCGTACTCCGGCGATAGACTGGCGCGCTCCGGACAATATCATCGGAAAGAAAATCGAATCGGCAGATTCTGAAATCTTCCGGAAAAACTCTACCAATGCACTCGCCGAACGATTTTTCGGGAACAGCGGAAAAGTTGCCGCCGTTCTGAAGAATTTCGAGCCGAGACGTCAGCAAAAGGAGATGGCCAAGATCGTTCTGGACTCGCTTCTCGGCGAACAGTCGGCGATGATCGAAGCGGGCACAGGCGTCGGAAAAACACTGGCATATTTGGTACCGTCGATTCTCTGGCTGAACGGAAACGGGAAAGACGACAATCGGGTGATCGTCGCCAGCAACACAAAAAACTTGCAGGAGCAAATTTTCTATAAAGAAATTCCGTTCATTTCTAACGAACTGAAACTACCGTTCAAGGCGGTTCTTTTAAAAGGGCGGAACAACTACATTTGCAAAACCAGATGGAATCGTTTTCTGGCGGATATCGGCAACAGTCTGGGCTTCGCAAACCGATCTGCTGTTATTCCGATTGTGATCTGGTTAAAGCACACGAAAACCGGCGACATCGGAGAAAATAACGGCTTCCAGATGACGAACAATTTCGCCATCTGGAAAGAAATTTGTTCGGAACCGGGTTTTTGCACGACCAGTGTTTGTCAAAAGTACGATGGTTGTTATCTCGGCAAAATCCGGCATCATTCTCAAAATGCCGATGTCGTTATCGTCAATCATTCGCTTTTGCTGGCTGACTCGGTTTCTGATAGTCACGCTTTGCCCGATTATTCAGTGCTGATCGTCGATGAAGCACACAATCTTGAAAAAAATGCCTATGCCAACTTTGCGGAAAAGATCAATCTGATGATGCTCACCTATCTGCTCAACGATGTCAGCACCGGTACGACCGTCGAACGCGGTATTGTCAGGAACATCATCGATTTCTGCCGGCAGATCAAGAAACTTCACGAAGTCGAGCCGATTATCGAAAAGATCAAAGACAACGTTTCCGACCTCCGAATTACCGCAGAAGTCTTCTTTAAAAAAATTGCCAACACGCAATCCGCCAACCGAAATTCTGGCGGCAAGAACTATGGCGTGAAAAAGCGGTTTAAAGTATTTGTGGATGCTTTCCCGAATTTTGAGATGGAGACCAGCACTTTTGCGGCGGAGATGAACAATCTCTACGAGAAGTTAGCCGGTCTGAACGAAAAGATGAAGACGCTGGTTGCCGACTTTCCGGAACTCTATGACGAGTTGAACGCCAAACTGGCGAATGCTTTCGATGACCTGGATTTTTACCGGAAGACGTTTAAAAAAGTCACGACCGGGAACGATGAAAAGATGATTTTTTGGTATGAAATCGCTCCCGGTGGCAAAGAAACGACAGTCGAGTTGGCCTGCACGCCTCTCGCCGTGAATACGGAAATATTTGAAAAAATATTGAAACTGCGTCATACGACGATCCTGACTTCCGCAACACTGAGGATCGCCGGCTCGTTCGATTATCTCGGAAACCGGACAGGTGCGATGTTACTCGACCATGACTCGGTTCAAAGTGTCGCCGTCGGTTCTCCGTTCAGGTATTCGGATCAGATGAAGTTTATCACGGTTTCACAACAAGGCGGGGAGATTCAGTCGTCCGTGATCGCGTCGATTCTGATTCGTTTGGCGAAGGAAACGCAGCGCGGAATCCTGACGCTGTTTACTAGTTATTCTTCGTTAGGTGAAGTTTATAAACTGATCGCGCCTACATTCAAAAATATGGGAATCACACTTTTAGCGCAGGGACATGGCGGCTCGCGCTCGTCGATTCTCGACCAATTCCGCGGCGAGCGAAATTCTGTTCTTCTGGGAACGGATAGTTTCTGGGAAGGTGTGGACGTCATCGGGAATTCTCTGGAAATTTTAGTGATCACGAAACTGCCTTTCCCGGTTCCTTCCGAACCTATCATCGAGGCGAACGTCGAAAAATTTAAAGAGGAAGGAAAAAATTCGTTCAACGACTATTACGTTCCAGAGGCGGTTCTTAAATTCAGACAGGGTGTTGGGCGATTGATTCGCTCGACCAGCGACATTGGTGTCGTCATCAATCTTGATAATCGGATCGATCGGATGTCTTACGGCAGGTTTTTCAAAGACTGTGTACCGGTTACGACTGAAACTGTCGCCGGGGAAGACAAGTTGATACAATCTGTCCAACAATTTTTTGGCAAGGATAAAGTATGATTTTTATAAGATACATCATTTTACTGTTGGTATGTACACTGAGTCTCAACGCGCAAGATTCGAGCCGGATTACGATCAAATCGATCATGACCGATCCGGGATTGGCGAGAGACGCTTCCGCAAGTAAGAATTATTGCTGGACGCCGGATGGAAAATTCGTTACTTATTTTGAAAAAGCAGAGAAAGATCAATTTTCATTGATACGAATGTCAGCGGATTCGGCACGAGTCGATACGGTTTTTATGCAGAAGGACATGACATATTCCGATGGAACAAACACTATCGCGTTAAATGTCAAAAGTGCGGTCTGGTCGCCATCGATGAATAAAATATTGCTAACCGGAAAAGATGATATTTTTCTGATGACCGTCGAGACGAAAGCGATCGAGAGATTGACGTCGGACGGAAAGCCGAAAGAGGATTTTCAGTTTTCGCCGGATGGAAACCTAATCTGTTTCGTACAATCCAACAACCTGTGGGTTGTTGACTTGCGGACGAAAGCCGCGTCTCAATTGACGACGGATGGAAACGAGAAAATTTTCAACGGCAAAACGGATTGGCTGTACCGGGAAGAGTTCGATATGTCATCAGGATATAAATGGTCGCCAGATAGCAAACGAATTGCATTTCTTCAACTCAACGAATCGAACGTTAACCGAATCCCGTTGATCAGTTATTCCGGAATATATCCTGAGGTGGCATGGAAATATTATCCCAAAGCAGGAGAGAAGAATCCGGAGGTTCAGGTTGGCATCGTCAATATTACCGATAAATCAATTGTCTGGATGAAACCAGATGCACCGAAAAAAGAATATCTTCCGCGATTTGAGTGGATTCCTTCAACCAACCGGATCGCGCTGCTCATAATCAACCGGCTTCAGAGTTCTATGAAATTATTCGTCGGCGATCCTTCGACCGGAATTTGTGAAGTCAGGCTGGAGGAAAAAGATCCATATTGGCTGAATATCAGCGACTTGTACTACTTTTTCAAAGACAGTTCTGATTTTATCTGGTTCTCGGAAAAAGACGGATACATGCACCTTTACCTTTATGACGGTAAAGGAAATCTGAAGCGGCAGATCACGCAGGGAAACTGGTGTGTCACCGAGTTGAATGCCGTCGATGAGAAAAACCGAAAAGTCTATTTTACCGGTACAAAAAAATCACCTTTAGAAAAGCATCTGTACGCTGTCAGTCTGGACTCGGCATACTATGAGCAAATCGATAGCACCGATGGCAGTCACGAAATCGATTTTTCACCGACATTGAAATTTTATCTCGATAAATATTCGACATCGGAATTTCCGCCCAAAATCTATCTGTCGTCAGTCATTGGCGGTAAACGAAACCTGCTGTTTGAAAATCTGGATTTCAACAAAGAAAAATATGGTTTCGGTACGACGAAATTCATCGAAATTCAGGCGTTGGACGGAACGATGCTTTACGGTTCCATGCTTTATCCGAAGAAATTTGATCCTTCTAAAAAATATCCGGTATTTATTTATGTTTATGGCGGACCTGGCTATCAAATCGTTCAAAACAGTTATGCCGGTGCATGGCATCAGTATCTGACACAACAAGGATATTTGGTGTTTAGCATCGATAATCGTGGATCGGCAAACCGCGGTCGCGAATGGGAGCGAAAAATATATTTATCGATGGGAAAATTTGAACTGCAGGATCAGTTGGATGGAGTAAAATACCTGAAAACATTACCCTACGTCGATGCGAAACGAATCGGAATCTGGGGCTGGAGTTACGGCGGTTACATGACACTTTACGCGCTGGCCAAATCGCCGGATGTCTTCAAAACGGGGATCACCATCGCGCCTGTGACGCATTGGAAATATTACGATACGGCCTATACCGAACGATACATGGGACTTCCGAAGGACAACAGCATCGGGTATTTTGAAAGTTCACCTTTCAACTATGTCGATCAAATCAAGGCGAATTTCCTTCTTGTTCATGGGCAGGCCGATAACAATGTTAACTTCCAAAATAGCGCGATGTTCATTGATGAGTTAGTGAAAAAAGGAAAATCGTTCGAGATGATGGTTTATCCGAACCGCGATCACGGAATTTCCGATACCGAAACAAGGATTCATCTGTACGAAAAGATGGCGGATTTTCTCAAGAAAAACTTATAACGGATTCGCTCGTTTCATTGGATGATGAAGTCCTTCATAAATAAGATAATTTTCTGGCTGAAAGTAATGCGCGCTCCGTTTTTTACAGCGAGCATCGCGCCGGTGATTCTGGGTACTGCGATCGCCTGGTCGGAGTTCCACGTTTTCGATCCGCTTTTATTTTGGCTGACGTTAATCGGTGCGGTATCGGCTCATGCCGGGGCGAATATTATCAACGATTATTACGATCATCTTTCCGGAAACGACGAAGCCAACCGCAATTACAATACCTTTTCCGGCGGTAGCAGAATGATTCAAACGGGTCGATTATCACCTGTTATGATGCTCACAGCCTCGCTGATCGCTTTCTCATTAGCGATTGCGATCGGATTATTTTTGAACTGGGCAGCTGAAGGGAACGTCATTTTATGGATCGGAATTATCGGCATATTGATCGGATTTTTTTATTCCGCTCTTCCGATTGGTTTATCCTATCGCGGAATCGGAGAAACAGGAATTGCACTGGCGTTTGGACCATTGATTGTATTTGGCGCGTGGTTCGTTCAGACCGACAGATTTTCATGGTTGCCGATCTTGGCTTCAGTACCGGTTGGAATTTGGGTCGGATTGATCATATTCATTAATGAGTTTCAGGATTTCGATGCAGATTCTCAGACGGGGAAAAAAACGCTGGTTGTCATTTTTCATGACAAACGAAAAGCAATCCGGTTTTACCAGGTATTTCTAGTCGGATCTTTTATTTGGATTTTCGGTTGGATATTAAAAGGCGTTTTCCCTGTTTGGACATCATTTGTATTTTTACTGATACCTGTCGTCTTCTGGAATATTGCCGTGTCATCCAAGAAATATGATACTATTCAGGAATTACTGCCGGTCAATGCCGCAACGATCGGAATTCATTTTCTGGGAACGATTATCCTCTCGTTGGGATTTATCCTATAAATATCATTCAAAAGAACCGGAGTGTAACACATAAGGAACTTCCTGAAAGCTATGATATTTTTGGCTTTTAAGAACGTAAACCTGCTACATATTTGTAGCGCATAGGGGACTCGAACCCCTGTTGCCGACGTGAGAGGCCAGCGTCCTAGACCACTAGACGAATGCGCCATATCAAATAAACTTCTTCGGGAAATTTGCTGGGAAGCAGGGATTCGAACCCCGATAACCAGATCCAGAGTCTGATGTCCTGCCGTTGGACGACTTCCCATCATTTAAAAAAGCGGGCTAAATTTACAATACGAAGGGATAATTCTCAAGTAAATCATTGGTGTTTTAATATAGGTTTTTAGGGATATTTGTTTCAGGAAAACGTGTGGTCTAAAAATGGGGAGGCGGAACCGACAATTCCCTATCAAAGACTCTGCCCTATCCCTGATAGAAAATAAGAGGGGTGACGGTCCCGCCTATATTCGACATTACTTTATGAAAAATCACCATCCAATAAGAATATATGGAATTTCGTTCTCGTTTGTCAATAGTTATTTTATGAATTTATAAATTGATATATTTCGTGCGATCTTTTTTTCATTACTGCATATTCTTTACGGATACCGTTGATTAATTCTCGGTAGTATGGGCATTAAATTTTGGTGGATTTTCAAGATGTTTTTTAACGGCGCAGAGATTGGCTGAACGCACCAACGAATCGCGGTACTTTTCCGGAAAATCAGGCGGAATCTGAATTTCTAATTCGATATTACCAATAAGTCCTGTTTTTGGATCGGTTTCCATTCTCTGAACAATTCGAACATTTTCGGTAGGTAAATTTCGTTGACGACAAAAACCAAGGATGTAAATTCCCGCGCAAGTGCCGATGGAAGATAGAAATAATGCAAAAGGTGTCGGCGCCGAGCCATCTCCGCCCGCACTCAGCGGCTGATCGGTATGAACGGTAAAATTACCAAGATGCGCGTCGACCTGTAAATTTTTGGGAAAATCAATTGTTAATTCCATGAATAATCCTTTCTTTTTTTTATTTTGGATGACATCGTTTTTTACCGGTTACATTTTTTGAGAATTTTTTTGTGAGTAAGTATTGTAACTTTGACTGCAATGTTTATCTGACACGAAGGAAAATGTAAGTATGCCGGATTATCAGAAAGAAGAGTTAAAAACAATCGCCTTGGTCGTTTCCACGATGGCCTCTTTTTTGACGCCTTTTATGAGTTCGTCCATCAATATCGCTTTACCGTCAATTGGAAAAGAATTTTCGATGAATGCCGTCGAAATGGGTTGGGTGGCGACATCCTATTTGTTGTCTTCGGTTATGTTTCTTTTGCCGTTTGGCAGGCTGGCAGACATTTATGGGCGAAAGAAGGTTTTCCTCACGGGAACGATAGTTCTAATACTGAGTTGCTTATTGGCTACATATTCACGTAGTTCGATGGTCTTAATTGCGGTTAGGATGATTCAAGGATTCGGCAGTGCAATGATTTTCGGAACCGGTGTGGCCATTCTGACGTCGGTTTTTTCGGCTGGTGAACGCGGGAAAGTCCTTGGTATCAATGCAGCTTCCGTTTACATTGGTTTATCAACCGGCCCGGTCTTTGGTGGTTTTTTGACGGAACACTTCGGATGGCGAAGTATTTTCTATGTCAATATTCCGATCGGTTTGACGATCATTATTTTAGTCATTTGGCGGTTGAAGGGAGAATGGTCGGAATCGAAAGGAGAAAAATTCGATTTGTTCGGCGCTTTACTCTATGTCGTATCTCTTTTTTCGTTGATAGTCGGCCTGTCGGATATGACGGTTGCAATCCATTATTTGTACGCGGGAATAGGAACTGCCGGATTGGTCGGTTTTTTATATTGGGAGCATCGAATCAATCAACCGCTTCTCAACATTCGACTATTTCGGAGCAATACTGTTTTTATGATGTCGAATCTGGCGGGACTGATCAATTATGCCGCGACCTTCGCTGTTGGTTTTATGCTCAGTCTTTACCTTCAATATATCAAAGGACTCAATCCGGAACACGCTGGATTGATTCTTATAGCCCAACCGCTGACAATGGCAGTCATTTCACCGCTCGCAGGAAGATTGTCTGACGGGATCGAACCTAGAATTGTCGCCTCGTCAGGTATGGCAGTGACGACTCTCGGCCTAATCCTTTTTGTCTTTATTCAGGCGGAAACCGGAATGATCCAAATAATCGCAACGCTCATGATAATCGGTGCCGGGCTGGCGCTGTTTTCATCGCCCAATACAAATGCCGTCATGAGTTCCATTGAGAAACGATTTTACGGCGTTGCTTCGGGGACGCTGGGAACAATGCGACTGGCCGGTCAAATGCTGAGTATGGGGATCGTCATGTTAATCATTTCAATGATGATCGGTCGTGTGAAAATTACACCGGTTTTTTACCCATCATTTTTAACGAGCATGAAGATCGCTTTTGCTGTATTTTCCGCTTTCTGTTTGGGAGGGATTTTTTGTTCGTTAGCGCGTGGAAAAGTTTACGATAGAAATCGTTTGAATTAATCGGCGGTAATTTCGTTATAAATCAACATTTCCGTGCTGTAGGCCGTCTTATCAATTCCGGTGACACGGAACAGAATTTCAAAATATTTGGGAACTTTATGATATTTTTCCATGAACTTTTGTTCTACTTCTTGTCGCGTCGAGGATTGTGTCAGATAGTTCACCACTTCGGGCGCGCCGAGTGAATGGTAGGAAGCGATAATAAAAATGGAATTCTTTGCGGGGTCTGTTAATTTAACTGCCAAAACAAGGTCTTCATTGAGTCCTGCGGAATGAAGGGAAGTCATAAACGTTTGACTACCGGCGGTGTCGGATGGAGAATAGGTGATTTTATGCGGCAGGATTTCATAGCGGAAGTGAGATTTCCGATTGGAATTTCTCGCTGTACATATCAAAGAAAAAATGATCGCCAGTAACGACTAAAACCGGCAAATTCGACTGCAGGTATTCTTTCCAGATCGGATCGCTTTTTTCGATGAATTGATAAGATTGCAGTTTCCTTGATAAACTTCTGTCATGAATCCAAAGAATTGCCAATAGAATGCAAAGCGCCGCGAGGATGGGTATGTAGTACTTTTTTGCCAACCAGACGACCACTCGTTTCGTGCGATCCAGATTTTCAGAAACGGGTACGAATTTCGCGTTGTAATGCCCTTTGGGTATTTTTAGACGGTAATTATCGTCTTTTACGATCGGAATGTGGTTGAAGAATAAAGTAGAAAGAGTCTCATCGATCGACAGTTCGATCTGTGAAATTGTGATAAATTGTGCCTTGAGATCGCAGATTCAAACGAAATATTTCGGCTGGAAAACCGAAGCGGGAAAATTTGATCTGATCTCGGAATTGACCATCGACGCAGGCAGTCGTTTGACAAAACACACGCTTAAAATCACGGATAATCCGCCGAATCTTTGCACCGGAATCGTTAAAATGGAAAACACGACAGTTTTCACTTCCCAGGCGAACGATGAAGGTTGGATGTATTTAGCAACCTACGGAAAACAGAGTCTTGCCGGAGACAGTCTCGGGCTGGCGATTTTGTTTCAGAAAAACGACCTGATTCAGTTGACGGAAGATCCGAACAGTCATGCTGTCGTTCTCAAACCAGTCAATAACTCTTTGACTTACTACTTCTTAGCGGCGTGGGATAAGGAACCGAACGGAATTCGGTCATGCAGTCAATTCGCTCAGTATTTAAATGAAACGGCCCGGCAGATGGATAATCCGGTTATCGTAAAAATAGAATGAAGGTCGGTAAAATATATTTTTGCAACCAATTCTTGTCTTTCTGTCTCTAAACACTGAAATTCACAGCGAATCATGGAGGATAAATGAAAGTTGGATTGATCAGTTTAGCGTTGACATTGATGATGGGAACCGGCCTATTGGCAGAAGGTAATGCGTGGTATTCGTTCAACGAAGGCATTCTGAAAGCGAAGAAAGAAAACAAGCACATCGTCATTGATTTTTATACCGATTGGTGCGGATGGTGCAAAAAGATGGATAAGGAAACCTTTTCCGCGCCCGCAGTTGAGAAATATTTATTCGAGAATTTCGTACCGATCCGCATCAACGCGGAAAACGCAACCGAGAAACTTCAGTTTCAGGGGAAAACCTATACGCCGGTTCAGTTGACGCGTGCTTTTCAGGTGACCGGTTATCCATCGATCGCTTTACTGACACCCGGTTCGGAGGTTGTTGCCGTGATTCCCGGATATATCGAGAAGGATATGTTTATGAATCTCCTGAGGTATATGAAAAGCGAGTCGTATAAATCTAAGATGACGCTTGAAGAGTTTCTAAAAAAAGAAACAGAACGGAAAAAATAAAAGTCTCTTTAAAATTAAATTTTATTCGTTGACTTCTGTCTTTAAATT
>JBAZPZ010000015.1:0-32466 GCA_041645495.1 Fidelibacterota bacterium | reverse complement strand
TTGCCGAAGGATCGTTCCGCGGAGTTGAAAATCTTCGATATCCTCGGACGCGAGATTCGCGCATTTTCATTTTCTTCCGGCAATGTCGGGCTGAATGTGACGTACTGGGATGGAAAAGACCGCCATGGCGAATGCGTCGGTTCCGGAATCTATTTTCTGCTTCTCAAACAGGGACAGGACGCTATCCGGCGAAAATTCATCGTCCTTCGATGAAATCAGCGAAAAATTTTAAGGTAACCTTTATAACCACACTGCGTCTAAATCTAAGTATTTTGAAAATTGAATGTAACTTCATAAACAAAAGGCGGCAAACTCGCCAAAAATCGAATGAAAGGAAAATGTATGAAAGTCATGAGTAAAATCGGAATGCTTATGTTAGTCTTCGCGATCTTTGCGTCGGTTTCATTTGCTCAGGGCAATTGCCAAAAAATGGGCGAAATGATGGACGATCTGAAACTCACCGACCAACAAAAGAGCGACATCGAGAAACTCAAAATCGATCAGCAAAAAGAAATGGTCATGATTAAGGCTGAACTCCAGAGAGAGAATCTCGAACTGTTGAAGCTCTACAAAGACGACAATCCCGCCAAAGAAAAAATAAAGGCTCAATTAGACAAGATCAACAAAATCGAATTGAAAGTCGATCAACTGCACGTCGATCATCAGTTCGCCGTTATGGACAAATTGACGCCCGATCAGAAGAAGGTTTTTATCAAGCACATGGAACCCAAAGGGTGTGGCATGAAGGGTGAAATGATGCCCCCGATGGGTCGAAAGCCATACGACATGAAGGGAAACCGCATGCGCGACAAGAAATGTGAGATGAAAGGTAAAGATTCCGGAATGAAGGAATGCCAAAAAGGCGAGGGCGGAATGATGAAGCCTGAAGAGCCGAAAAAGAACTAACTCCCATTTGCCTCTCGATGATAGAAAAAGAGCCGGTTAATAGCCGGCTCTTTTCATTATTAGTCGGGTGTCGGCAAATCAGGCATGGATGGCGTAATGATTGGTATGACGGTCTCGATCACGCGCATGGATTTCCATTTACCATTGAGAAACCGAGCATAGAAGATCAATCCGAGCGTAATGACATAGAGCGAAGCGCACGCCCACGCGGCATAGACGTTCATCTTCAAAATGACGACGACGATATATGTCGGAATGACCATCAAGCCGAATGATAGAAACACCAACATGATCATGACGAACCGTGTATCGCCGGCGCCTTTGATCGCTGAGGCAAAAATGATGTTCAGAGTGTCGAAGATGGAATAAACCGCGACGAATTTCAGCAACACGACGGCGATCTCGCGCACCGGACGGAACTGTTCGGGATTCACTTTGGAATCGAACGGGATCATGAAAAATTCCGGGAAGAAAAAATAGGCGACGGATATCGAAAACATATAAATAAAGGTAAGATGAAAACAGGAATAGACGCTTCGCTCCGCTAAGGTCGGCTGGTCTTTTCCGAGGTACTGCCCGACCAAAATAGAGACCGTCGCTCCTAATCCCATCATCGGCATGAAAGCGAGATTATTGATGTTGAACGCCACGTTGGTGGCGGCTAACTGAGTCGTTCCGAGTCTTCCCATGATAAAGAGAAACACCGTAAATCCGGCCATATCGATAAAAAACTGGACGCCGCTCGGTAATCCGAACCGGATCAGTCTTCCGAATAACTTGCGGTCGAATTTCCAGTTTTTCAGCGCATATTGCCGGCGATTCCGTTCCGATCTGAAAATAAGAACGATAAAGAGAATCATCGATGTCAGTAATGATAGATCGGTTGCGATACCAGCGCCTTGAATGCCCATTGCCGGGAAACCGAATTTTCCAAAAATCAACAGATAATCACCGACTATATTGACTATCGTGGCGACAAGATTGATCCACAAAACCGGCCATGTTTTTCCCTGTCCGGCGTAAAATCCGGTCAATGCCGCCGAAGCGATGGAAGGAAACGCACCCAATGTCAGCACCTTGAAATAAATCGTCTCGTAATTCTGAACCAGCGGCGCGTGATGAACGGCGGAAAATATCGGGCCGGCAAGCGGAATGAAAATCAGATAGAACAATCCGCCGAACAGTGAAATATAAATCCCCTGCCAAACTGAAATGCCGATCATCCGGTCGTTCCCTGCACCGGTGTATTGAGCGACGAAGGTTCCAACGTAACTTGCCGTACCGACGAAAATGCTGATCAGAGCCAAGTTTAAAATACCGGCAGGCATCGCGGCGGCGACGGCTTCGGGAGAATGCCACGTTAAAAATAACCGGTCGATAAAATGTTGGAGCGATAAGGCGCTGGTGCTCAAGATCAGCGGAAATGCGATGTGAAGAACTTCGGCATATCCGCCTTCAATCGTCCACCGGGTTTTAAACGATGGGATGATATTTTGAAATTTAGTAATCACGTTCGATCTGGTCTTTAAATATCTTCCGAAAAATTTATCGGGCGCTAAAATACGTGAACGCTCCGAAAAAACCAAACGCTTTCAGTCGGATTGATGCCCAAAATGTCGCTTTTTTTACCTTTGATTTCCTGTCAATTGAATTGTAAGTTCCCCAAGTCAATTTGATGATTGATACGATACAGGACGCATGGACGAAAATAAAAGACAGGAAATAATTTTCCACCTTGGACAATGGATGCAGATCATTCGGGCTCGCGACGAAAGCGACAACCTGTTGCTGGAAGGCTTCCTCTTTTCCGGCGTCACGCTGAGAGAAGTCAGAAAAAGATCGAGACATCTTGTTCGTTCCATACAAAGAAAATCGTCTGACGGAATCGACGTTTTCATTGTCAAACCGGTTATCAAACCAGCCAGGCGACCTTCGATTCATCTGATCCTGTTTTTGGCGACAATCGTCACGACAATCCTCGCCGGAGCGATGATGGAAGGCGTCAATCCAATCAAAGACTTCGATCAACTCTGGAAAGGAATTCCATTTTCCGTGACGTTAATGCTGATCCTCGGCGTACACGAGTTGGGACATTTTCTGACCGCGAAAAAACATCACGTCGATGCAACATTGCCCTATTTCATTCCGGCTCCGACATTCATTGGGACGTTCGGCGCGTTTATCAAAATGCGTTCGCCGGTCCGGAATCGGCTGGCATTAGTCGAGATCGGCGCCGCCGGTCCGCTGGCCGGATTTATCGTCGCATTACCGGCTCTGTTCATCGGATTGTCGCTCTCGACAGTGACCGATATTGCTAACGCCGGCGGCATTTCGCTGGGCGACTCTCTGCTGATGAAAATAGCGACTGCCATTCTCTATCCCGGGTTGACCGAAGCACAGGACATCATGTTGCATCCGATCGCCTTCGCGGCATGGATCGGAATGCTGGTTACAATGCTGAATTTGCTGCCGATCGGACAATTGGACGGCGGCCACATCGCCTTTGCGCTTCTGGGTGATTGGTATCCTAAAGTCGCATACGGTTCGCTCGCCGCCATCCTGATTCTGGGTATTTTTTCCGTGAACTGGATCGTTTGGGCGGCGCTCGTTTTCTTTCTCATTCGTGTCAAACATCCGCCGATTATCGAAGATCATGCGCCGCTTTCCCGTCGTGAAATCATCCTCGGTGTAATCACGCTGGCGATTTTCGTCCTCACATTCATTCCGATGCCTTTTCGGACCTAAACCACCGGAAATATGAATCAGAAACTCACTGCTTTACGAAAACAGCTGAAACGTAAATTGTCCAAACGCCAAACCGCCCGGAATAAAGCGGCCTTGTCGGTCATCGCGCTTGGGCTTGTCATGCTGTTTGCCATCGGTTTTACCATTCTCAACCTGCCCGTTTACACGGAAAATGCCCGGAAAGTCGTCACGATTCCCAAAGGAACGAGTCTTTCCGGCATCGCGAATTTGCTCGCCGAAAAACGGATTATCGACTATCCGCGAGGCTTTATTATCGTCGCCAAATTGATGTTTCGGAGCAAATCCCTGCGTGCGGGGCGGTATCGCTTTGCCGAAGACCGGACGTATCGCAGTTTAATCAAAACATTGTCCGACAAAAATATTCACACGGTTCGGATCACAATCCCGGAAGGATTTCAGGCGAAAAATATCGCAGGATTATTGAACCGACGGATCGGTCTGGATTCGCTCGAATTCATGCAAAGAGCCAACGACGCGACCTTCGCGAAAGACTTGAATGTTCAGGCGCCGACTCTCGAAGGTTACCTGTTCCCGGACACCTACGACTTCAGCAACTCGGAAATCGCTGATGACGTTTTGTTCACGCTGGTCGAACGTTTCCACGAAGTAGTGAACGATACGTTGTTAAAAGCGATTAAGAAATCCGGCAGGTCGCTTCACGATGTTTTAAAAATGGCGTCGATCGTCGAAGGCGAGTGCAAGACCGACGGAGAACGAGCGATCGTTGCGTCCGTTTATTACAATCGCTTAAGACGCGGCATGAAATTGGAATCCGATCCGACCGTCCAGTACATCATCCCGGACGGGCCGCGCCGACTCTATAAAAATGACTTGAGCATCGATTCGCCGTACAACACGTATCGATTCAAAGGATTGCCGAAAGGACCGGTGAACAATCCGGGACGAAAATCCATCTACGCCGCAATATTCCCGGCGAGAACGAGATATATTTATATGGTCGCCAACGGCGACGGAACCCATACGTTTACCAACGATTACCAGAGTTTTCTGAGAGCCAAACAAAGACTGCAACGAATCCGAAAACAGGTGGCATTGGAATCAACAAAGGAGAAAAAGAATTGAATCCTTTAACGGGATTGAATCCCGAACAGGCTAAAGCAGTTACCTATGTCGGCGGACCGTCTTTGATCTTTGCCGGCGCGGGAAGCGGAAAAACGAAGGTGTTGACCCACAAAATCGCCTACCTCATCGAACAGCAGATCGTTTCGCCGGAACATATTTTAGCCGTTACTTTTACCAATAAAGCCGCCAAGGAGTTGCGTTCGCGGATCGAAAACTATGTCGGAAATAAAGTCCGCTCCGCGACGATTGGCACCTTTCACTCGATCTGCGCGCAAATTCTCCGTCGTGAAATCGAACCGTTGGGCTTTACGACCGGATTCACGATCTATGACGAAGCCGACCAGTTGTCACTCATGAAGAAGGTTATCGCGGAACGGTCGATCATCTTGCAAGGCATCACGCCGCAAAATATTTTATCGAGAATTTCCAGTCTGAAATCCAAATGGATCGAGCCGGAATCCTATCAACCGCGAAAAGGGATTTTACCGGATTTGCTGGTCAAACAGCTTTATCCTCATTATCAGGAAGCGTTGAAACAGGCGAATTCGCTGGATTTTGACGATCTGCTCATTTTCCCGCTCAAGATTTTTTCCGCGTATCCGGAAGTTCTCGAAAAGTATCGCCGGAAATTCAAATTCATTCTCGTCGATGAATATCAGGACACCAATAAACCGCAGTTTTTGTTCATTGACGCGCTTGGAAAAAAACACCGGCGCGTGTGTGTCGTCGGTGATGACGATCAAAGCATTTACAGTTGGCGCGGCGCCGACATCGAGAATATTCTCCGGTTCGAGGATGCATTTCCCAAGGCGAAAGTTTTCAAACTGGAGCAAAACTACCGTTCGACGAACACGATTCTAAAAGCCGCTTCCGCAGTCGTTGCCAACAACGTCAATCGGGCAAAAAAAACGCTCTGGTCGGAGAATCAGGAAGGTGAACTGCTAAGTAAAATTCAGGCTCAGGACGAATATGACGAAGCCGCGCGCATCGCGTCCAGCATCCAAAATGAAATTTTACATTCCAAGCGGAAATTCAAGGATTTCGCCATTTTATACCGGACGAATGCGCAATCACGCGTGCTGGAAGATATTCTCCGCCGAAATAATATCGTCTATGTGCTGGTCGGCGGCGTGAAGTTCTATGACCGGAAGGAAATCAAAGACACGCTGGCTTTTTTTCACCTGCTTTGCAATCCGAAAGACGACGTGAATTTCAAACGTATCGTCAATTTTCCGCCGAGAGGCATCGGCAAAACGACACTCGAATACGTCGAAGCCTTTGCCCGGAAGAATCATTTATCCTTGTATGAGTCGTTGGCTCATGTGGACAGTTTCGAACTCAGTCCGAGATCGATTCAGGCGCTGGCGCAATTTTATCAGATGGTTTTGCGAATTCAGTCCAGCCGCACGACGCTTTCGTTTGAGGAATGGTCGAGAATCGTCGTTCTTGAACTGGGGCTCCGCGATTATTTTAAAGAGTTGGGCGGCGAAGAGGCTTTGGAACGGCTGGCAAACGTCGATGAATTACTCAACGATATTTCCAAATTCTGCTCCGACGAACAAAATCCGACGCTGGAATCGTATCTGGAAAAAGTCGCGCTGAACACCCAGATCGATTCGTGGGAAGACACTAAAAATGCCGTTTCGCTCATGACTTTACACAGCGCGAAAGGGTTGGAATTTCCTGTCGTCTTTATCTGCGGACTCAATCAGGGACTTCTGCCGATGGAACGCGACATGGGAGAAAAAAGCATCGAAGAAGAGCGGCGACTTTTCTATGTTGGACTGACGCGGGCAAAGGAGAAAGTTTTCCTCACGAGTTCGGATTATCGCACTTACGCAGGTGAAACGAAATATTCGTCGGAGTCACGCTTTCTTTCGGAGATTCCGCCCGAACTCATTCAGGTCAAATCCCGCAAGGAAAATGTCATTTCCGCCAGCCGTCAACCGCGAAAAGCGTACTTCAGAAAAACCAATGACGTGGTGGATTCGCCTGAGCGGCCATCCGCCGCGCCGGAATCCGGACGGCAAATCCAGGTTGGGTCGATCGTTACACATCAGATTTTCGGAGCAGGGAAAGTCTTCGCGATGGATGGTTATGGACCGAATGCGAAACTTCACATTATGTTTCGATCAGCCGGTCAGAAAACAATCGTGGCCAAATACGTTAAACTGAGTTCGTGAAAATTTATTTCAGCAGGTCGGTTTCCCGACCTTGAGCGTCGATCATTCCTTTGGCGATTCGATCGCAGAGTTCGTTGTAATCGTTTCCCGAATGACCGGCAACATATTTCCAGATAATTCCGGGATGATTCAGCGCGTCGAGAGCCTGCCAGAGATCCTGGTTCTTGACGTTTTGTTTATTGGCTGTTTTCCAGCCTTTCAACTTCCAGTTTCTCAGCCATTGTGTGATGCCGAGTTTGACATATTCGCTGTCCGTAAAAATGGTTACCGGTTCGTTCCGGTCGAGCAATTTCAGCGCGGCAATCGCCGCCGATAATTCCATTCGGTTATTGGTCGTTGTCGGGTCGAAACCGCCGAACTTTTGCAGGGCTTGCGAATCGTCGAGAACGACGACTGCCCATCCGCCGGGTCCGGGATTTCCTTTACAACTGCCGTCGGTGTAGATAGTTTTCATGGCGCGAATTTATCACGATTTCAGATATAATCCAGAAAAATCATTCCGGAATACCAGGCTTTTCCGCTTCGATCTTGAATAAGATTCCGTCGCGAAAATAGTACTGTTTTTCGCTTCCATCCGTGTAGGAATATTCCCAGAACTGGAACAGGTGTTTCAGATGGTCGGTGTATTTGGTAATTGTCGATGGATTTCCCAGCATCTTCAGAACGATCTCTTCCTGCATGCCGACTTCCGGTTCCGGCCGGATTTTGGGAGTGACCGGAAGACGTTGACGCGATGTTTCTTTCAATTTTTGAACAGCCATCTCTTTTTGCAGAGCGCGGACGCCGTCTTCGAGAATCTGGATCGGTTCTTTGGTGATGAACTGAATATCCGGCCGGACTCGCGTCGCCTGTTGTAAGGATTCCAGCGCCAATTCGACGTCTTTTGCGTCAATGGATTTATTGGCGTCGTTGAGATAACCATAAGCGATTTTCAATAGCCACGGATCGACGCGCTCCCGGATCGGCGGATGCTTTTTAACGGCCTGATCGAAACCGGCGATCGCTCTATCCCAGATGCCGTATTCGGTAAAAAGCGCACCGCGGTGAAAATAAATCTCGCTCCAGTATTCATTAGCCAGGCTGGTGATGTCGGGAATCGGAAGGATTTCGACCTTTTTCAGTAAATTTTCCGCCGCGTCGAGTTGATTTGCAATGAAGAGTGAATCCATATCATGGATAAAGTATTCCGTTATTTTCTGGAAGTCTTTCGTAATCACCGAATCCAGATCGGCGATATTTTTTGTTTTAGCCTGATCCAGATAATTCGCGGCTTTTGTGAAATTTTTCGTCTCGATGAATCCTTCTGCGAGCGCGACATTCTGATAAGGCATCTGGTTGATACAATCCTGAATCATTCGGCGCACCCTAAAACGTCGCGGATGACTTGGAATACCACGGAGTAATTCTTCAAAATTGGCTTTAGCGGCGATGTAATCTCCCGATTTGTACAATTTTATTGCGTCGTCACCGACCGTTGCGTAGCCGCCGAACATCGAACTGAATGTCAGATAAACGCCAAGGCTGTTGAAGTTCATTCCGGTCAGCGGACTGAGTCGTTTCGGATCGTCCAAGCGATCGAAATTGGCAGAAACGTATTTGACCTCGACGCCGTACGCTTCCTTGAAGCGCTGTCCTTTCCGCATGAACATTTTCATTCCGACCGCGATCGACCAGGTCGTTTTCTGCCGGTCGAGGAATCGATCGCCGCCGAGCGAGCGATAAGCAGTCACGAGTGACTTGCCATAGTTGAACTGTACGGTGTTGCAAAATCGCTCCGACCATTGAAAAATGACAGACTGGTTGACATTTAGTTCGAGAATCCGCGGCGAATAGAACAGGCGTGTTCCGTCTTTAGGACTTTCGTCATTCCAGCCGTCCGGCAGGCTCAATCTGACAAGCGGCGTCGTATAACTTCCGCCGAATCCGGTCTGAAAATCGAATAGATTTTGAGGGATAAGATAGCGCAGAAAGTTGAACTTCAACAGATCGAGTTCGAACCGGTACAGCGACCGATAAAATAGTAGATCGGAATTCTCCAGCGACGTTTCCGTCGAATCGAAAGACAACGGAGAACCGAACAGACTGACGAGTTGTGTTCCCACCTTGAACTCGAACGGTGTCAATAAAAGCGGCATCCGGTACTCGATCGGATTGGAAAAAAAGTCTGAGATTTTATCGAGAGTTTGAGCGGTCGGCAGTTGAAACCACTCAAGTAAGATCACTGTAATAATCACCGAACGCTTCACGAGATAAAAATAATGACGCCTCGCCATAAAGCAAAGTGGAATATTCATTTTCAATAGGTAAATATTTCTATCTGGTCATCAGGTTTTAAGACCATAAATAAATACCTATCCACTCGGATGAATTGTTATCATTATTTGGAAGATTGGATTTCGCAATAATTTTTTTGATATTCAGATTTGATAACAGTACACAATATTTTTGGAGTAATAGATTATAGCTTGCGTTAATAAAAATAATAGATTAAAATTCTTTTGAAGTCTTGAAAAAATGATAATGAGAGCAAAGCGTTAAAACAAAAAGGTAACTTAACAAGTGGACGGAATACATCAGATTACGTATTAGTTGCTCAATGAATTGTCTATTAAAAAAGAGAAAGCCCTTATTGATCTCTTTACGCGATTAGGTTATGATTATCAGCGAGAAGACGGCCAAATAATTATTCAGAAACTTGCTCGATCACAATCGGAAGTTGTAGATAAAATTGAATTCTTTGCGGGATGTAGCGACTTCAAAATTTTCTGGATTCGTCTTAAATCATCTGAATTGCGCAGAACGGACGAACGGATTATTTTGAACCAGATAAATCAAAAATTTCCCTACAATCTCACCGTTTTCTCGAATTCGGATGATACGTATTGGGATTTTGTCAATGTGAAGTTGATTGCCGATAAAACCGAAGAAAATCAAAAACCTGAAAAGCGGAAATACATCCGCAGAATTCGGATCGGTGATACCGAACGCTTACATACTGCATCCGAAAGGATCAGTCACCTCAAAATACACGACGAGAAGATTTCTCCGCTTGCTTTGCAAAATCAGCATGATGAAGCTTTCGATGTAGAACAGGTTACGCAGAAGTTTTTCGAAGAATTTGTCGAAATATTCAGGGCTCTTAAATCCAGCCTTTTTAAACAAACCGATGACAAAATATTCGCTCATAAATTCACGATCCAGTTTCTCAGTCGGATCATGTTTTTCTACTTCATTCAGAAAAAGCGGTGGCTCGGTGATGACGTGGAATTTTTCAAACATTATTGGGATACCTATCGCAAATCAGATCGTCCCAAAGATTCCTTTGCAAGTGATTGGCTCAAGGTTCTTTTCTTTGAATCACTGAATCACAAATATTCTCATCCGGCGTGGATGCCGAAGGAACTCGACGCTGTTCTGCAAATGGCACCTTTCCTGAATGGTGGATTGTTTACCCAAAATCCAACAGACGACTCTTTTAACGACTATAAATGCTTGATTACTGATGCCCAATTTGAGAAAATCCTGAACTTCTTCCAGAGTTACAACTTCACGATCACCGAAGACTCGCCCATCGATCAGGAAGTTGCTGTTGACCCGGAAATGATCGGAAAGGTTTATGAATCGTTGGTCAACGTTAGTGACGAGATTGACGAGCGCGGCGAAGCCGGCGTTTTCTATACACCACGCACGGAAATCAGACTCATGTGCAGTCTCGCGTTAGTTGATCGAATGACAAAAGAAATTGGGGAAGAACACCGCAATTTGCTCTACGAATTGATTTTCGCTTTCTCCGAAGATGAAAAGAACTCCGTCGATGAAAGAGTCACTCATCAAAATCTTTGGGGAAAAATCGATCAATTTCTCAGAACCGTAACCATTCTCGACCCAGCAGTCGGCTCCGGCTCATTTCTTGTCGGAATGCTTTCAATAATAACCGATTTGTCAAAAAGAGCCAATAACCAGATTGGAACGCATGAACGCGAATATGACCTGAAGAAACGAATCATCGCCAATTCACTTTATGGCGTAGATGTCATGGAATGGGCTGTTTCTGTATGCGAATTGCGTCTCTGGCTTCAGTTAGTCGTTGAAACCGACTTGAAGGTCGAAGAACGCACGCTTGAAGCACTTTTACCCAATTTGACATTTAAAATCCGTCAGGGCGATTCGCTGGTACAACAAATCGGAAATTTGAACCTGACGCAGTTGAAAACATCGAATTTATCTATTTATATCAAAGGCAGGATTACCTCCCTTAAATCCGAGAAACTGAAATATTTCTTTAACGATAATACAGGAAAATTTCATACCAAGGAATCTATCCACCGCGAAGAAGTGAACATCTTTGACGCCATCATCGATCATCAGGCAGAAAAAATCCGAAAGGAAATCCACCGAATCAACCAGATCATAGAACAGCCGGATTCGGAACAATTGTCTCTGCTGACCAACGAGCCGGGAGATAAAAAAGAGCAACTAAACTTCCTGCGCGAACAATACGAACAGGCAAAACAAGCACAACAGACGGAACTGGAAAAACTGCATGCAATGCGGGAAAAACTAACAAATCCTATGAACGTGCCATTTGTTTGGGACATTGCTTTCGTCGAAATCTTTGAAGGGGATCAGCAAGGTTTCGACATTGTACTTGGCAATCCGCCTTATGTCCGGCAGGAATTGATCGCCGATCCAAAGGAAAATAGAGAGAATTTTTCTGAAGATGTTTGGCGAGAACGCAAACGCGCCTATAAAAACAAACTGATGCAATCTGTCTATGAAAAATTCCCGGATTATTTTAAGAGTAAAAGGAACGATAAACTCCTCAAGCCGCTCAATGCCAAAAACGACCTCTACGTCTATTTCTATCTGCACGGACTCTCCCTGCTTAATTCCAGTGGCAGTTTCTGTTTTGTCACTTCTAATTCCTGGCTTGACGTCGGCTACGGCCGGGATTTACAGGAATTCCTTATTAAAAACGTCCCGATCCATTTCATAATGGACAACCAGGTCAAACGTACTTTCAAATCCGCCGATGTCAACACCGTCATTTGCCTGTTCGGCAATCCGCAGGAAAAGGTCGTCAATGACAAGCAAGTCAAATTTGTCATGTTCAAGACGCCTTATGAAAATGTCCTCGACCCGGTCATTTTCGAGGAAATTGAATCTGCCGGTGAAATGAAAACGACACCGGAATATCGTATCAACGTCAAAACGCCGCTCGAATTGTTTGAAGGTGGAACTGTAGGTCGAACAGAATCGGTCGAAAATGTACTGGCCAAAGCGAAAGAGCCCGACGATTTCGATAACCTCTGTTCGACCAACATCGTCAGCGAACCAGTAGAACCAGTAGGTCGAACAGAAACTTTCGGTAAATCACGAACCAAATCGAAAGACAAAAAAGATTTCAGCAACCTCTGTTCGACCAACAACTACACCGGCGACAAATGGGGCGGCAAATATCTGCGTGCGCCGGACATCTACTACAAGATTCTGGAAAAAGGAAAAGGCAAACTCGTGCGGCTTGGCGACATTGCTGAAGTGCGTTTCGGTATCAAAACCGGCGCCAATGAGTTCTTCTACCTCGATAAAGACAAGATCACTGAGTGGGGAATCGAGCAAGAGTTTCTGAAACCAGTGATCAAAAGCCCGCGCGAGTGTAAAAGCATCCTGATCGACCCAACACAATTGAAGTACAAAATCTTCATGTGCCACAAAACTAAAGCCGAACTAAAAGGAACTAACGCGCTGAGCTATATCGAGTGGGGAGAGAGACAGGGATTTGATCAAAATGAATCTGTTGTAAATAGAAGACTATGGTATAGTTGTCCAAAAGATTTATACGGTAATGTTTTCTGGACTAAAGAAACAAATGATAGGATTGGTTGTTTCGTTTCATACGAATTAATGATGTCTGATTGCCGACTTTATTTTGCTAAAGCAGATGTATCATTTCGGAATTCTGTAAATTCAACTGTACAAGCGCTCTTTTCGGAAATATTGTGTCGATCAGGCTTGGGACTCGGAGCAAGAAGTCTGATGGTGTATGAAGTCAACGATTTTTTAATGATTGATCCCATTTTTTTACCAAATAACAAAATAAGACTCTTGGACCGAGAATTACTGAGCATTTATGAAGAATGTGGACTTGATAAGAGTGTTGAATTAAAAACTCAGAGACCCAATCCCTTACCAGATCGCAAAGCGCTTGACGATATAGTGTTCGATGCGCTGGGCTTGACACAGGACGAGCGGAACGAGGTCTATTGGGCGGTTTGTGAGTTGGTGCAGAA
Organism: Fidelibacterota bacterium; assembly: GCA_041645495.1. Lineage (GTDB taxonomy): Bacteria > Fidelibacterota > UBA2242 > UBA2242 > UBA2242 > 0-14-0-20-45-22. The sequence goes on along the minus strand of JBAZPZ010000015.1, from coordinate 19,238 downwards.
CCGGTTGACGAAGGCAAGGAGTGTGTAAAATGTCTGCACCGGGATTCACAGGATTTTAGGATTGCCAGGATTATTTTATGTGAATGGCAGGAGAACTGTACTTTGAATAAAGATGAAACTTGATCTGATTAAAAAATCATTCAGCGTAAGTAAAATTGGTCAGTGAAAAGGATGTAATGAATGAAAAATAAATCTAAAAAGGCTGATATGGTGAAAAAAGTCAATGCTCTGGAGGAGTTCACGGACTACATAAAAGAACGCAATTTCATCATTGGATTTGGCTTTCTACTGGATAAACTTGATGACGAAATGCTTTATAAAAATGTTTTGCAGTCACTCTTAATAATCCAAAAAAGTCCGAATAAATTTATCCGGGAACGAAGTTTTAATATCTGGTGTGGAATTCATCTTAACCGCTATTATATAGCACTTCTTGAAAATACTACAGTAAAGATAATTAATATATTCAGGAAAACCTTCGAATTGCATTTTTCAGATATATCGACATCCTACGGGGAAACAAGCCATATAGGATTGTACCCACTCTACCGCTACGATAACGGTACTATTATTGAGTATAATGATGACAGCGTTGCCGGAAAGACCCGGATCGATGATGAAAACTGGTACGGTACTGGCGCAAAAATCCACTTTCGGTTATGTTGTCGTGCTGAACTTCTTGGATGCGATATTGTGATAAAAAGTAATCAATGATAAGTTGGTGAAGGCAAGGAGTGTGTAGTTTATTTGTAGGTCGAACAGAGATAATAGAAATGGTAAAGGATGACGAGAGAAGATTAAACTTGATTGATAACCTCTGTTCGACCAACAATACGAACTCGGTAGGTCGAACAGAATCCATCGATGAATCACAGACCAAAGCGAAAAATGTAAATGAATTCGATAACCTCTGTTCGACCAACAGAAATAATGAATACAAATACTTTTACCGTCGTCATTTACCGCACTTCCAACCCGAACATGCGACGCTTTTCGTTACTTTTCGGCTTGCTGGTACACTACCACGAAAAGTCTTAGAAAAACTAAAAAGTGATTTTTATATTCAAGCCCAGATCATAGAGAAAACCACAGATGGTTCTGAACGATATGATAAACTCCAAGTCCTGTGGAAGAAATACTTTGGGAAGTTTGACCAATTACTTCATGCTGATTCCAAAGGACCGATTTGGCTTTCTAATCCGGAGGTTGCAGATATGACTTCAGAAGAGATCCATTTTCTGGACGGTAAAATGTACGATTTAATTGCCTATTGCATCATGCCGAATCATGTACATCTGGTAATTCTTCCACTGACTAAAATTGTAGGTCAAACAGAAAGTATCACCGAATTATCAGTAGGACGAACAAAATTGAGAGATGAATTATCAGATGAAGTTGAAGATTCATATATATCCGGTAATCCTTGTTCGACCAACAAAGTCAGCGAACCATTAGGTCGAACAGAACCATTTGAAAATCAAAAAAATTCTGAGCAAGCATCCAAGTTAACTGATCTATTCTGTTCGACCTACATGACATACGCTACATATAAAATTCTACAGAGATTAAAGTGGCGGACAGCCTTTAAAGCCAATAAAATATTGCATCGCCGGGGAGCGTTCTGGCAACATGAAAGTTATGATCACGTCGTTCGAAATCAGAGTGAATGTGACCGAATAGTCGTTTATACCCTTAATAATCCGGTAAAAGCCGGGCTCATACAAAATTGGGAAGATTGGAAGTGGAACTATGTCAAGACTGAATTGTAGGAAACGGAGACTTTGATGAAACTGGCAATCTGTATAAAGAAATTTTTCTGGAAACATTGGATGTGGCTGGTATTAATTCTCATTTTAATCGGGTTTTTAGTTTTGACAGCTTTCGTAGATTCAAAGTCCGCGATTGGTATGATTGGGGTTACAGTCGGCGCGCTAATTTCGGGTTTCTTTTCGTATTTTGTCAATGAGACGAACTATAAAAAACAACTGCGATTAGCGGCGCTAGACAAGAGGCTTGAAGCTCATCAGCAGGCATTTACATTATGGTCGGAAATTGTATCCAATTATTTATAAGGAAAATAATCTAAACGATGTTATCCAAAAAGCCGAGACATGGTGGCAGAAAAATTGTCTTTACCTAGGACCGAAATCGCGAAGCGCATTCTATGCTTGTCTTATTTTTGGTGGCAGCCATGCTAATATGCTAAAAGCCAGAACTCCTGGATATGACGATAGAAAAGAAATTCGTGAAAGTTGGGATACTATCATGTTGCCGGGAAAAACGCTAGTTGAGGAGATGGAGTTGCCAAGCATTAACGAGGATGAATTTCTGAAAAGAAAGGATGAAGAGACACAGTAATTATGTATCTGATGTATATCGATGAATCTGGTGATCCGGGATGGCCGGATAGCACAAAGCCCGCGTCTGAACAACCGAGTCCATATTTTGCATTATCCGGTTTAATCATTCCGGCAAACGAATGGCGGAATTACTTAACAATGATGGTTGATATTCGACGAAACGTCAAAACTCAATTTGGTTTTCCGGTTCGGGCTGAATTAAAAGGGTCGGAATTAATAAACCCGAGAGGAAATTTGTGTTTAAAAAAAATGACTCGTAAAAAACGCGTTAAATTATACGCATTAGTTTTAGACTCGATTGCGTCTAGTTTTACACAAGCGCGTTTGATTAACGTCTATTTAGATAAAAACAATCCAAGACATGCTTCTACTAACGCTACAAAGGACATCGAAATACTCGCATGGGCTCGATTAATTCAACGTTTCGACATGTTTTTACGCAGAAATGGGAATGAAATTGGGATGGTTTTTCCAGATGAAGGTAAGGAAGCAAAGATTAGGTCGTTATTAAGAAAAATGCGCGTTTACAATTATATATCCAGTCATTATGGTCCTCCTTATAATGCTCCTGTAACTCAAATTATTGAAGATCCTGTAATGCGAGATTCAAGGATTTCCTACTTTATCCAAATAGCAGATCTCGTCGCTCATAGTTTGTACAGAAAAATCATTCCTAAGGCAAGTTATCAAAAATGGAATGTCGATTTACTGTTTGATCGAGTATCGAATCTTTTAGTACAACAGGCTTCAAAAGGTGATAAATATGGCATTGTTTATTTATAAAAACGCCCGCTACGAGCGGGCGGTTTTGTTGCGGCTGGTATCTTGCCATTTGGGCAAGGCCTGTCGCAAAATTGAAGTCCAGCTCCCAGCTATTGCTGGGATATCGAGCCTGCTTGTGGCACTGGACGAATCTTCAATCAAAGAACGTCTCAAATATACAATAATTTTTATATAAAATGTCAAGAAATTTCTTTACTAAATATCAAGTATTTCCTATTAAAAACTCATTTTAGGGAAAATAAACAATGCCACACCAAATCATTGACAATCGAACCAGAAAACTTGCCCACGAAATCAATCAGCAGTTGGAATTCACGGAGAAGGCGAAAATTGCTGTAGGTTACTTTTTCCTGTCTGGTTTGGAGTCTATCGAACAACGTCTTCAGACAAAAGAATCCGATGGCAGTTTTCAGATCAAAGAAGTTCGTTTACTCATTGGCAATGTCAGCAATAAATCGACCATAGAAGAATTGGCGCGCGGCTATCGGCGGCTGAATACCATTTCAAAGGAACTCGAACGACAGAATTATCCAAAAAGCAGAGAACGTCAGATAGAAGTATCAAAAGCTTTAAATGATGTTCGGGATGTAATCTCGGATGTCGAACAGAACGATGAAAACCAGCGTCTTATTCAACTTCTGCATCAGATGATTGTTGAACAAAGATTGAAGGTTAAAGTATATGTCAAATCGCGCCTTCATGCTAAAGCCTACATTTTCGATTTTAAAAATCCACAACCACAATCAAAAGGAATTGCCATAGTTGGTTCAAGCAACCTGTCACTTGCAGGCCTGACTAACAACACGGAATTGAATGTTTATGTCCATGACAACGGTGAAAATCATGATGAATTGACACGCTGGTTTGATAATCTATGGAACGACGCGGAAGATTTTGATACGGCGCTGTTCCAGGAAATGGCAGAATCATGGGCAATTCGACCGACGACGCCATACGAAATCTATATGAAAACTCTCTATGAACTTGTCAAAGATCGAATCGAAGGAACAGATGATAGAGAATTTTTATGGCAAAATGAAATCACCGAGGCTTTGACGGATTTTCAGAAAAAAGCAGTAAAAATCATCATAGGAATTATTCGTCAGTACGGTGGTGCATTTGCCTCAGATGTCGTTGGAATTGGAAAGAGTTTTATCGGCGCGGCAGTCGTTAAGCATTTCAGCATTACGGAAAATGCCAAACCTTTGATAATCTGTCCAAAATCATTGGAAGATATGTGGCGTAACTATAATGCCGAATATTCCTTGAATGCAGAAATACTGCCAATGTCTCTTCTAAGGGAATCAAAATCCGATGATGAAGAGTGGAATTTACTCGTTGCTGATATTAAGTACCGAGACCGCGATTTTATCCTCATAGACGAAAGTCATCACTTCCGTCACCAAAGTCCCGGAAGGTATAAAATCTTACAGGATTTCATGCAGACCGGCAATAAAAAGGTACTACTCTTGACAGCGACTCCACGCAATAAATCGGCAATGGATGTTTATAACCAAATCAAATTATTTCATGCAAGCGATACTACTATCATTCCCATCAATCCGCCGAATTTGAAGGAGTACTTTAAAAAAATTCAGGATAAAGATACCCCCAATTCTGAAGCAAAAAATCTATTTCGTTCACTCTTGCAGTTTATTCTTGTTCGTCGGACAAGACTGCATATTTTAAAGTGGTACGGATTTGATTCACAAACCCATCTGAAAGTCGATCCGAATAAATTTGAAGATTACGTTAGTGGTAAAAAACGTGCTTATATCACTGTTGGAGGAAAATCTCACTTCTTTCCAAAACGTGAGATTGACACGATTCGCTATTCGATAGCCAAAACGTATCAAGGCTTGTACGGAAAGATCAGGCGACATCTTGGGAAAGCCAAATTTGACTATAAAAAAGAACCGGTTTCCGGAGAATTGACCTTTGCTCGGTTTGCACTTTGGCATTACGTAAAGCCAGAAATGCAAAAAGAGAAACCGTACAATGAACTCCAACGCGCCGGAGCTAATTTACGCGGATTGATTAGAATTCTTCTTTTTAAACGTTTTGAAAGTAGCGTGTATGCTTTTCGAATGACTATTGGTAGGTTGATTAAAATCCATCAAGCATTTCTTCTAAGCCTTGAAAACGGTGTTATTCCCGCAGGTGAAGAAGCGCAAAAACTATTGGCTGCGGCAGAATTATTCAGTGAAGAGAATCTCCTGAATGAATTAAAAAAAGTGACTGGCAAGTATGATGCAAATGCTTTTGATCTCGAACGACTAAAAACTCATATTCGCCATGATCTCGATATTTTGAACGAAATTTCTCAAGTCGTCAGCCACGAAGAAATACCTCCTGAAAAAGATGATAAACTTCAGACATTGAAGAAAATGCTAAATGACAAACCATTGGTTAACGGAAAAGTTCTGATATTTTCTGAATCTGCTGAAACTGTCGAATATTTACACAATAATCTGAATCCATATGAAAATCCGCAGATCAGGAAAGTATCGAGTGGCACAGAGAATAAGGGTTCCTTAGTAAACAGATTTGCGCCAAAAGCGAATAAATATACATTGAAAAAAGGTGATGTCGAGATTCGGATGTTAATCGCAACCGATGTTCTTTCGGAAGGATTGAACCTGCACGACTGTGATAAAGTAATCAACTACGATTTACATTGGAACCCGGTGAAATTGATTCAGAGATTTGGTAGAATAGATCGAATCGGCTCAGAGTTTGATTCAGTTTACGGATTCAATTTTCTTCCGGAAACAGAATTGGACGCCAACCTTGAACTTCATAAAATTATTAGAAAACGTATTCAGGAAATCCATGATACGATTGGAGAAGACGCTCAAATACTCGATCCAGACGAGCAAGTGAATACTGAAGCTATGTACGCTATTTATGAAAAAGATAGTGCTCAGTTGGCTCTTTTCGAAGAAGAAACGGAATCAATGGGATTGAATGAAGCAGAAGAGATAATTAGAAAACTGAAGGAGGAAAATCCTGAAGAGTATGGCCGGATCAGTCGTCTACGTCATGGAATCCGATCCGCTGTTCACACTAACGGTGAGACTTTTTATGTTTTTTGTCAGGCCGGTCAATACAATCAATTGCTATTAGTCGATAAAACAGGAAAAGTGATCAGTCGAGATGTCATAGATATTTTGGGTAAACTAAGATTTATAAGTAGTCAACCGCCGCGGTCGATTCCACAAGGTTATAATCGCACAATTCAGACAGTAAAATTGATGTTTGATCGTGAAATTGAAAATCGTACAATCGAAATTAAACATGCGATACATTTATCTGTATCTCAAAAATATGTTCTAAATGAACTCCGGTTACTATTTCAGAAAAGTGATAATGATGATTTGAAAGCACAGATTTCTCTGCTCGAAAAAGCTTTCAGGACTGTCGATCGGATTGCCATCAACCAAGAACTGAACAAAATCCGCCATAATCATATGATCGGTATGGCCTTAGTTAACAGGCTGACTGAAATTTATACTCGACACAATTTAGCAGAGTTAGATGAAAACAATTTGTCTATGGTAATGTCGGCTGATATTCCTAAAGTTATTTGCAGTGAAATATTCTGAGTAATGACTTTTCTTTGTTTACTCCGATTTATCCATTTCTCTAAGTTTAAAAATGATTTGGCAAAGTTATCATGTGATTTGGACAAATTGTAGAGTGATTTGGGAAAGTTGTTAAATGATCCGGTAAAACATCAAAATGATTTGACAAAACAGTTAAGTGATACGGCAAAAGGTCCAAACCATTTAGCATGTTTTATAAGTCATTTGGAAAAGCTTCCGAATCACTTGTAAACTTTACCAAGTGATCTGAGAAAGTTGTCAAATCATTTGTGAAAGTTCACACATGACTAAATTGTATTACCGAACGACTTAATTGCATGTCCCAGAGATTTGAACAATCGTTCGGAGTTACTGCCAAATCGATGAAACAGATGATTTTTCGGAAGAAATTACAGGCGAATCTCTTTGTTCAAACCGCTTGTTTATTCTCGGTGGTTTGACTATTTTCACTATCGGATGATGTTTGTATTGTATGAGAAAACTAATATGGGAAAAAGGCAAAACAAAGTTACCAGATCCAAAATCCGAGGGAACAGGAGGAAATGCTTAATTCTTTCGCGGAGGATTTTCCTTTTGGCGGCGCTCGTTTTTCTGATGCGATCTGAAGTGTTAACACAAACGACTCCATCGTTCGGTAAATTCGTCATCGCACGCCTGAAATACGACGGAGGCGGCGATTGGTACAGCAATCCGAGTTCTCTGCCGAATCTGCTGAAATTTCTTCAGGCAAATGCGCCGATCAATGTCGTTCCCGAGGAAAGACGTGTTTCGATCATGGATAAAGACTTTTTTACCTATCCGTATTTGTACATGAACGGTCACGGCAACGTTCGGTTTAGCGAAGAGGAAACGCTCCGGCTCCGGGAATATCTGCAATCCGGCGGCTTTCTTCATGCGGACGACAATTATGGAATGGACGTCTCGTTCCGTCGCGAAATGAAAAAAGTATTTCCGAATAACGAACTCGTCGAACTGCCGTTCGATCATCCGATCTATAACATTTACTATTCGTTTCCGAACGGATTGCCGAAAATTCACGAGCATGACGGGAAACCGCCGCAAGGACTCGGAATTTTCTACAAAGGAAGACTCGTTGTTTTTTACACCTACGAATGCGATCTTGGCGACGGGTGGGAAGATCCGGAAGTTCACAACGATCCCGACGAAAAACATCAGGCGGCTCTGAAAATGGGCGCCAATATCGTTTTATATGCGATGCTGAGATGATTGAAAGAAAACGACAGACCGACATCATTTCTCGAAAACTCGACGGGCTGAGAAATCGGTTCGCGCGGCACGTTTTGTTCAAGGGATGGATGCGCGCCGTGATTCTGCTGATCGTCGCAGGATTCGTGCTGTCGGTCGCCGAAGGATTCCGGTATTTTCCGGGAAACGTCCGGAAGGATATCGTCTTCTTTTATGTCGCGTTCGGTCTGATTTTTGTCCTTTCACCGGTCATTCTCTCGATTCTCATCCGGCGTAACCGGACGGTTTCATTCAGCGACCAGCGGTTAGCCCGAAGGATTTCAACGACGTACGATGACATCCGGGACTCGCTGATGAATGCGCTGGAACTTCGGGAATTGCTCGAAACCGGTGTGACAGGCTTTTCACGCGAGCTGGCCGAGCAATCCATCGAAAAGGTTGCGGCAGAGATCAAGGATCACTCGTTCCAGAAAATCGTTCCGGTTCAGGAAATCAAGATCGGATTCCGGAGAATATTGGTTGTCGTTTTTATCTTTTTCGCAACGATTTCGCTGAATCCCGACTTTTTCATGGGCGCAGGCAACCGATTGCTTCATCCGGAACAAAAATTCGAGCCGATTCTTCCGTTTTCGATTCAATCGAAACTCGGCACATACGGCGTTCTGGGTGGCGATTCTGCCGAAGTCGTTTTTCTCTGCCGGGGAAAAATTCCGTCGAAATTACGATTGACGTTACAGTATCCCGATTTTCGACGCGATGAAATGCTGAGCGTGGATTCGCTGGGCGTTGCACGATTTGGCATCGACGCGCTTCGCGAAAATGTCATCTATGAAGCGTACGTCGAAAATCGGTCGCCCTTCAAACCCTGGAAGCGCATCGGTTCCGGCGCCGATACCATTTTTGTGACCAACCGACCGGAAATCGTCACCGTGGATTTTACATATCGGTTTCCGGCTTACACCGGTCTCGGCGAACAGTGTCAGGAATCCAATAAGACTGAACTGGAAATTCTTCCGGGAACGCAAATTTTGCTGAAATTGCGGGCGAATAAGCGATTGATTTCCGGCGAATTGGTGTTTAAAGATCGGGCGAAGGAACCGCTTTCGGTCGGTCGGGAAACGGCGACGGTAACGTTTTCGGCTAGCAGGGAAGATCAGTTTCAAATTTTCGTTCGGGATGAGGTGGACGTTGCCAACTTCAATCCGGTGACTTACCAGATTCGCATTCTGCCCGATGCTTTTCCGGGAATCGCCTTGCTGTCGCCTTCGGAAAATCTCGATTTGAACGAGTCGATGGAGATTCCGATCGGCGTGCGCATCAGTGATGATTTCGGATTTTCGCGCGTGGCGATCCATTACCGGTTGATCAAAAAATACAGTCCGGACGAGCAAAAGGAAAACGATGTTCCGATCTCGCTGGCGAATCCAAAGTTGACGCTTCAGGAACTCTATCACGTCTGGAATGTCGGCGACCTCGGTTTGTCGCCGGAAGACGAGATCGAATTCCGCATCGACGTTTTCGATAACGACGTCATCAGTGGGCCGAAACGAAATTCGACGAAAACGATTGTCGCACGATTCCCGTCGCTGAACGATTTGTTCGCCGAAACGAACGCCCGGCAGGACGAAGTGTATTCGGAAAACGAAGAAGTGCTCAAACAGATCGAATCGACGAAGGAAATTCTCGAAAAAGTCTCGATGGAACTGTTGAAAGATCCGAACATCAAGTGGGAACAGAAAACGCAGATCGAACAGGAATTGAAAAAGACCAAAGAAGCCGGTGAAAAATTGGCGGAACTGAGCGATCGGTTGGAAAACATAGTCGAGCAGGCGAAGGAAAATCAACTGTTCTCACCGGAAACGCTGGAAAAATATATGAAACTCCAGCAGGCGTTTCAGGACGTGATGACTCCCGAACTGAAAGAAGCGATGGAAAAACTCCGAAAGGCGCTCGAAAAAATGGACGCCCAGCAGATACAGGCGGCGCTGAAGAATTTCAAGACGACTCAGGAACAGTTTTCCAAAGAGTTAGACCGCCTACTGGAACTTTTCAAGCGGATTCGGATCGAGCAGTCCGTACAGGAATTGGCCAAACGGTTCGACGATCTGACCAAGCGTCAGGAACAAATTACGGAACAATTAGAAAAAACCTCTGCGACGGATGAACGGAAAATGGCCGAACTGGCGGATGAGGAAGCGGCAATCAAACACGATGAGGAAATCGCCGAAGACCTCATGAAAAAAACGGCCGAAGACATGTCCGATTTTCCGCTGATGCCAAATTCGGAGATGGAAAAATTGCTGGAATCGACGGCCGATCTGAACATTCCCCGCGATCTGAACGAAGCGCAGAAATCGATGAAAAAAGGAAATCGGTCACAGTCGGCCGAATCGTCGCAACGCGCTCGTGAGAAATTGTCTCAGACCGCTGAAAGCATGAAGGAATTTCAGCAATCGTTCAACCGACAGGCGATGGATGAAGTGATGGGCGATTTTCAGAAAATTCTAGCCAAAACGCTATCGCTTTCCCAGCGACAGGAAACGCTCGGCGATCAAATTCGCAACACGCCTTATCAGAGTGACCGGCTGATGGATGTTGCCGTCTTTCAGCAACAACTCTATTCGAGTCTGTCCAAAATCGTTGAAGATATGATCGGTTTGTCGAACAAGACGTTCGGCGTGACGCCGAATATTAGCAAAGGTTTTGGACAAGCCTCTTCCGCGATGCGCGAATCCATTCGACAAATGGAAGAACGGAACACTTATCCGGCGTCGCAGGCTTCCGAAAAAGCCACCGAAGCGTTGAATCATATCGCGCAGTCGCTGATTTCGGCGATGGACGATCTCCAGCAAAGCGGTTCGTCATCCGGTTTTGAAAATTATCTAAAACAGCTCCAACAGATGGCCGGTCAGCAACAGGGCATCAATGGCGAGACGCAGATGCTTCAACTCGGCTCGTCCGCGGGTCAGGCGGCGGCGCTTCAACGGCTTGCCGCCCGTCAGCAACAGGTGCAAAAATCGCTCAAACAACTTCAGGAAGAAATGAACCAGAGCGACGGCCAAAAAATGGGCGATCTCGGCGGCATCGCCAAAGAAATGGAAGACGTCATCAAGGAACTACAGAGCAACCAACTGATGCGCAAGACACTGGATCGCCAACAGCGCATTTTATCCCGATTGCTGGATGCGCAGAAGTCGCTGAGAACTCAGGGTTTTAAAGACGAACGAAAAAGCAAAACCGGTGAAGAAGTCGCCCGGAGAAAACCCGGCGTGCTTCCGAATGATCGTGGCGAGCGGCGAAGTGTCCTTCAGGAAAATCTGGAAAAGGCGTTGAAAGACGGCTATTCCAAAGAAAATGAAGAGATCATCCGGCGATATTTTGAGTCGCTGTCCGACGAGGTAAGCGAATGAAAACGCAACGATTCTTCCAACTGATATTATTGGTTTACATCGCGGTATTCGTGTCGACATTTGCCGGATTTGCTCAAACAGCCCGGCCGAATCCGGCAGAACAAAGCGAACAGAAATATCGATTCGAGATGGCACAACGGCTGGAACTTCAGGGACAAACGGATCAGGCGCTTGAAATCTACCGGTTTCTCGTCGATTCCCAGCCGGAGAATTATTCATATTATTCACGCTACACGAATCTGTTGTTTCAAAAGGGAAATTTTCCCGAAGCCGAACGCGTCATCCGGCGCTTTCTATCCATCAATTCGAATTTCGAGAGCGTCGCAGTCGATTTGGGAAGATTGTACTTCGCCGGGGGCGACACGGCGCAGGCGTTCGCATATTGGAAAGAGTGCCTGAACCGGTTCAATCATTCGTTATCGATCTACCAAACGCTGTTCAACGTTCTTGTCGGCGTCAGGCAATACGAACGTGCGGAGAATCTCGTTTACGACGCGCGCATTTATCATCGGAAGCCTGACCTGTTTTCACTGGAACTGGCGAATTATTTCATGATGCGCGGCGAATATGCCAAAGCAACGCAGGAGTATCTCTTGAATGGACGCGCCAATCCGCGGAATTACAGGCTGACCGGCAACCAGTTGATAAAAATACCCAACGAACCGGCGCTGGCTGACGTAATCGATTCACTGATGGTGACCGAAATAAAAAGATCGCCAACGGTCGCTGACCTTCACCGGATTCGCGCGGATATTAATTTCAAATTCAAGCGATTTGAATCTGCGCGGCAGGAAGTTCTTTTAGTCGAATCGTTGACCGGATTCAAAGGTAATGCCATTCTGGATTTTGCGAATGATTTAGTCAACGATCGGGAATATCAAGAGGCCGAAAAATGTTACGCGGAGATTATTCAACGTCGCGAGTTTCAACCGATTGCGCCGAAAGCCTTGCTCGGTTTGGCGGACGCCGTTGAAAAATCCGTTTTGACTCGGCAGTCGGCGAATCCGCTGAATTATTTCTTCCCGGGAAATGTCTTTTTTAAAACGGAATTCGTTCAGAATGTCACCGACGACGAATTGCATCTGCAGAGCGCATTTTCGATCTACGATTCGCTGATCGTCGCTATGCCGAAGAGCGCGTACTCGGCGCAGGCGCTTTTCCGGCTGGCGGAATTGCGGTTTCTCGTGATGCGTGACTTCGATGGCGCGAACTTGCTATACGAACAAGCCATGGCAATCAGCCGCGATGCCCGGATCGCGGAACAGTGTCGGCTCCGAACCGGCGATATTTTACTGGCAAAGGGCGATCCCGCGTCTGCGCTGGTAATATTCAAACGGGAAGCCGAGCGCAACGAAGGCTCTGAATTCGAGAAAAGCGCCAGAGTGCGGGGAATGTTGTCGCTATTTTTATCCGGCGAGATCGAATCGGTTCTGAAAATGAAAAACGATGTTTTGGGATTGCTTGGCGCGAAACATGAACTGTTCAACGACGTGCTGGAACTGATGAATTTTACCGACGAGAATTATACGAAGAGCAGTGAATCTGAAAAAGTACTATTTCGACGGTTCGTCGCGGGCGAATTGTTCGTCAGGCAGAATAAACTCTCCGAGGCGGAAAATGTTTACCGGTTTTTACTTTTGGACTGCGCGGGCGCGCCGATCGAATCCACGGTTCGGTTTCGACTTTTACAGATGAAACTGATGTTTCGGCCGGTGATGGATTGCGGAGAAATCGCTGCGCCGCTCATCGATATGCCAAATGACTATTCGGACGAGACCGCGTTCATGCTCGCCGAGATTTCCGAAATGCGCGATCGTCAGCAAGCCGATGCCATCAAATGGTACGAACTGATCCTTGAAAAATTTCCGGAATCGCTCTATTGCGAACAGGCGCGGAGCCGGTTGCGCGAAATCGGAAGGGAACGGATTCCATAAGATCGGAAAAGAAGTTAAATTTAAGAGTCAATTGATAACTGGGAAGGAAAATCGGAATCATGAAAAATTTTAAAATGTTTTTAGCGTTCTTGTTGGCGGTCGCCGGACTATCGGCGCAACCGAAATATATAACGACGAGCGTCCGAAATGTCGGTCCGGGCGTCGTGCACACGAAAATGATCTGTCCGACGGCGCCTTATGCCATTAACGTTCTGAAAATCGACCTTTCTAATCCGTATGTTCATATAGAAACAGTTAAAGCCAAAGATCAACTGCACGGATACGAAGGGACCAGTCGGATGAGCGCCCGTAAGCAGACCGACGGTCATCTGATTGTCGGTGCCGTCAACGGAGATTTTTATGGAGACATTCCGATCAATACGCAGGTAATCAATGGCGAGGTTTTGCGAGATCCGATCAGTCTTTCAACATTTGGCGTCGATATCACCGGAAAACCGTATATCGGAATTGTCAGTCTTTTGGGTTCGGTTGTTACTAAGACCGGTAGTAATCCGATCCATAGCGTCAACGGATCGCGATACGCCGGTCAGATGGTTCTGTACAATTCCTTTTACGGGAGTTCGACCGAAACAAACAATTGGGGTAGAGAGGCGTTGGTCAGACCGTTGACTTCGTGGATCGTCAACGATACCGTTTTGTGTGTCGTCGATACAGTTGTAAATGCTGTTGGAAATATGTCGATTCCAAAAGGCGAGGCGGTTTTATCAGGTCACGGTGCTTCCAGCACCTTTCTGGCCGATCATGTCCAGCTTGGCGACACGATTAAAGTTTGCGTTAACCTGTTGCCCTCGTTGCCCAAACTCGTACAGGCAATCGGTGGATATCCGAAGATCATCAAAGACGGTCTCAATTATGCCGCGCAGGGTTATTCGGAAGAAGGCGGACCCGAACATGCGTTTGACCTTCATCCGCGGACGGCAGTGGGATTTAGTCAGGATGAGAAAACGGCATATTTCGTCACCGTTGACGGCCGAATTACCACCAGTAAAGGCATGTCTTTGCCGGAATTGGCGGACTTCATGATTGGGCTGGGTGTTTATCGCGCGGTCAATCTTGATGGCGGCGGCTCGACGACGATGGTCGTTCGCGGAACCATCCAGAATACGCCCTCCGGCGGCGCTGAGCGGACGGTTTCGAATGCGTTGATGGCGGTTACAACGGCTCCGGTCGGCGAAATGACTTCCATTCAGGTCGATCCGCAATATTACAGGCTTTACGACGGGAATCCGTTACAATTTGCCGTTACGGGCTGGGATGATAACTTCAACCCAAAAACGCTCGATCCGGCGAAACTGTCCTTTCAGATCGACTCGAATATCGGTTCGATCAGTTCGACGGGAAAACTGACCGCATCCGGAATCGACGACAGCGGATTCGTTTACATTACTTACGACACGTATAAAGATACGGCACGGATATTTCTGAAAAAAATCGGGAAAATCAGCATTCTTCCGGAAGAATTCATGATCGACACGATTCAGGTATTTCCCGTGCGGTTCATTGCCAGCGACGAGGATAATCTGGTGCAAAATGTCGCCAGAAACAGAGTACAATGGGAAGTGCTCGATCCGACAATCGGGACAATCGATTCGGTCGGAAATTTCCGCGGGATTGCTGAAGGCTCGACCAAAATCGTTGCCCGGTTTGGAACGCTTTCGGACACGATCTCGGTTACGGTGCAAATCGGGCGCGGAGATATTCGACTCAACTCGATGGAAGCGACGTCCGATTGGACGGTCAGTGGTCTGAATTACGATAGTCAGAACACAACGCTGGCGGTTTCGGATTCGCTGAAAACCGAAGGCGACGGTTCTCTCGAACTCAAGTATCAATTCGTTCGCTTGTCCAATGAGCGCAGTTGGGCGTATATCAGCACGGACATCCCGATTTACGGCGTTCCGAGTTCGATCGAGGTCGATTTCAAATCGGACGGATGGAAGCACAAACTCTATTTCCTCTTTTCGGATATCGACGGCGATCTGTACCGGACCGGCGTCATCGGCAATCTGCAGGATACGACCTTCGCGACGCCCAGCGCCCTGTTTTCCAGTATGGTTCCGATGGCCAACGGCACCTATTTCAACTATCCCGTTCGTCTGCGCGGATTGCAGATTCAGATGGGAAATTCTGCGCTCGTCGGTTCGATCAATCACGGGACGATCTTTCTGGATAATCTTCGTATCGTCTATCCGGACGTTGTTGCCATTTATCCGGCGAACGAAAAACTCGTTCCGGAAGGTTTTCGATTGCTCCAAAATTATCCGAATCCATTCAATCCGACGACGCGCATTCGATTCGATCTGCCGAAGGACGAGTTCGTATCGATGACCGTTTACGACGTTATGGGACGCGCCGTCAAAACGCTTCTCAACGAGCGACTTCACGCCGGGCGATACGAAGTGACTTTGGACGGGCGGGAAATTCCGAGCGGTGTTTATTTTTGCCGGGTGTCAGCCGGGCAGTATTCGCAAACGATCAAAATGATTCTGCTAAAATAGATTGGAGTTCGGCTTGAGATTGAAATTCCGGGATATTTTCATCGGATTGGTTTGCATTTCGTCGCTGAATGCGCAAAAAATCCTGATCCCGATGGATCAATCGCAGAACGATCATCTCAAAGCGTACGGCGTCGCATATTGGGCGCTGAAACAACAGGTGATGGTTGAATGGTTGCTGAATTATCGCGGCGGTTCGTTCATGATGGACGCTTATCCGGGAATCGTCAAAGAATTACGCCTGCGCGGTGTCTCATTCGAAGAAACGAGCGCGGCGAAAGCGCTACAGATTTATTCGACGATCGATCAAAATAACATGGACATCGCGATTCTGGAAAAAGCCGCGAAGATTGCCGTCTATTCGCCGCCCGGAAAACAGCCGTGGGACGATGCCGTCACGCTTGCGCTAACCTACGCCGAAATTCCGTATGACATTATCTGGGACGAGGAAGTTCTGACCAACAAATTGCCGGATTACGATTGGCTTCATCTGCATCACGAAGACTTTACCG
This sequence comes from Fidelibacterota bacterium, assembly GCA_041645495.1. Taxonomy (GTDB): domain Bacteria; phylum Fidelibacterota; class UBA2242; order UBA2242; family UBA2242; genus 0-14-0-20-45-22. The sequence continues at coordinate 2,912 of JBAZPZ010000015.1, read as the reverse complement.
GCCAATATGGAAAGTTCTACGCGAGTTACCGGAATCAGGATTGGTATCGGCAGGACGAAGCCAACTCCAGATCGATGGCAACGAAACTGGGATTTGCGAAAGTCAGCGAGGAAAAAAAAGCCGTCGCACACACGATAAAAAAGTACGTCGGCAACGGTGGATTTCTGTTTGCAATGTGTTCGGCGACGGATGCGCTGGACATTGCGCTTGCGGCTGAAGATGTCGATATTGTCGCAAATGTGTATGACGGTGATCCGGCCGATCCGAACGCAAATCTCAAGTTGGATTTCGGTAAGACCTTCTGTTTCGAGAATTTCAAGCTCTATACCGATCCGATGCTCTACGAATATTCCGACATCGATGTGCCGCCCAGTTTTCAGCCGGTCTCGCCCGGTGCGGAAGCCGACTATTTTACGCTCTTCGAGTTTTCGGCAAAATATGATCCGATTCCGACCATGCTGACGCAGGACCATGTCGGGATGATCAAGGGATTTATGGGACAAACCACCGGTTTCCGGCGCGATCTCATCAAAAAATCGGTCATCATTCTGGGCGAGGTAGAGAGTCGGGAGCAGGTGAAATATATTCACGGAAATTTCGGAAACGGAACATTTACATTCCTCGGCGGGCACGATCCGGAAGATTATCAACATTTTGTCGGAGATCCGCCGACGCGTCTCGAACTGCACAAGAACTCGCCGGGATACCGGTTGATTTTGAACAATGTTTTGTTTCCTTCAGCGAAAAAGAAAGAGCGGAAGACGTGACTGAGAAATTTCAAATTTTAAAATTTAAATTGAAAATTGAAAATATTTAAGAGGAGGATAGGAATGAACGAATTACCGATCAGAACACACTCCCGGAGTGAAATTATCGATATAACCGTTTCGGTCGAAGATATCGTCAAATCGATTGGCGCTCAGTCGGGAGTTTGCACGATTTATTGTCCGCACACGACGGCCGGTGTTATGATCAACGAATGCGCCGATCCGGATGTCGTCAACGACATTATGGCTAAATTGAGCCGACTCGTTCCCGCAAATGAAGAATATCTGCATATCGAGGGAAATTCGGATGCGCATATCAAGACAACGCTGGTCGGTAACAGCGTTCAGGTCATTGTCGAAAATGGAAATCTTTGCTTGGGAACATGGCAGGGAATATTTTTCTGCGAATTCGACGGGCCGCGGAGCCGAAGAATTTGGATAGCGATTTCTTGACGCATAAAAAAAGAATCCCGACTTTCATCGGGATTCTTTGAATTCAGGAAATATTCCGGAATTGTCCCGGACTATTTCCCTCCGGACTTCAGAAGACCGTAGGCAATCGCGAGCAATAACAGTGTCTGCGCAAGACTGTTCCACCCCTTCGCCGTAATGATGATCACATCACCAGGCACAAAGTGCGTGATGATCCCGAGAATCAGCGCTACCAAGCCTGCAACGATTGCCACTACCATCCAGTTTTTCATAAATCCTCCTTTAATAATGAACTTTGCTTGATTATACGGTACTTTTGTTAAAAAGTCAACCTAAAAGTTCTCAAATCGCCTTCGGAATGGGTTTCCGAAAATTTCTTTGTGAATAATCGGACGATCCGTTCGACCTCTTTTTTATTGAATTTCTTCCAAAAAGAGGTGATATTTGATTGAGACCGATCGATTGGAGAGAAAGATGGATTGGGAAAAAGAATGAAAAGGCAGACATCAAAAATCAAATTTGCGCTCATTTTTCTGATCGTGGCTCTTCTTTTTCTATGCTATTTTAGGAAAAAATTCCGCGATCAGATCGAAAATGCCACACCTCGTTCGTCCCAAACCGAAACGGTGCAACCATGAACCGGCTAAATTCTGAACAGGCTCTATTGGTTGCCGTGGACATCCAGTCGAAACTCCTGCCCGTCGTTTACGATTATCCGCTGGTTCTCGATAATCTCAGAAAAATCATCAACGGCGCGCAGGTTCTGGGCATTCCGATCCTGTTGACCGAGCAATATCCGAAAGGGCTCGGAACGACGGTCGATGAAATCCAATCTATTTTGACCGAATACCGGCCAATCGTCAAACAAGCGTTTTCCTGCTGGCGCGATCCGGTGTTTCGGGAAGAACTCCGACGACAAAATAGACGGCAGGTTTTAATCTGCGGTATCGAGTCGCATATTTGCGTCAATCAAACCTGTCTCGATCTGATCGAAAATGGATTCGACGTGTTTTGCGTGATCGACGCCATTTCGAGCCGGACGGTTGAAAATCGAATACTCGCGGTCCGCAATCTTGAAAAAGCCGGAATTCGGTTGACAGGTGTTGAAATGGCGCTTTTCGAAATGCTGAAAGATTCAACCGACCCGGCGTTCAAACAGATTTCCCGAATCGTTAAATAGAAAGGTAAGATCATGAATCTGGAAAAAATTCAGAGTGAAATTCGTAAACAGAATATCGATGGATGGTTGTTTTACGACTTCCATAACCGTGATGCAATGGCATATCGCATACTTGGTTTGGAGTGGAATAAATTCACGTCCCGGCGCTGGTACTATTTCATTCCGGCGGAGGGACAGCCGGTGCGTCTGGTTTCATCGGTAGAGGCGACGAAATTGGACACGCTTCCCGGCGAGAAAATGGTTTACCGAAGCTACGAACAACAACATGCGTCGATTCGGCAGATGCTGGGCAAATCCCGTCGGATCGCCATGCAGTACTCGCCGATCAACAACATTCCATATGTATCAATTGTTGATGCCGGAACGATCGAACTGCTTCGTTCTTTCGGCGTGGAGATCGTCACCTCTGCGAATCTCGTTCAAACCTTTGAAGCGATCATCGACGAAGAAGGATATCGTCTGCACCTGCAGGCCGGAGAAAAAGTTCAGCGCATCAAGGACGAGGCGTTCGCGTTGATCGATCGTACGATCCG
>JBAZPZ010000014.1:0-33343 GCA_041645495.1 Fidelibacterota bacterium | reverse complement strand
GGAAAAACCTTTTTAGTTCCCGAAAAAGGGTGGTAATTTTACCGGATATTTTGAAAACAGGAAAGTCAGTGAGTAGCGAATACATTATCGTCAAAGGTGCCCGCGAGCACAATCTAAAAAACATCGACATTAAAATCCCGCGTGAGAAATTTGTGGTGATTACCGGGCTGTCCGGCTCGGGTAAATCGTCTCTGGCGTTTGATACTATTTATGCGGAAGGTCAGCGCCGGTATGTGGAATCGCTTTCCGCTTATGCCCGGCAATTTCTCGGTTTGATGGAAAAGCCTGACGTCGATTTCATCGAAGGTTTGTCGCCGGCGATTTCCATCGAACAGAAATCTGCATCGAAGAATCCGCGCTCGACCGTCGGCACAGTCACAGAAATCTATGATTATCTCCGGCTTTTGTATGCGCGGATCGGCATTCCGTATTGCTATCAGTGCGGAAAGCTGATTCAGAAACAAACGGCACAGCAGATCGTCGATTCGGTGAACGGTTATCCCGCCGACACACGGATCATGGTTTTAGCGCCGCTGATCCGCGGAAGGAAAGGCGAATATAAAGAAATTTTCAAGGAAATACGCCGCGAAGGATTCGTCCGCGCGCGCATTGACGGCAAGATCGTCGATGTCGATGCGTCGATTTCCTTAGACAAAAACAAGAAGCATAACATCGAAGTTGTCGTCGATCGTCTGGTTATTTCCGATTCGGTGCGCGGGCGACTGGCGGAGTCGGTCGAACTCGCTTTGAAAATCGGTTCGGGACTGATCGTCATTCTCGTCAACAGCGAGAAAGAACATCTGTTCAGCGAAAATCTCGCCTGCCCCGATTGCGGTATCAGTTACGAAGAATTGTCGACGCGGATGTTTTCGTTTAACAGTCCGTACGGCGCGTGCCCGACCTGCGACGGACTCGGAACGCAGATGGAGATCGACCCCGATTTGGTTGTTCCGGACGACTCGAAAAGCCTCAGCGAGGGCGCCATTATTCCGGTCGGCGAACAACCGCGCGGCGGCTGGTACTCTGCTATTCTTAAAGGCGTCGCAAAAGCATACGATTTTGATTTCGTCACGCCGTTTAGAAAATTGCCGCAGGTTGCTAAGGAAGTTTTGCTCTATGGAACGGAAGGCAATTCGGTTCCCATCAACCTGAAATCCGAGCGGATCAACGGACAATACAACGCGCCGTTCGAAGGAATCATTCCGAATTTGAGCCGCCGCTATACCCAGACCAATTCGATGGGCATCCGGGCGTGGATTCAGCAATTCATGGGCGTGAAAAATTGCACGACCTGTAACGGCAAGCGGCTGAAAAAAGAAAGTCTGGCAATCACAATCGGCGGAATGAACATTTACGACATCAGCAATCTGTCGATCTCGAAATTCTTAGACGTGATCGAAAACCTCCAATTAACGCCGGTCGAAGAACAGATTTCGCATCAGATCGTCAAGGAGATCAAGGCGCGTGCGCGGTTTTTGGTGAATGTCGGCGTCGATTATCTGACGCTGAACCGCACGGCGCAATCGCTCTCCGGCGGCGAAGCCCAGCGAATCCGGCTGGCGACGCAAATCGGTTCGCAACTCGTCGGCGTTCTGTACATTTTGGACGAACCCAGCATCGGTTTGCATCAGCGGGACAATTGCCGCTTGATTTCCACGCTGACCCGACTGCGCGATCTTGGGAACACGGTGTTGGTCGTCGAACACGATCAGGAAACGATCGAGCATGCGGATTATGTGATCGATTTAGGTCCCGGTGCGGGCGAAAGCGGCGGCTACATCGTTGCGCTGGGTTCTCCGGAAGAAATCGCCCAAAATCCGAATTCTCTAACCGGACAATATCTTTCGGGTGTAAAAAAAATACCGGTTCCTGAAGAACGGCGGGACGGCAACGGGATGGCGGTTATCATTAAAGGCGCCGCCGGCAATAATCTGAAGTCGATCGACGTGAAATTTCCGCTCGGAAAATTCATTTGTGTGACCGGTGTTTCGGGGTCAGGGAAAAGCACGTTGGTGAATGAAACGCTATATCCGGCGTTGCATAAATATTTCTATCATTCGAAAATGACGCCCCTGAAATACGCCAGCATCACTGGATTGGAATTTCTCGATAAAGTCATCGATATCGACCAATCGCCGATTGGCAGGACGCCTCGCTCAAATCCGGCGACATACACGGGAACGTTCGGGCCGATCCGCGATTTGTTCAGTTCGATGAAAGAATCCAAAATCCGGGGCTATCTGCCGGGACGCTTTTCGTTCAATGTGAAAGGCGGACGGTGCGAGGCGTGCGGCGGAGATGGCATTAAAAAAATCGAGATGCATTTTCTCCCGGATGTCTATGTTTCTTGCGAAGTCTGCAAAGGTCAACGCTACAACCGCGATACACTTGAAATCCGATACAAAAACAAAAACATATCAGAAGTTTTGAACATGACTGTCGACCAATCTTTTGAGTTCTTTGATAAGATTCCGACGATTTATAAAAAACTTCAAACACTCAAGGATGTCGGGCTTGGATATATCAAACTCGGTCAGCAGGCAACCACGCTTTCCGGCGGCGAAGCGCAGAGAATTAAACTGGCGACCGAACTCAGCAAAGTCGGCACCGGCAAGACTATTTATATTCTCGACGAACCGACGACCGGATTGCATTTTGAAGATATTAAAATGCTTCTAAATGTTTTAAACCGGCTGGTCGATAACGGAAACACGATCATCGTCATCGAACATAATCTGGACGTGATCAAGACGGCCGATTACATCATTGATTTGGGACCGGAGGGTGGAGACGCGGGCGGTGCGGTCGTTTGCCAGGGATCGCCGGAAATCGTCGTCAATCACGCCGATTCCTATACAGGTAAATTTCTCCGAAAAATGCTCTAATTCCCACAAAGCGTCAACCTTGCTTGACAAATAGTGTCAACCTTGCCTGACATTTGTCAACCACGAAAATTATTCAACCTGCTGAATTCCAGCAACATACGTGTTGGCACAAAGATTGTAATCTTGAAAGACGGTTTTTGAAAACTGTTATATAGTAATCTCCGCCAACATGATACATCTCGCGTCCCATCCAAGGGCTTCCTTACTTTCGTATATGTTGACATACTGCTCCGTCCCAACAGGGAAGTGATTTCGCCAGAAATGCTTCCCTTTTCTTTTAGTTGATCGCTGGTCTCTCCGAAAATGTTTGTTATATTAAGACGCCGGGTAGTGTAATTGAGCATGATAGGAAGGATTTTATGCAGAAAGAAAAGATTAAACAGGCAATAGGCATTCTTGAAGAATTGAACGTCGATTTATGGCTCACGTTCGTGCGCGAAAGCGAAACGATCCACGACCCGTGTCTGGATATGATTCTCGGTGCAAATTGCACGTGGCAATCGGCATTTCTGGTTTCCCGAACCGGAAAAACGATCGCCATCATCGGCAGTCTCGATAAAGAACGAATCAAATCGACCGGCACATTCGACGATATTCGTGTCTATGTCGGCGGGATTGGAGAATCGTTTATAGCGGCCATCCGCGAATTACATCCGAAAGAAATTGCGATCAATACTTCGATAAACGACTATATGGCCGACGGATTGACGCACGGCATGTATGAAGCGCTGATGGAGTATCTGTCTAAAGCCGAATTTGACGGGAAAATTCTGTCATCCGAAAATGTAATCAGCGCCCTGCGTGGTCGCAAATCGGCATCGGAATTGGAAAAAATCAAGGCTTCAATCGCCGTAACCGAAGATATTTACCATCGCGTCTCGACTTTTATGAAGCCGGGAATGTCAGAACAAGATGTCGCGGATTTCATTCTGGATTGCGTTTACCGACAGAATATGGAAACCGCATGGGAGGTGAATTCTTGTCCGGCTGTTTTCACCGGACCATTTTCCGCCGGAGCACACGCTGAACCGACCGGCAGAACCATCGAAAAAGGTCACGTTCTGAATATCGATTTTGGTGTAAAAAAAGACGGTTACTGCTCGGACATTCAACGGACGTGGTATTTTTTACGCGATGGCGAGAAAGAAGCGCCAGAATCGGTTTTACGCGGATTCAACACGATCATTGAAGCCGTGCAAAAAACCGCCGATGCCATCCGACCCGGGAAAATGGGCTTTGAAATCGACGACGTTGCACGGGATTACATCGTTTCAAAAGGCTATCCGGAATTTCCGCACGGAACCGGGCATCAGGTTGGGCGCTCGACCCATGACGGCGCGGGCGGTTTATCGCCGCGGTGGGAACGTTACGGCGAAACACCGTTTTATCGTCTGGAAGTAGGTCAGGTCTATACGATCGAACCGCGGTTGCCGATCGAAGGTTACGGCGTTGCTACCGTCGAGGAAATGATCGTCGTGACGAAAAACGGTTTTGAATGGCTTTCGCATCCACAGAAAGAAATATTCCTGATTGGAGAATAAAAGTTAAGCCTCGGAGCGAGACGGTGCCGTCTGATCTGGCCGTTTGAGCAGATCGTATGTCTGATTGTAAACCAGCGCTTTAAAAAATATTTCGCTAAGTTGACTAAAACCGACGATCCACCGCCACGGATTCGAGTAAAAAGAGAAAAATTGCTGGTGTCGAAGAAGCGGTGAGAAATGCGCTGTCACGCCACCGGAACTGGTTATCGCTTCTGCCAAAATTCTGCTTTGGTCACAGTTAACGACATTATCCGTAAGGCCGTGAACGATCAGAATTGGTTTCCGGAGATCGGTTTGAATTGTAAGCGGCGATAAAACGTTCCGAAAACTCTCCGCTTGGGCCAACAACGTTGCAAGTATTGGTTCTCCTATATCGGTTGCGCGAAGAACGGACAGGAAGAAATCGCGCTCGCGTTTTCCGATATCTCGGATGTTGTCGATAGCCCAGTCGCGTCGGTCTTTCAGATAGTTGAGAAACGCTTGTCGGAGTACGGCTTTATCTAATGATGGATCGATGTTGTCGAGAATGTTCAGGCCGAACAGAACGCGCAAATACGGATCGGGAGCGATCGGCTCTTGTTTTTCGTCGCCGGCCGATTTTCCCGAGAATGCGAATCGAACGGCGGCTTCGATCGTCGCGTAAGGCGAGAAAAGCAGAATGAACCGGATGTTCCGATTAATTTCAGGATCTTCTGCCGCGAGCAAAGTCATGCCGGAGCCGAAACTTTCGCCGCAAAGGCCGATTTTTTCGCGCTCGACAATGTCCAATCCGGCAATTCCCTTAATGATCTTTTTTAGTGTTTCCAGAGATTCCTGTTTCAGGAGATAATCTTTCATGTCGTCCAGAACCGGCACGAAAACATGAAAACCGAAAAAAGTCAACGCCTGAGCCAGATAATTTAACATGCCATAGTGACCGCCGTGCGCGTAACTGCCGCGCGTCAAGATGATGGCCGGTCTTTTGGCGGTCGGCGCCTGCGAATACCGCAGAACGAGAGCGGAATCGTCTCCGGAGCCGACGAGAATCTGTTCGCGTCGCACCGTGAATCCGAAGCGTGAAATCATCGTCAAAAGTCGCGGCTTCACGACGAGGGCTGTCAGCAAGACCGCCGATAACCTCGTTCTGATCAGAAAACCATATTCTTTAAAAGTCCGCGCTTGCTTCATTGAATCACTATCGGTAATTTCCGTTGAGTAATTGTCATTTGATAGTAAAAGAACATATCCGGACGATAAGTTAATATGACGACCGTTTGTTTTGAAAGTCTATTTTGGGAGACCGACTCAATTTTTACCCGCAACCGCTGACGGCGCGAAGATCGAATCGTGCGGCCGATACCTGCGACGATAGAATGATGGATAAATCTGCTGGTAATCACTGGAACTTCAGGCGAGTTTGCGCCGACGTCTGGCATTTCATCGCCAAACAGGTCGAAATCAGCCCCGCGTCCGAATTTGTCCGATTGATCCTTTCTTCGCTGGTTATCGGCGTCATCGCCGGGCTTCCGGCGATCCTGTTGATCTCCGGCATCGGCGCGATTAAAAGTTTTTCTTTTACAACGATTACCAACCTTGGCGCGCACTTACCGGCTTGGGTAATCATCGCTGTTCCGCTGATCGGTGGTTTGGTCGTCGGATTGATGATCTGGCTCTGGTCGGAATTAGCCGCGCAGAAGGGCGTCGTCGAAGTCATCAAGTCCAATTTTCTCTACAGCGGGATCATCAGTCTGAAGACCACGGTGTTTCATTTTATCGCGCCGATGATTTTTCTCGGAATGGGTGGAACGCTCGGGCCGGAAGCGCCGGCCGCTCAAACGGGCGCCGGAATGGCTTCGCTCATGGGACAGGCTTTGCATGTGGACGAGAAACGCCGCCGCGCCTATATTGCCGCCGGAATGAGCGCCGCGATTGCCGCGATATTCAATGCGCCGCTCGGCGCCGTTTTTTTCTCCATCGAGATCATTCTTTTCAACTTTTTCCAAACATCGACGTTTTCGATGCTTATCATTTCTGCGTTTACCGCAGACTACATTTCCAGAATTTTCCTTGGCGGCAACGCCTTTTTTGTTCTTCCGCCGGCCGCTGTCCGATTTTCTCCGGAGTTGTCACTTTACCTGATTCTGGGAATAGCGGCGGGCTTGGCAGCGCTTCTCACGCTGAATCTGAACGACACGGTTAAAAATTTTTTCAACAATAAATTATCCCGGTTCAATCCTCTTGTGAAATTGTTACCGGTCATGCTGATCTTCGGATTTGCTGGTGTTTTTTACCCGCAAATTTTCGGAATCGGCTATGATGCCATCCGCACGATTGCTGCGGGCGCCGAATCGGCGACGACCGTTACGGCGTTGCTGGTTCTCAAGGTGATTTTCACCGCGCTGTTGCTATCGGCGGGCGGTTTCGGCGGATTGTTCGCGCCGTCGATGTTTATCGGCGCGGCGGTCGGCAATCTATTCGCTGTCTTTATGAATTCCTGTTGCGGTCTGTCGCTCGACGTGACGGCATTCAGCATTGTCGGATTGGCGGCGGTCGCGGCGTCCGTCAACAGCATTCCGATGGCGGCGTTGGTGATCGTTCTGGAAGTGACGGATAATTATCACCTGATCGTTCCGCTGATTCTCGGCATCGTCATGAGCGAGATCGTCGTGAGGTATTCGTTCAAGATGTCGGTGCATTATCTCGGATTGAAACAGCAAGGCGTCAGGCTTTTCGACGGCCGGGAACTGAACGTTCTCAAATCGCTCAAGGTCAAGCAGGTCATGTCGCCGGAATTTCACAAAATCAACGCCGACATGAGCCTGAAGGCGTTTATCCGCGTGATTACCGCCGCGTCGGCCAACATTTACTGGGTGATCGATTCCGCCGGCAAAGTCATCGGCTACGTTTCGTTTTCCGACATGAAGCCGATGATCATGGAGACGGATCAGGTTAGGTCGCTCGTGCTCGTTTCGGAAATAATGAACCGCCATTTCGTGTCCGCAAAACCCGAAGACGACCTCGATTACATCATGAAGCTGTTCGGTCGGCTGAATCTGGAGGAATTGCCGGTCGTCGATCCGCGGACGGGAAAAATCAACGGAACGGTTTGTCGGCATCGCGTCATCCAGTTGTACAATCAGGAAATTTTCAAGCGCGAGACGGTCGGCGATCTGGCGACGCAGTTTCAGACGCTCGATCAGGTGCGGTACGCCGATCTGGACGACGATTTTTCGATTCTGGAAATGCCCGCTCCCGATATTATGATCCATCAAAACCTGAAAAACCTCGACCTGCGGAAGCAGTGGGGAATTCAGATCGTGCTGATCAAAAGGTTCGATTCGGAAGGGAAAAAGCATGTCGAGACGCCGGGACCCGACACAACGATTCTTCCGGAAGACCTCATCGTCATCGTTGGACAAAGGAACGCCGTGCACGAATTTCAGGAGAAATATCTCGAATGAGCGACGCGATCGGCCGCCGCGAAATTTCCTTTTTGCGCGCGCTTGAACAGAAAAAATACCGCGATGAATCCGGTCAGTTTCTGATCGAAGGCGTCAAACTCGTCGCATCGGCGCTCTCGGCCGGTTTTCCCGTCAAGAGTCTGATCGCGACCGCGAAAATGTCGGAAAATATTCCGCCCGAAATTGCGATGTTCCTCAAGAAAAATACGGTTCCAATCGCGATCGTTTCCGCCAAAGACATGGAACGAATCAGCGCGATGAAATCTCCGGAAGGAATTTTGGCGGTCGGACTGATTCCGGACAATCGTCTGGAAAAAACTGCCGTCGCGCCGGTTCCGGCCATTTATCTGTGGGAAGTCAACGATCCGGGAAATCTGGGAACGATCTTCCGCACTGCGCTCTGGTTTGGCGTCCGTAACATCCTGCTGTCGCCCGGTTCCGTCGATCCGTACAATCCGAAGGCGGTGCGCGGCTCGATGGGGGCGCTCTTCGGTCTGAATATTTTTACCGAAGTCGATCTTCCCGCGCTATCGGAGATCGTTGAAAAAACCGGCGCTCGTTTGTTAGCCGCCGACATGTCCGGCGCTCCGCCGCAGGGCAAAACGATCGGTGAGAACTGGCTGATGGCGTTCGGCAGTGAATCGCACGGCCTACCGGACAAGATTCTGCAAAAGGCGGACTCGGTTTTCGCCATCCGAAAAAGAGGCGACGGCGAATCGCTCAATCTTGCAATTTCCGTCGGTATTATGTTAAACGAAATACTCCAGGAACAGGAATTGAATATTCTATGACCACGCTTTCCACCATTTTTCTGACGTTGATGCTGACGGTCGCACCCGACTCGGCGGCGACTCCAAACGACGTTTTGTGCATCGGTGACAACGCGCCGATGTTTTATGCCAAAAACCTTAGCGGTGACGATTTTTTCCTCAGCAAAAAGGTCGGTCCCAAAGTTCAACCCGAAAAACGGACGCCGATTTTGATCAGCTTTTTCAGCACGACATGCGTTCCGTGCAGGCAGGAAATCGGCTTTCTGCACACGCTTCGGCAGGAATTTCCGCAAGTCGAATTTTACCTGATCGACATCAGCGAACCGGAAGAAACCGTCAAACCGTACGTCACCGCGATGAAATGGTCGATTCCGATATTGATCGACCGTTGGAGCGGAATCGCCGGGAAATACAAAGCCACCATTACGCCGACGCTGGTCTTGATCGCCGAAGATGGAAAAGTGTCTTTCTTTAAACGCGGCTACGATGCTAAATTTGACGAGACGATCCGACAGCAACTCCGTAAATTGACAGAAAATCGGGCACAAAGCCCGGCGAAATGACCGGAGAAACGATGCCAGAGATTATTTCCAAAACCAAAACGGCAGTTTTCTTGCTGATCTTCGGCGTCATTTTCGGCATGACAACTGCAATTCTCATCGCATCGTTGGCAACAACCGGGAATTCTGCCGACGACGCTACCTATCTCGGACTGCTGGTCGGCGAATGTCTGATGCTGTTGCCGGTGGCTATGTTTTGCAGGAAACTCGGCTCGTCATATCGTACGTTTTTCCGGATGAAAGCCGTCTCGTTGAAGTCGCTCGTTGCCATATTGCCCGTCGGGCTCGGGATGGTCGTCGTCATGGATGAGATGGACAGGCTCGTTCAGATGTTCTTTCCGGCTCCGGAGATTTTCAAACAGATCGACAAGATCATGACGATCGATTCCATCGAGTCTGCGCTCGTCATCATCGGTTTTGTCGTGATTCTGGGGCCGCTGTTCGAAGAAATGCTCTTCCGCGGATTTTTCCAGCGCATTCTGGAATACCGGCTCAACGACGTGACGAAAGCCGCCCTCTATTCCGCACTGACGTTCGCGCTGGTTCATTCCAATCCGTGGGGAATCGTCCAGATTTACATCATCGGCGTTTTTCTCGGCTATATTGCCTGGCGGACCGGCTCGATCTGGGTTTCGCTCCTTCTGCATTCGATCAACAACGGATTTGCGGTGCTCTTTTCCAATCTGCCGGACGGCGCGTTGTCGTGGTACGAATTTCACGGACACACGCATCCGGCGCTGATCGTGGCGGCGATTGCCGTGTTTTATCTCGGAATGAAATGGTTCGTCGCCGTAACGCCGGTGGCCGAGCGGGACGAGAATATCGTGTTCATCGAAAATATTCACGACCAGTCGGCATTTACTTCATGAAAACCTCGACCTTTAAAAAGCGGATTCTGCCATGAGCGTGATTTTCGGGATCGCGCTGGCTTTTTCTTTGATCTACTGCGCGTCTCTGCTCGTCTATGTGATCGGACTGAGATATCCGTTTCGACCGAAAAATGTCAACCGCCCGTTCGTCAGCGTCGTCATTGCGGCGAAAAACGAGGAAAAGCAGATGGATCGACTGCTGGCCAGTCTCGCCGAGCAGGATTATCCCGCCGACCGCTACGAAATTATCATCGTCGATAACGAGTCCGAAGACCGGACGCTGGAGGTCTTGAACGAGGCCGCACGGACGAATCCTAAACTGCAGGTTCTTTCGACCCGCGGCATTGCGACAGATTTAACCCATAAAAAAGCCGCCATGAACATCGGCATCGAGCATGCGAAAGGGGAAATTATCCTGACAAGCGATGCTGACGGCGAGGTTGGGCCGGGTTGGATTTCGGCGATGGCAGGATGCTTTGACGATGAAGTCGGCATGGTTGCGGGTTTTTGCGGTTTCCAATACGATCAAAGATTATTTTACCGCTTGCAGGCGCTGGATTTTCTGATGTTGACGACGGCGGAACAGGCGACGCTGAATTTGGGATTGGCGTGGGGCTGTGCGGGCGATAATTTGGCTTTTCGTAAATCGATATTTCAGTCTGTAGGCGGATACGACGATTTGCGAGACCGGATCGGCGGCGACGATTCGCTCTTTATGCAGATTGTCCGGCGTAAGGCGAGATCGAAGATTGTCTTTGCAGTCGATCCGCGAACGATAACAACTACCCGGCCGGTCACATCAATCGCTGGTTTTATTCGACAGCGGGCAAGGTGGGCGACCGACGCGAACTACATGGTTCATCTGAATATTCCGTTTTTTACCGTGATCGTTTCCACATTCATCGCCAATCTCGCGCCGATCGGATACTTCATCGGCTGGCTGACAGGAATCGTCGGAATAGCGCCGCTTGGCATTTTAATTGCCTTGAAATTGATCGGCGAAGGCGTCGTCGCGTGGCGCGGAACGCAATTATTTCGGCAGACGGAACTGCGCCGCGTTTTCATCCTGTGGTTTTTATTTCAACCGCTTTATGTCGCGCTGATGGGAATTTTAAGCTTCTGGGGGAATCGAATGGACTGGAACCGGAAGCGCACGCCGCTTGACATGATGAAGCAGGATGAACACCAGCCCGACTAATGCAGGCAAAACGAAATTCGTCGAAAAGATAAACAAACTCGTCGCGACAGCAACTGACGATTTGACGCCGAACAATCCGAATAAATAGATCGAAAGGTTTTCCCGAACGCCCAAACCGGCAAACGTGAACGGAACGCTTCCCGAACAGAGGATGAAAATCACCGCCGTCGCGCACGACAGCCACGAAATCGTACCAGACCAGTTCAGGATGAAATGATATTGCCAGTTGATCGCAACGAGTGAGACGAGCGTGAGCAAACCGGATTGCAGGATCAGCGAATACCGCAGGGTTTGGTCGGGAACGTATTTTCCGATGAATTGAATTTTTCGTAAATAGGGAAGAAACACACATGTCGCAACGGCGCCGAAAGCGAGGATAACAAAGACGATCCGCTGGCCGGGAAAAAGATAAAACCCGGCGACTGCCATCGCCAATACCTGTGTAATGGCCATGGTAATCAACTCGACGCCATAGGCGATGAAGCCGAGCCGCCGCTTTCCGTTCAGGTAATAGATTTTCAGGAATTCCGCGTAGCCGCCCGGTATCAGCAGGCGGAACGTATAGCCGATGAAATACGATTTGAGTGTTTCAATAAAACTTGCCGGAACGCCGTTGCTCCGCAAAATCATTCCCCAGCGAACGATCTGGAGTGACCAGTTCGCCAGAATGAACATTGCAACCGCCGACGCCTGAAATGCGTCAATCGTTCCATAAATCCGTCCGAGTTCGGAAAGATCGACCTTCCGCATGGCGATCCGAACCAGCAGAACGCTGATCGCTAATTTGAGCACCAGAACCGCGATGTTTTTGATGTAATATATTGCAGGTCGGCGGTTCACGATCGGCTCATTTCCACCGGTAAAGTTTCAGCGATCCGACCAATTGCGACGTCAGGTAACAAACGGGATAAATTGCCCACAGGACGGGAAAGTACTTTAGCAGATCGGCCTGTCCGAAGAGTCGGGCGCCGTGATACGTCGCGATGAATTCAGACAAAAACTTGAAGATCAGCAAAATGCCGAGCCAGTTCCAGAGCGACGGCGAAAATACCAAGATTGCCAGAACCACATGAAAAAAGAAAACGATCATGCCGAGCAGAAAGAACGGAATCGTCAGATTGAAAGCCTTACTGTTCCGGCGAAGCTGCTGATGGATATATTTTTTCCCGAACGTCATCGGTTCGGTGAGGACGAAGCTGGCGGGATCGGTGTTGTACGCAAAGCGCCAGCGCGTCTGCGTGCGGATTTTCTGCATCAGGAAAAAGTCGTCGCCGGTATCGGTGTTCGCGCCGCTGTTATATCCGCCGACATCATCGAAGGCTTGTTTCCGGTACGCCAGATTCCGTCCGTTTGCATGAGTCGGTTTGTTGTAATATGTCGATGCGGCGGCGACCGACGCTTCGCAAAGCGTATCGAATCGCTCGTAAATATTCATGAATCCTTCCCGCACCTCGATGGGACTGTGTCCCAGAACCATTCCAACGCCTGGTCGGAAGCAGGCGACCATAGACGCTATCCAATCCGGTGGAACGACGCAGTCGGCGTCAGTGACCATGATAATCTCGCCGCGGCTTTCGCGAACGCCCTGCGTGATCGCGCCTTTTTTCCCTTTCAGCGGGTCGGTTGATTTATCGTGTCGAAGGACTTTCCAGTTTTCCTTTCCGGCGGCATAATAATTCATGACGTTTTGCGTGCCGTCCGACGAATCGTCGTCGATCAGGATGACCTCGTACTTGTCTTCCGGGTAGCGGAGATTTGCAAGGCTTTGGAGAAGGCGGCTGATAACCGGCGCTTCGTTTCGCGCGCAGACGATGACCGAAACGGAAGGCGTCTGACGGATGCGCCGCGTCATCCGGATAAAGATCAGGCCGAGCGCGATCAGTAACATGATCAGCAGATAGAGAAACGCGAGAATGGTGGAAAACTCGATGAGATTTGTCATTAAAAATTGACTTCCAGTTCGATATATCCGAATCGGTGAGATTCCCGCTCATCGTTCAGTTCGACGGCATTGAATTCCGCTCCGGTCTTGATGTAAAAATCGTTGAACAGTTCATAATTGCAGACGACTTTCATTCGGTTCGTCGTTTGAATGTCGCCCATTAGCCATTTCGTGGAATTGTCGAATGTCGTATCGCGCAGTTCGTAACTGACCGTCGGATTCCCGCCCCAGTAATGCGTCGCGTCATCGACGCCCTGTTTCAGATGCAGAAATTGTCCCGAAACCGACAATCGCCGCGTGAAATTAGCGCCGATCCGTAAAAACCACGCCTGCGAATTGGCGCCGTACGGAAAGCCGAGACAGATGCCGTTCTGCGTGTAATCCGTTGTCAGCGTCTTGTGGGTGTATGTCCACGGACGCACGGCGGTAAATTCCGCCTGAATATCGACAGGAACCGAGGCGACGGTCGGTGAAAAGCGCGCTCCCGCCTGAAGGGCGTGTTTGTTCGCCCACCAGTGATTGCCGAGTTCGCTGAACCGCATTTCGTCGATCAGAACGGAGCCGTAAAGCGTTACGTTTTTAATGCAGGTCGTCTTGAAATCCATTGCCATCAGCATGTTGTCGCGGTCTTCCAGCGAATGACCCGACGCCCAGAAAAATCCGAATGGCATAACGTATGAGAGTTCGATATCACGGTCGCCGTAAATGACCATCTCGCTGAATCCGACAACCGTCGTCCCGCGAAAGAGTGGAATGTCGAGGCGGTGCGCCGCGATGTACTTCGAACGGTTCCGTTCTTCGACTGATAAATAGCGGACATGTGTACTGTCGTTCATCAGCGAACCGTTGAGAAACGTCAGTTTGACGCCTTTGAACCGCGTATTGAATCCGATATACGAAAACATCGGCGCGCTTTTCGACAGGATCAGGTTGTTCGTTCCGCTCGCGCCCCACGAAATCGGTTGGCGATACAGGCCGAGATCGAACCGCTCGTTATGATAAACCAGCGAAGACTGGAGGACATCCAGCGACACCGAACTGTCCGCCTGAAACATACTCCAGTTGCCGATCTCCTCATCGTATGGCTCGGTGAACGACGGATTGTATTTTTTCATGATGCGGGCGAAAAAGGTGTTAAAGGTGAGCGACTTTCCCAGAGCGCCCCGGAACAAATACCGGTCGGAGACCATCTGTTTCTGGTGATTGTCTTTCCAGTCAACCCGGGCGCGCGCGCCAACGTCGAACCAGAAGAAATTATCGCCTTTTTCGTACATCAGCAGGTGATTTTCCTCGATGCCGTCCT
The DNA here is from genome assembly GCA_041645495.1 of Fidelibacterota bacterium. Classification (GTDB taxonomy): domain Bacteria; phylum Fidelibacterota; class UBA2242; order UBA2242; family UBA2242; genus 0-14-0-20-45-22. The sequence continues at coordinate 18,835 of JBAZPZ010000014.1, read as the reverse complement.
CGTGAGAAAAGAGTTTCCCCGGGAATTGTTGGAAATAACCTTGTCGATAAAACGGAGCGTCGATCGAATCGAGCGACGACGTCTGGCGTTCGGTTTCATAGCGGTAATCGGCGAGGAATTCCCGCAGGATCGTCTTCTCGATGCCCGATAGTTCGGTTTCCCTCGTCACCACTTTTTGAAGAAGCGCAACAACCTCATCGCGGGTGAGTGGCAACGCCATGTCGTTCACGCCGCGAACGATCCCGCGCGTTTCCAATCGTTTCAGAAAATCATAAACGGGATCGGTTGCCGGGACGTCCAACCCGATAGCCAAAACCAGCGCGGGTAAGGCGACAAGCGTCAGGAAAAATTGTTTCAACCTCCGGTGACTACGAATCATAACCGCCAAAATATACGATTATTTTTTTCCTCATCGAAGGGTTAGTACCGAAAATGTTTGATCGGCTCGCCGTTGACGCCGATTTCCGTCATCGCCTCGATGCCGATCATCAAGTGGATTTTTGCCCATTCCGCCGTGACCTGTTTGTCCGATTCCTCGGTCTTGACGCCGTCCGGCGTCGTCGGCAAATCGGACACCAAAAGAAGTGCGCCGCGGGAAATTTCGTTGTAATGACCGACGATGAAAATCGTCGCCGTCTCCATGTCGATGGCGATGCAGGTCATTTTGTGCAGGCGATCGTGAAACGGCTGATCGTGTTCCCAGACGCGCCGGTTCGTGGTGTAAACCACGCCGGTGCGGTAATCGTAACCGTGTTGAACGATTTTTTCGGAGACGAATTTGTGGAGTTTGAACGACGGCAGGGCGGGAACTTCCGGCGGATAATAATCGTCGCTGGTTCCTTCTCCGCGAATGGCGGCGATCGGCAAAATGAAGTGGCCGATTTCCGTCGATTGCTTCAGCCCGCCGCATTTGCCGAGAAACAGAGCGCCGGACGGATTGACCGCGATCAGCAAATCCATGATCGTCGCGGCGTTTGGCGAACCGATGCCGAAGTTGATGATCGACAATCCGGAGGAATTCGTCGCCGCCTGCATCGGATGTCCCTCTCCGTAGAGATCGCAGTTGAACCTCTGGCAGAAATTTTCCACATAGTTCCGGAAATTCGTTAGCAAAACGAATTCGCCGAACAGATTGAGCGGCATACCGGTATAGCGCGGCAACCAGTTTTTGGCTATTTCGAGTTTGTTTATATTCATATCAAAATCCTTATCGACTCGATTTGCATATCGGTGGCAAGATAAGACGAAATCCGGTTTCCGCCAAGAAAATCGTTTTGCCTTTCCTTCTGATTGGATCGTTTGTGTGATAGCGGGTAGTTTTATCGTTAGATAGCGTACTAAAAATATTTCTTTGCAAATAGACTAAACAGCTCTATACTATGCCGGAGGCTTTGCCGGGAAACTGACATTGCCTTTTTTATTTTACGAAAATCACGCTCCAAATAAGCGCGTCCGGATGTCCTTCAACATCTCTTGTTGTAGAATACTTTAACGGTTCTAATAGTTTGACAAATTCGTCCAATTCACGTCTCACAGGTTTAGTCATACCTCTCAGTCTGAATCCCCATGAAATGATGTAGGCGATTATATCGGCGATTTGAATGCCCGTTGTTAGGTCGCTATGAACAAAAAACGGTTCGGGAATTACCAGTCCTGAACGAGTACGCCCTTTCGCGGTCTTTTTAAAGTAGTTTTCCAGTTGAAAAACCAGAACATGACTTTTCGATTTTTCAAGTTCATCGAAAACGATAATTCCCTGGTCTTCTCTTTTCTTGTCTTCCAGGTAATAATACATTCGCTCAAACGCATAGACATAGTCTCTTCGAAGCAATCCATCAGCCTCATCGTCTGTTTCCCTGATAGGTTCAGACGAAATCGACGCGAATATTTTTACGTGGAACTGTGAGCAGATTTCCAATAGTTTTCTGATATAATCAAGTTTAGATTGTGACAAAGCCGCCATTTGACGCCTATCTGCAATCGAACCATTCTCGATACACTGCTTTGCAAGGAGTGTTCTTTCATCAATATGGATGGAATCGAACGAGGCGGCTTGCTTGAACACTTTCTTCTTTAAAAATTTGCTACCTTTAATTTCTCGCTTCTGTCCACTGTAGCGCGTTCCTAAAAGTTGTTCTTCTACATTTTTAAGTTGAGATACAATATTCCACAAATCTCTGTCTTCAATGGCAACCCCGCACAGGACTTCATACGGAGAATTGCGTCTATCAATTCCGCTTTCGTCGATGAAGAAGAAATATGCCATATAATTCACTTCCCCTGTAAATAAACCCACTAAATTCGCTCTAAAATAAGACGAAATCCGGTTTCCGCCAAGAAAATCGTTTGGGTTGATTAGGTTGAATTGGTTAATTAGGTTGATTGGGGATGTACGCCACCGGCGGATTAATTAGGTGGATTAGGCTATTTTTAGTGTGCGTCAGGAGCGGCGCGAGCCTTTCGGAGATTTCCGGCATCCGGCAGGTAGAGGCGACCAAAGTTCGTGCCTACTCAATGATTTTATATATTTCCTCCCGTATCCATATCATGTTGATGTACAGGTGAAAATCGATCTCACGAATGCCGTTGGGTCTAATATCCCCGATTTCCGGGAAATATTCCACCGCTAATTTCTTGAGTTCGTCATGGATTAACTTCTCATATTTCGCATAGTAATCATCCGTGATGGCGTCGTCTCTGAATGATTCGCACAAAACGACATGTTGCTCTGGCGTCAGCGATTGGCAATTTTTCTCAAACGCCGCGATGCCTTCCCGGATTTTGTCTTCGGAATAGAAGCGGTATTCAATCTTTTTGTACAGCAGTTTTCGACCTTTCGGAAAGTCACAGTCGCGGAACTCGCAGATATAGTCATACAGATCGTCAAACAATTCCATGGCATAGCGGTTAATCTCTTCATTGGTCACGATTCTGTGGCGGAGGACATCCGGTTCCAGTTTCATCTCGAAAAACAGGTCCGGGCGCTCGACTTTCTGGTACATGAAAGCAACGACGGCATTCGCAATATTTTTCACCGTTTTCCATGCAAACGCCACCTTCACTTTACGCATTTCCGCCCAGAATCTTTCGTGTTCGTCCATCTGGTCGAAGATTTTCTGCCATTCTGCCCGGGGGTCTTCAAACTCCATATTGCGTCCCTTTCCATAAGAAGGTCGTTCCGGCTCTCCGAAACCGGCTAATAACAATGGCACTGTCAATATAAACCTGAGACATCAACCTGATCCCTATTCGCTATCCAGCACTTCCCGAACGGCCCTGAGTATATCTACCGGCATAAACGGTTTCTGGATAAACCGGGCTAACCCCGCTTTATAGAATTCCGACTTACTATCGGGACTCAGATAGCCGCTGGCAAGAATAACCTTGGCTTTCGGATTGATCTCTCTGATCCGGCGAAAGACCGCATCGCCCATCAGTTGCGGTAGTCCCATATCGGTCAAAACAAGCGCTATTTTATCTTTCTCGCGGGTATAGAGTTCGATACCCTCCATGCCATCCTTTGCCATTAAAACCTTGTAACCGGATTTGCTCAGGACGGCATTCAGCATTTCAATGAGAAGTTCTTCATCTTCGATTATCAGAACGGTCTCACTGCCGCCCTTTATCTTTTGTTGTTTCTCTGTCTCCCGTGGAATCGATATTTCAGAAGGCAACGGCGATGGTAGGTACACCATAACTTTTGTACCGACTCCGGGCTTGCTCTCAACTTCGACAAAGCCGTGGTGGTTGGAGACAATGCCGTGCACAGTCGCCATTCCCAGACCGGTGCCCTTGCTCGGCCCTTTGGTTGTGAAAAACGGCTCGAAGATGTGATCGACAGTCGCCTGATCCATGCCAACGCCGGTATCGCTCACGCTGATTAAGACATATTGCCCGGCGACGGCGTCAGTCCACCGCTGACGGAGCGCCTGACCGGATTCGCGCTTAGCCGCAATCCGGAGAGTTCCGCCCTGGGGCATGGCGTCGCGCGCATTCATACAAAGGTTCATCAGAACCTGATTGATCTGCGAGGCGTCGGCCAGTATATAGGGCAGAGACAGTTGAAAATCCGTTTTAAAAACGATCACTTTCGGAAAGGTTTCTCCGAACATTTTGACGGTATCGGTAATCATATTAATCAGATTTACCGCCGCTATTACCGGCTCGCTCCGGCGGGCTAAAGTCATCATTTGTTTGACGAGGTCGGCGCCGCGCTTACTCGTCTTTTCGATGGTCTCGATACTGTGTTGTACTTTGTCCGGACTTTGCTGTCCCATCTTCAACAGTGAGGAATGCCCCATGATGATCGCGAGGATATTATTGAAATCGTGCGCAATGCCGCCAGCCAATTGACCCAGCGCTTCCAGTTTCTGGGTCTGGCGCAACTGCTCCTCGCTCTTCCGCAGCGCCTCTTCCGCCTGTTTGCGCGCGGTGATGTCCTCGGCCGTACCCTCGTAGTAAATCGGTTTATTATTTTTATCCCGCACCAGTCGGGCATTTTCCCGCACGAAAATAGTGGAGCCGTCTTTGCGCTTCCAGGACGATTCGAGACCACGCACTTCCCCGTCCCGTTCGATGCGTTCCTGAAATTCCCGGCGCGGATGTTCCGGCGCAAAACCTTCTTCTATAAGATGGAGTTGAGCAAGTTCTGTAAAGGAGTCGTAACCCAGCATCTGCACCAGCGCTGGATTGGCCAACAGAATTTGCCCAGCGGGTGTGGTACGATAGATGCCAATTGCTGTGTTTTCATACAGACTCCGGAAACGCACTTCACTTTCGCGCAGCGCTTCTTCCATCTGCTTGCGCGCGGTGATATCGCGGATAACAGCAAAAGTTGCCGGTTTTCCCAAGTAATCAATAATTTTATATCTGATTTCCACATCAATCACGGTTCCATCTTTTTTTAGAAAGGTCGTTTCATATTGATTTGGCACAGGTTTACCAGATTGACGAATTTTCTGCCGTTCGTATAGGTCTTTTAATCCTTGTTCGGTAAAAATGTTAGTGAATTTTACCTCCTCCATCTCGGTCGGTGTATATCCCAGCATTTCGGCAAACTGAGTATTGGCGAACATGATTCGATCATTTTGGGTAATTTCAACGCCCTCAAAGTCGCTTTCGACAAGAATGTGGTATTTTTCTTCACTCTTCAGCACTGCATCTTCCCTCTGCTTGCGATCGGTAATATTTCGGAAAATGCCCAGAAGCATGGGTTTTTTATTACCGGACTCGAAGAAAGAATTCGTCACTTCGATCCATAGCTTGCGGCCATCCCGGAGGACTACTTCCTGTTCGCTGTAAGGTTTTACGGTTCGGGCAATAAAACGCTCCCGATGTTTCTTTTCGATGTGTTCCCGCCGTTCCACGGCATAGATAGCGGCCAGAGACCGACCTTCTATTTCCGACCGGTCGATTCCCATCATCCGGCAGAAGGCATCGTTGACTCTGACAACCGTACCATTTTTATCTGTCAGACGCATTCCGTCCAGCGATTTTTCCCATACCGACCGGAACTGCTCTTCCATCTGCTTCTGTTCGGTGATATTGTGATTCACCGAGACCAACCCGGTTGTATCACCCATGGCGTCTTTCAGAACCGAAATAGTACTCAGAACAGCCAGCGGGCTACCGTCTTTGGAGTGATGAACTATTTCACCCGACCAGGTTCCTTCCCTGTTTATCTTTTCAAAGACCGCCTCTCTGGATTCGTAGCGATACTCCGGGCTGATAACATCGTGGAATTTTTTCCCGACAACATCCTCACTCTTCCAGCCGTACATCGTTTCCGCGGCCGGATTCCATATAGCGATCAGGTTATCCGCATCGGTTGCGATGATGGCGTCCGAGACGTTCTGGAGCAAATCGGCCTGATACCGAATCTGTTCTTCCGCCTTCCTGCGTTCGGTAATATCTACGGAAAGAATGAAAATCCCCTGCGGCATAGGCTGAACGGATAGATCGAACAATCCGGACGAACCGTCCTGATAGTAGAATTCAGTTTCTATGTGATCTGGAATTCGTTCTTCCATGCAACGCTTCATTATGCCGAATAACGGGGTTTGTTCGGCCCCTGGCCACATATTCATATACTTTTTCCCCAGCAACTCCCATCTGGATCGGCGGTTATGTTTTTCGGCGGTAACGTTTATATACAGATAGCGCCAGTCGAATCCGATAATCTGGGCTCCTTCTATCATACTATCCAGTGTCGAATGGAAGCGTTCCTCGCTTTCGCCGAGATCCTTTTCCGCCAGCTTGCGATCAGTGATATTCCGAAAAATGCTGAGTTGCAGTTTTTCACCGTTGATTTCAACCTTGGAATTGGACAATTCAAACCAGACGGAGCGCCCGTCATGGAGAGTCATAAGACGTTCGAAATGAGGCTCGATCGTACCGGATTGAAAGCGCTCGATGTCTTTGGCAAGAATATGATCGGCGGTATCGGTATCATAAATAATCGATAGCGGTTGTCCGATCAATTCGGACTCCGGCTTGCCAACCATGTGGCAAAAGGCGAGATTGACCCGGATCATGATCCCATTCGCGTTGCAGAGGCGCATCCCATCGCGGCTATTCTCCCAGATGGTGCGGAATTGCTTCTCGGAATTCCTGATCGCTTTCTGTGCATTGCGCTCGGCTGTCTGATCCCGAAAAACCAAAATCACTCCGATTATCGCTCCGTCTTCATCCTTTATCGGCGCGCCGCTGTCGGCGATCGGTATTTCCCGTTTGTTTTTGGAAATCAGTACCGTGTGATTGGCCAGTCCTACGACCAATCCTTCCTTTAATACCCTATCAACCGGACTCGGGACAGCCTGCCGTGTCTCTTCGTTAACGATGTTGAATACTTCCAGGAGATTCCGTCCCCGCGCCTCTTTCTCCTGCCAGCCGGTCAGCTTTTCGGCAACAGGATTTAAAAACTTGATCTTTCCGACACGGTCGGTCGTGATGACCGCATCGCCGATGCTGTAGAGCGTTGTGCGAAATTCTTCCTGAACGGCATAGCGCTCCTTTTCCTCATTGTACAAAGCGTGATAAACGCCGCGCTGACGTTGATTATAGATCAGAGCCATGCCGACGCCGATCATTACCAGCAGAGCGGCAACCAGCGCCAGAAATAACCTCAGCTCGCTGTTGAGATCGGCATAAATTTCTTGTCTGTCAACTTTGGCTAATAAAAACCAGTTCGTCCCCGGAACCGCTCCCAGATGAGCCAGAACTTGAGCGCCACGGTAATCTCTGCCTTCGAAAATGCCGGTTCGCCCCAGCGCCGCCTGTACGGCGGGAACACTTGTGTCGGCGAGCGATATCCGCAGGTGCAGGGCGGCGTTCGGACCGAAGCGCAGATTATTCAGGAACAACACGCTGTCGCCTTCCTGGCGGATGAGCACGGTTTCCGCCGTTTTGCTGGGCGTCGGCCATTTCTGAATCAGCGGATATAAATATTCCTCGGGTGCATTGCGCAAAACCAGCGCCGCCAACGGCTTTTCACCGCCGTTCGCGATCGGCGCGATAAAATCGAGGTGAACTCTTTGATGCTGATAACAGTAATAGAAATTGGTGAATTGAACCTTTCCGGTCCGGCAGGCGGCAACGATCTGTTTGACGGTTATCGGATCGAATCGCGACTGTTGCGGTTCGAGCGCCAGCAGTAATTTGCCTTGCGGCGTCGCTAATAAAATATCGGCATATCTATGTTGCCCCTGTACGATTTTTAGCCGGGCGACGATCCGCTTTTGCAAGATCAAATTGTTGCGGTCTGCGAGCCATGTATTTACACCTTGAGAAAAAAAAGGAGAGGTGGCAACCGACAGAGCGTCGCTCTTGCGTTCTCTTAACCAGCTAACGATCTGATCGGTTTTAAGGTCGGCTATTGCATAGAGTTCGTTATGTTTTTCGGTGCGGATCGTTCTGACCTCATTCAGATAATAAAGTCGGCCGCCTATGATAACGAGCAGGCTCAGCACGATAAACAACAGAATAAAGGGCTTTTTTGAAATCAATCGATTCTGATGAACCTCCGGCATAACGCCTCCCTCGCCTTAAAATATTTGAATGACTCCGAGAAATCTCTCACTTTTCCTCTGCTTTGCAGACCCACTCGTCAATTTAATTAATGCATTCACTGATAAATATAAATCAGCGTATTAACACATGCAAGTAATACAATCGGCGGATCGATTAGGTAGATTGGGTTGGATTCGGTTGATTGGGTAGATTGGGTAGGATTCGGTTGATTAGGTAGATTGGGTTGGATTCGGTTGATTAGGTAGATTGGGTAGGATTCGGTTAATTGGGTTGATTAGGTAGATTGGGTAGGATTCGGTTAATTGGGTTGATTGGGTAGATTGGGTAGGATTCGGTTGATTGGGTTAAATGGGGATAAAGTTGAGGTAAGGTGGGGATAAGGTTGGGGTAAAGTTGCGGCTTGTGTTTCGGTCATTTGGATTTTGGTCATTGGATATTGTTTGGGATTTGGGTTTTGGAATTTACCGGAACAGGTTGAGGCCTGTCCGTCTCCGGCGAGTACAGCGTTCCGTGTTTAATGTTTCGTGTTTCGCAACCTGTCCACTTTTAGCGGAATGATTCGGTTGAATAGGGATTTCCAGTAACAAATGACCGATGCCAAACGCCCCAATGCCGCTCCACCTCCTGAAGTACTTGCGGACATCCGCGTATGCCTTTGTTGCCGCCAACAGGTATATCTGTGCGCGACCACAAGTCCCTTTGAGAAAGAACATAACCACTTGCACCCTACAACAACCGGTATTGATGGCTACAGCAGAGGGTGTTGTGGATAACATCCGGAGGAAGTCGAAGACATCTCCAAAGGGTATCGAGGACATCTTCAGGTGGCTTGGGGGAACCGGGTTACGGGTTACGGGTTACGGGTGTGTTTGTGCCGGGGCGTTGCCCCGGGCTGGTATGGGTTTGCGCCGTTGGCGTTTTGGACTCAACGTTTTGCATTACCAACAGATATCAACGTGAGACCTGAACAGACGGGAAACATGGAACACGGAACCTTGAACCCGGAATCTGCTAAATGCGGACATGCTCCACCAACCCAATCAACCTGTTTAACATAATCAACCTATTCTAACCGAATCCAACCCAATCACCTATTTGAGCAACATCATGTTCCTGACCTGAATGCCCATGTCGGTGATCGTGCGGTAGAAATAGACGCCGCTCGGCGCCTGCAGGCCGGCTGAGTTTGTGCCGTCCCAGTTGACCGACCAGTAACCGGTGTTGTAGCGCTCGTTCGTCAGGGTGCGAATCTTTTCTCCGCGCACGTTGAATATCTCGATCCGGACGTTGGACGCCTGCGGCAATGTAAACGCAATCGTGGTCGTCGGATTGAACGGATTGGGATAATTCTGATCAAGCGTAAATTTGTCAGGTATTAATTCATCTGATTTTATACTGTTCACTTCCTGAAGTGCTACAACTCTAAGATCATCAAAATAAATTGATCCCGAATCAGATGCGCCTGAAACATAAGTTAGTTGAATACTATCAAATCGGTACGATGTCCCGTCCAATATACCGTTTCCTATCCAGGCACCGACACTTTCTGGATCATCGTAATACCATTCAATCAATTTCCATCCAATCCAATCAATTGTATACCACTTTGAAACTTCACTGGCAGATGAACTTCCGACCTCATCAACTGCGAACCGGAATTGATTCCCGCTGCCATCACCAAAAATATAAGCTTGTAAAGCTGTATTCGATTTAAAATTTATATTCTGTATTGAAGAGCCACTTTTATACACAAGACGTAATAACCATGAAGATTCGCTTAAATCCCAACTATAATAGAGTTTCATGGATTGCTGACCGATACCGCCCAAATTATATATTTCAGTATTCGGTGTTCTAGCAGATGTGGGTTTCACACCTACCGTACTGCCGCTACTGGTTGGCGTCCACCAGTTATCGGTAAAACCGGCTTCGAGATTGTCGATAGTCGTGACCGTCCAGTCTTTCGTACCGGTGACGAACCTCATCAATTTCTTGGTGGTCATGGTATTTCCGAACAAATCCTTCAGTCCGGCCAATACCTGAGGTTTGTAGATCGTGTTGGCTGTCAAAACCTGTTTGGGGAACATGTGGACGACGCTCCGGTCGCCGACATAATAATGTTTGATCGTTATGGGAATCGTGTCGCCGGCGGGATAATTCAGCAAGAGAAAATAATCGTCCGTCAGTGATGCGGTGTCCAATTTCTCGTCAAAACAGATGCTGATGATCGGGTAGAGATCGAGACCCGTAGTGTTGTAGGCCGGATAATTGGAAACGATCTTTGGCGCGGTCATGTCTTCCGGGCCGGTCGTGAATGAGAGGCTGTAATCGTCGCCGCCAACTCCGTCACCGTTACCGTCTAACGGATGTCCGAGGATGTCCTGCGCGGAATTCCGGATCGTTAAGGTGTAGGCGGTCAGGTAGCCGAGGCTGTCGGAAGTGATGCTGAGTTTGGTCGTTCCGGTCCACGTGAATTTGAGCGGAATGTTCGGATCGATCGAAACGGCGGCTTTGGTCAGCGTGGTATCCATCGGGCGGCTGAACGTGATCACGATCGGATTCCACGCCGGGAAATCGACGAATCCTGCCGTCGGAGTGGATGATGCAATATAGGGCGGGACGTTAGAAACCAATCTGAAGTCTTTGAAATTGAAGAAGGAGGAGCCGATGGTCACCGAAACCGTGTCCGGATAATATCCTTCCGCCGTGGCGATGAGTTCGTATGTGCCAGCCTCGAGGCTGTCGAACAGAAAATAGCCGTTGTTCTGCGCGTCGCCGTGAAATACGTTTCCGCCCGGATTCAACGTAATGGTAATATTGTTGACCGGCAGATAACTGTCGTTCGTTGTGATGTAGGTGTAATCGACCTTTTCATAGGCGTCGCGGACGATGCCCGCCAGATTGTGCGTCGTAAAATCGGTGCTGTCGAAAATAAGCGCGAAGGTCCGGGCGATCGCCCACGCTTCGTTATCATGATAACTGCCGCTCTTCAGGCGCCACGTTTCCGGCTGATAATCGTGGAACGAACCTTCGGATAGTGTGCCGGGAATAACCAGCGTTCTGAACACGCCAAGATAAGGTCTGCCGGTTCCGTAAAATGTCCAGTCTCCGGCTGTCGTTTTGGATGTCGTGCGGTTTGCCGAATAAATCTGAGTAGCCATCTGGGTAGAGATGGTCAGTTCGATCGGGCTGGAAGGATAACCGGAAATACCGTTGATCCTCGGGTCGCCGGTGGCGCCGGGATAAAGTATCAGCGTATAATTCGATTCGCCGTTGTAGCCGTTGCTGTGAATCGAATGGAAATGGTCGGCTCCGCAGGCATTGGCAACCGCCGCACGTTGCGAAAGGGATGGATCATCGGTCGTACCCCAATCTTCCGTTGGTGGATCATCATTATTACCGTATCGAGTAAGAACGACGGTAGCTCCCATATTTGTGAGTAATGTATCCAGCAGAAAAGCTTTGCTGAGATTGCTTTCCGACTCCCAGAAATTCGCGTAAGCCATGTTGCGGTCGTCGGATTCGTGCCCGCCGTGTCCGGGATCGATGCAGAATTTATATCCGGTTAAATCCTGAGCGGTTAAAAACGACCATGCGAATGTAAAAGCGAAAAGTATTCTTGATGTTGTTTTCATGGGTTGACCTCAGTCCGTAATCTCGATATTCATGTAGGCGATCTTTCCGCCGAAAGTTTCATAGACGATCTTATCCATTGCAGGCGACCATACCGGATACATCTCGATGTCGGCGGCAGTCTTGGTCAGTTGAACTTTACGCGCGCCGTCGCTGGTGACAGCCCAGATGTCCGATGCGGTCATCGTGTGGCCGTCGTCTTCATCGAACATGTATAAAATCCACTTGCCATCCGGCGACCATTTGGGCGCATTGGCTTTGCCAAGTCTGACCTGTACGTTTCCAGCCAGATCGGTGATGAACGTTCCGCCGCCCGCGACCGTGAACAGCATTTTCGTTTTGTCCGGCGACAGCGAGAACCAGATGTAATTGTTATCGCCCATCGGTTTTATCTCTTTACGAACGCCATCGATGACAAGAACGATTTTCTCGTCTTCAATAAAGCCGTATGTTTCCTGCGCGGCTTTCGCCTGAAGCGCTTCCTTCCGGCTTGTGTTGTATGCCGCGACTTCGTTGCCTTTCCGGTAAACGATCGTCTGATCTTCCAGCACAGACGCCGGAGACAGGAAGCGCACATCTTTGGCAATGTAATCGATCTGTTTATCGGCAATCGTCTGAACCGCCAGCGAGGAATATCGTTTGTATTTGATGTAATTATCCGTCCGGAAGATGATCTGTTTGCCGTCTTTGGTAAATGCCGGTTCGTATCCGGCACCGGGCAGATCGTTGATCTGGGCGATTGTTTTTAGATTCACATCGTACAGCCACAAACCTTTGAAGCCCGCCTCCGAAAACAGGATCTTCGAGCCGTCCGGGCTAAATTGCGGAGAAGTAAAGTTCTGAGTCTGACCGTCGGAAACGACAACGGTCTTGAGAACGTTAATCTGTTGTCCCCATGCCGATCCCAGAAACATTCCAATAAATAATAAGACCGATACACACTTTTTCATAATTGCTCCTTCTGCAAAAAACACGGCGGAAGTTAAGAAAACTTGCCAACTATGTGAATAGGATTCATTACGCCGAATGTCCTATGAACGGACAAACAGCCTCCGGATTAACGCAGGTCTCATTTGGGGAGAAATCGGTTTGAGTGATTGAATTTGCCGGGAGCCGTTACGCGCGGGGCGGCAATGAGAAAGCAAATAGGCGTCCGGCAAAACCTGCTACCATTGCAAATTATAACTTACCCTCAGGCCATATAAAACATCTGTGTATTCGAAATATTTATCGTTCGACCGGTTGTTGAAAAAAGTTACGGCGCCTGCAAGTTCCAGAGAGGAAGCTTTTTCGAAAAGGTTGTTCAGTTTATAGCCGGCGGATAGTTCGGTGGTGCGGCCGCGGTCTTCCCGGGTGTCACCGATGACGGTGTAGTTTCCGTCCGTATCGGTAATCCATGTTCCGGCTTCGAAGTCGTACGCATAAATTGGGCGATTCAGATAGGTGTTGCGGTACAGTGTGAAATCGACTTTGCTCCAGAATCGAGGTGTAATTTTCCATTTCAAGGTGCTATTCCACCTATACCCCGAATATCCGAAGTAATCGTCGATCGGGCTGAAACTGACCAGATCGATCTGGTAAGGATTGCTCTGGGATGGATTGTGCCGGTATTCCAATTCGGTGTAACCGCCAAAGTGTTCGCCGAATGACTGTGCGAATCGGAAAGCCCCGACGATTTGCCAGAGCGCGGGAAGTTCATCGGCAGATGTGTTATTCTGATCGGCAGAATCCGGCTGGTACGGTGAAAAATTACGGTACAAGTAATTCAGGCGAAACAGGAGAGTACTCCGTGTGGGTAATAAGAATCTCTGATCGAGAGACAATCCGGTCTCGTAATGGTTCCAGGCCTCTTCCTGTGGAAATTGTGTATAATCGGCGGTAACGCCTCCTCTCAGGATAAACCAATCGGCAGGACTCAGCATGAATTGATAATGTCCGCCGACTTCACGAAAGTCGAAATATTGGTACTCTTCCCGGTCTATTCGGATTGAGTAATCTGAACCGAAGGTCTGGTGAAAACGGTCTGTATCCCGATAAAAGTCAAAACCGATCGCATGAACGGCATTATTGTATTGATTATTGTTGACGATTTGTGTAAAACTGCCGTCGTAATAAACCTCATATTGATTGCCGGTGTAGGATAACTCAACCTGAGGTATGACGATCTGATCCTCGATCGGATTGTATGTGCGTATCAGATTTTTATCATGGCCGGCAAACGTATCGAGAGAAATGTTCCATTGGCTTAGAGTGATAGAAGTGAAAAACAGAATGAAGGAAGAGATGCGAAATGTGCCAATTGAATTCATGGTTTCCCCTTTTGCCGTCCACTCTGTTTGCGATGTCGTGTAAATCCGCGCTGATCGCAGACACCGTCACCATCCGAATCGATGAAGCGATCCATTCGTCCCTGTCTCATTTCACCGGCATTTCCGTAGCGGTCGTCCTGTCCGTCTCCATCTTTGTCTATGAAATTTCCGTTGCGCTTTCCGTTTTCTTCCCAGATAAATCCGTAGCGTCCGCCACCCAATTCGCGGCGGTTATAAACCAGACCGGTAATATCGTTTATCCAGTCGTTATTAAAATCGATGACGTTTTCGCACTGCCCGTCTTTGTCGGTGTCGATATAGCGCGCGTCGAGGTCGTTGATGCCGTCGCCGTCTTCATCTGTGAAAAGATCGTTGCTCCCGTTTTTATTCTCATCGACAAAGTGGAATGAGTGACGATAGGGTTGGTTGTTCACGTCATTGATACCGTCACCATTGGCGTCCTGAAACCAATCATTGATTCCATCACGGTTTACATCGACAAAACCGCGCGGTTTGGATAGCGACTGTGCCCGTGTAATGGCTATAAATGCAAAAAACCAAAGTAGCAGTTTGATCGGTTTCATTTTACTCTCCTTTTTGGTTGATCGGTTCATCTTCCGTAAAAAACAGGTTGGTCGGCGCACGATGCGCCGACCAACTGAGGATTTATTTGTTACCTGTTTTTCGATTGCCTGCGCCTTGTCTGGCCTGACTCTTGGTACCGACTCCGGTGCCATCACAGGTTATCGCGGTGGAGGTGCCGGTGGATTGGCTGCTTGCGGATCCGTATCTCCGGTTTCCGCGCTGTCCGTTGCCGGAGGTCTGTCCTTGCTGACTTCCCGTACCGTTGCTCGGCCGCTGGTAATCGGGGTCCTGACCATTCGGAATACCGTCGCCGTCTGCGTCGGGAGCATTATCGTTAAAGCCGTCGCCATCCGCATCGACGAATTTGCGACTTGCTCCGCGGCCGGCTCCAGTGCTGATGTAATCGGGGTCCTGACCATTCGGGATTCCATCGCCGTCCGCATCGGGAGCGTTGTCATTGTAGCCGTCGCCGTTGACATCGACGAAGTGTTTTCCGTGTCCGGTTGTCGTCTGAGCGTTCATTTGAGTTGGCGTGGTTACCAGAATGACAAGGGCGCTCAAGGCGAGCATTGCGATTAAATTGAGTTTTTTCATTTTTTCTCCTTTTTGTTTGTTGTTCTCAATTTCAAATTCCGGCTTACATTAAGTCAACTGGCGTGCCAACCGGACAGTTGAGAACCCGAAAAGCCGATTTCTCGTCGGGGAAAAAAATATTTTTATGACATATCATCGATTGTCCCGGATCGATTTTATCCAACAGTTTTGTAGGGGATTCGACAAAATTGTCGAATATCTGTATCTTCTTGCAGTCATTTAGGAAGCAGTTGGTATTTCTCAATCTTATAGCGAAGAATTCGCTCGGAAACACCTAATAATTTAGCGGCTTGAAGGACGACACTATGTGTCTGATCGAGCGCTTTTGCAATCAGGCGCTTTTCCAAATGTTCTACATGGCTCGTCATCGAATCGGTCGGCATCAAATCGGTTTCTTCAGTCGATTTCAATGGTAAGTCGTCGGTAGTGATGACCGAAGTGCGCGATAAGATCACCGCGCGTTCGATGATATTCTCCAACTCCCGGACATTCCCCGGGTAGTCGTACCGTATTAATGAATTCATTCCTTCGGCGGAAATACCTTTGATCGTGCGACGGTTCAGCGCGGAGTGTTTTTGAATAAAATAAGTGACCAACGGCGAAATATCTTCGCGTCGTTCTCTCAGTGGTGAGATGGTAATGGGAATGACGTTTAGCCGGAAAAACAGATCTGCGCGGAAAACCCCGGAATCGACCATTTTTTGAATGTCTTTATTGGTCGCCGAAACGAGTCGCACATCGGCTTTCAGGGTTTGGGAACTACCCAACCGGTGAAATTCCTTTTCCTGAACAACGCGCAGGAGTTTGACCTGAAAATTCAATGGGATATCGGCGACCTCATCGAGGAAAAGCGTGCCATTCTCGGCGATTTCGAGCCTTCCTTTCGTGCGTTCATAAGCGCCTGTAAAAGCGCCTTTTTCGTGTCCGAACAGTTCGCTTTCAAAAAGTGTTTCTGGAATTGCCGCGCAGTTAACAGCTACGAACGGTTTGTCACGGCGGGAAGAAACGCGATGAATCGTGCGGGCGATCATCTCTTTTCCTGTTCCGCTCTCTCCCTGAATCAGAACGCTGGCCTTGCTGTCGCCGACACGAGCGACGACGTTTAACACATCGGTGATAGATTGGCTTTTATAAATTAACTCCGTGGAAAGAGCGCTGTCAGCAAGCTGACTGCGCAGTAGTTGATTTTCACGGACTAGCGTGTTGTGACCGGCGATTTTCTGCAATTTCATTTCAAGTTCGTCAAGATCAACCGGCTTGGTCAGATAGTCCCATGCGCCACTCTTCATGGCGGAGACAGCGTCTTGTATCGTACCGAAAGCCGTTAAAAGGATAACTTGTATCTCGGGATTTATTTCTTTGACCCGCCGAAGGACTTCTATGCCGTTCATACCAGGCATGCGGTAATCGGTAATCACCGCGTCGAGTGGCTGTCTCTCGAGAATCGAGATGCAGTTAGTGCCGGATTCGCAGGTAAAAACCCGGCAACCGATTTTTTTCAGGTATCCGGAAAGAATGTCCCTTTGAACCTTGTCGTCGTCGATTATTGCCAAATTCATATCCAACATGCACGTCTCCTATTCATTGAGAATTGTGATTATGAATTGACTTCCCAGGTTTTCCTTGCTCTTCACATCTATGGTTCCGCCGTGTTCGCTGACGATTTGATAAACCTGAGCGAGACCGAAACCGGTGCCGTCCGGTTTGGTCGTAAAATAGAGATTGAAAATTTTTGAGAGATTTTCCGGTGGGATTCCCGATCCCGTGTCGCGAATGGAAAAGACAGTTTTTCCCCGGGATTTATTCAAAGTGATTTCTATCTGTCCGTCATCCGGCGTTGCGGAAATGGCGTTTTCAAGCAAGTTGATCAAACATTGTGTTATTTTATCGCTGTCAAGGAACGATTTTATCGGCGATGTCCGTTTCCAGATCAGCCTGATGCGCCGACTATCGCAGGTCGCCTGATAAATATTCACGACTTTGGTGATAACTTCGTTCGCATTTACCCATGATTTTTGTAAAGGAGCGGGGCGTGCAAATGCGAGGAATTGATTGATAATTTCTCCGATTCTGGCAATTTCTTTACGCACGTGCTGGATGAGTTGAATCTGTTCCGCTTCACCGTCCTTCGGTTGAAATTCCTTCGCCAACCGCTGGACTGTCATTGAAATGGCATTCAACGGATTTCGGATTTCGTGAGCGACACCCGCGGCAAGTTCTCCCATCGCGCTGAGTTTTTCACGCTGACGTAAGTCCGACTGCAGACGATAGACTTCATCTGTAATCTGTTTCTTTTCCGATTCCAGCAGATGAATATTTTGTAAGGAAATGGAATAGACTGACAGAATGAACCCGATAATAAACAGGATACCGATTCGGATGAACACCTGCCGCAAAGCCGCCGTTTGAATGTTTTGAATCGGCCGATAGTTCAATCCGATGCGGATGACGCCGTAAGAAGCTTCCTGAACATTGAATGGTAAAATACCCTCGAAGATTTTTTCGCCGTGAAAGTTATCGATACGCCACCGGAAGGATTTTTCTTGAATCACTGTTTGCATAAACGGATCTGCAGGAAAGGACGAGAGCGAATCGACCGCCTCGGTTGCCGCAAGGATTCCCAACGAATCCTGAATGGCAATATATATAACACCGGAATCCTGCGTGATGGAATTGATCAGCGAGCCAATGCCAGTTTCTTTGCGTAAATCCAGTAAGTGCCGTGCCCGACTGTAACCGACAGCAACGAATCTATTCCCGGAATTGACCGCTACTCCGAACAAATTGGTCGTCAATGTTGAGTCGAATTGCCAGCCAAGAATTGTCTCCGATAGGTTGCTTCCGAGTAGTTTGGACGCAATCGGGGGTGGGAATGACAACGCCGACGATTGGTTTGAAGAAATACTTCTTCCATTTGACTCGATTATCTGAACCAGATCGAAGTCGTGCCTGTTGGCAAAACGTCTGAGGGCTTTGGTAGAAAAATCGGTCGGATCGAGCAAGTGTAGCGCTTCGATTTGGCGGCTGGCGAACTCCGTTTCGACCGCATCGTAACTCAAAATCGCGTTGACGGCGGCTTTCCGGATAATTTCCGACAGTCCCTGACTGAGTACGGACATCATCCGAGTAACGCTTCGTCGTCGGGAAATATATTCGCCGTAAGCGCTGAGAGACAGAAGCAGGACCAAAATCAGGAATATTGAAATCAGCGTTTTGGGTTGCAGATGATGAATTTTCATTTTCCGTAAAATCACAAAGAAATATAAAAACTACCAGACCGAAAAACATGAAAAAAGAATTGAAATCGCACACCGCCGCGTTCTTTTGTCTTTCCTCTTTTCTTATCCGGCTTTTTCCTTGTAGATTTTTACTATGAAACACCAGCGCTTGCTTCTTGTAAATCCCTGGATAGCCGACTTCGCCGCATTCGATCTCTGGGCGAAGCCGGTCGGACTGCTCTCTGTCGCCAAATATCTAATGAAATTCGGCTACGAGATAGACTTTCTCGATCTGACGGACAGGTTAAAGTGGAATGATCCGGTCGATGCGAAATCGCGCGACGGGCGCGGGCATTACCGGAAGACAATATTGCCCAAGCCGGAGGTTTTGTCGCATATTCCGCGCCGATATGGATTATACGGCGCGACGCGGGAAAAATTCGAGTCGGCGCTGGACGCGATCGAACA